>CAZTOE010000017.1:0-616 GCA_964615045.1 uncultured Spirochaetales bacterium
GCCCGCAGGAGCGATATCGCTGCCCTCGATGTCAACCCAGGTTCCCACTGTGTCCAAGAGAGTCACCGGCGACCCTCCGGTAATGTTTCCGCCGGGGCTGCACGTGAGAGCATCGAACCATTGGACCCATACGTCCGCCTGGACACCGGCGGTGCCGCCGCTTGGGATGAAGAAGCTGGCGCCGTAAGCGTACTCGGCGCCTTCGGAAGCAGGGAAACACGACCACATCTGTACGACAACGGATGGAGTGGACGAGATCGGAATCTCGACCGACCCCGATTGCGGATCAGCATCGCGGTCTTCCACAGACCACAAGTAGCTAGATGCGTTCTCCCAATCCGAAATGTCGTTGTCGAAATCGCCATTCAAGAGGAGATTCTGTGCCTGGGTCAGGTGGGCACCGAACAGGATTGCAAGCACGAGAAGAACTCTTGTCATAGTGGTTCCCAGTGTCTCTCTCGTCCGCTCGGCTGGGCGCCTAGCCGCAATCCAGCCTATTAGCACTCTCACCAAATCATGGGCACACATAGGAACTGACGGAGCTCCGTGCGCTCCACCCGGCAATCGCGAGGAATTGTTGGTGGGTCGCCAGGGACTCGAACCCTGAACCAACGGG
>CAZTOE010000017.1:626-11629 GCA_964615045.1 uncultured Spirochaetales bacterium
GTTAAAAGCCCGCTGCTCTACCAATTGAGCTAGCGACCCCAGAACAATTCGGTGGCGCGCCGGGAGGCACCTCAGCCAGCTTCGGCCGTGTTTTTGTCGCGCAGGCGTTGAATCAGCGCATCGGGGCCTTCGCTTGTCACGATCTCCTGGGCCTGGGCCCGAAAGTTCTGCACCAGGCTCACGCCTTCGATGATCACGTCGATCCCCAGCCAGCGATCCTCGCGCTTGCGCATCCGGTAGTCGACCAGGACCTTATCGCCCTGGACGTGCACCACGGTCTTGACAGTGACGTCGCCGTTCCGCTCCGACCGCGAGCTCTCGACGGTAATGGTTTCGTCGGAGAAGTTGTCGAGCGTGTCGCGATACGTGGCAGAGAGATGATGCTTGAAGGCCTCCGCAAAATCGGCGCGCTGGGTATCGTTGAACTTGCGCCAATTGCGGGCCAAGACGAGCCGCGAGATCACGTCGAAATCGAAATTCTCGATCGCGATCGCTTCGACGTGGTCTTTCTTGTTCTCCAGCGTCATGACGTCGTCGTGGAGGATCCGCATCACCTCGTCGATGGTCGCCTCGACCGAAGCGCGGGCGTCGGCCTCGTCGTCGGCTCGCGCGGCGCCCGCACTGGCGCCGGCCACCATGGAGGCCGTGAGGGCCATCGCGCCGGCCCATGCGAGCCGGCATCGCAATCGGTCAGGGTGTCTCGGCATCGGGTTCCTCGTCGAAATCATAGAGATCATCACCGGGTTCGTCGTCTTTCGCGTCCGGGTCCTCATTCGCAATCTGGGCCTCGCGCCGCGAAAGGTACGCATCCCGCGTGGAAACATATAAATCGAGGGCGCCGCGGCGAAAGTCAGCGATCTCTTCGTCAAACTCGGCGCGGCGATTGACCTGATTGAGCACGCCGAGCCCCAGGCCCAAGTAGTTGATCCAGAGGCGCGAAACCCAGAATATCGGGCTCAAGAAAGCCTCACCCGCTATCCCGACCGTGTCCCGCGGGTTGGACGGGCCCAGAATAGGCAAGACCCAATAGGGTCCGCCGGGAAGCCCCCAGCGGCCGAGCATTTGCCCCACGTCCTCGTCGTATTTCTCGAGGCCCATACGGCTGGCCAGATCGAAGAGGCCACCGATCCCGAAGGTCGAATTCACCGCAAAGCGGGCGACCTCGCTAGCGGCTTTGTGCCCCTCCGCCTGGCCGACGCTCGACACGAAGCGTTTGGGAAAATCCACGTTGTAGAAGAAGTTCGTGACCGAGGTTCGCATACGCTGCGGCGTGACGCGCTTGTAGCCGCGAGCCACGGGTCCCGCGACGTAGTCGTCGAGCGCCACGTTGAAGCGAAAGATCGGGCGGTTGATAGATCGGAGCGGGTCCGCCGTCGGGGGCGTCGAGGTCGAGTTGACACAGCCCAGCGCGAGCCAGATCAACAGGCCGGCGACGGTCCCTGCCAAGGCCCTCCGCATCGGCGCGCCCGGCCGATCCGTCACTTCTTGGGCCCCGCGCCCAGGTTTTGCACGAGCTTCCCAATCAGCCGTTCGAGGATCACCGCGCCCTGCGTGTATTCGATCTGGTCGCCGCTGACGAGGGTCCTCTCGTCGGCGCCCGGCTCCAATGCAATGTACTGGTCGCCCAGGACACCCGCCGTGAGGATCGAGGCGGAGGTGTCCGAGGGGAGCGCGAGGTCGCCGTCGAGTTCGAGAAAAACCCTGGCGCGGAAGTCCCGGTCGAGGTGGATCGCTTCCACCTGGCCGACTTTGACCCCTCCCACGACCACTTGGGCGCGGGGCTTCAGGCTCCCGACCTCGTCGAAGACGGCAACCAGCGAGAGCCCACCGGGACCCCGGTATTGGACCCCACCCACCTGGAACGAGAGATAGGCGAGCGAGAGCAGACCGACGAGCACAAAGAGTCCCACCCAAAGATCCCGTCCCCAGCCGCCCTGACTGTCCTGCATATCAAACGCCCCACAGAGCCGTGATGATGTAGTCGAACACAAGGGTCGCGACCGACGCCACGACAACGGTCGAAGTCGCCGCCGCGCTGACGCCCGCCGAAGTGGGCGCGGCCGTGAAGCCCCGGAAAGTCGCGATCAAACCAACCAGCGCGCCAAAGACCACCGCCTTGAGAAGACCGCCCGCGACGTCGTCTTCGAAGTTGACAGCGCTTTCGAGGGCCGAGAGGTAGTTGCCGCCGTCGCCACCCAGCAAGACGATTCCCACGAAGTAGCCACCGAAGATCCCGCAGGTCACAAACAGCGCGGCGAGGAGCGGCATCGCCAGCAGCATCGCAAAGGCCTTGGGCGACACGACAAAGTCGAGGGGGTCGACCGACATCATGCGCAGGCCGTCGAGCTGCTCCGTGACCACCATCGAGGCGATCTCCGCCGCCATCGCCGATCCGGCCCGCCCGGCGACCAGCAGCGCCGTGAGCACCGGACCGAGTTCGCGAACCAGCGAGAGACCCACCACCGCACCGAGACTCTCTTCGGCCCCGAATCGGACCAGCGTGTTGTGGCCCTGCAGCCCGAGGACCATGCCCACCGCGAGCCCCGAGACCGTAATGATGATCAGAGAGAGCACGCCGACGTCGTACACCTCGGAGACCAGCCGGCCAATCCGCAGTGGTGGCCGCCACCCGGCGTCGGTGAGTCGCCAGCTGAACACGCCAAATTCGCCGAGTCCGCGCACGGTCTCGATGGTCTCGGCTCCGAGCCGGCGTACGGCCATGGCAACGTCAACCATCTGCTGCCTCGATCGCCGCGAGGACTTCGGGCTCGCGAAAAAAGCCGCTGACGCGCGAATCTTGCGACGCGAGCAAGTCCTTGGGGGTTCCCGAGACCGCCCCACGGTCGATCAGCATGACCACGTGCTGCGCTGTGCGCAGGGTCGAGGCCACATGATGCGACGTGATCACCAGCGTCGCACCGGTGCGCCGGTTGACGTCGGCCAGCACGGCCTCCACCCGACGCACGGTGGGCGGGTCGAGCCCCGAGAAGGGCTCGTCGCAAAACAGGATGTCGGGAGAGCCTATCAAGGCGCGCGCGAGGCCTGCGCGTTTCACCATCCCACCGGAAAGCTCGCCCGGCAGGAGCGCCTCGATGCCCTCGAGGCCCACGGCGGTGAAGACCGTCTCGACGCGTGCCCGGATCTCGGCCTCGCCGAGCCGGGTGTGCTCACGGAGCGGCAGCGCCACATTGTCGTACACAGTCATCGCATCGAGGAGTGCTCCGTGTTGGAAGAGCATTCCGACGCGTCCGCGAAACTCCCGGACCGCCGCGGCCGCGAGCCCGGTGAGCTCGACCTCGCCATCGACCCAGACCTCCCCGCGGTTGGGGCGGAGCAGGCAAGCGAGAATTCGCAAGAGGGTGGTCTTGCCGCCGCCGCTCGCGCCCGCCACGACGGTGATCTGGCCGCGCGGAAACACGCAGTTCAGTCCCTCGAAGACCGGGCGCGATCCGCGCTGGAGCCAAAGATCGCGGACCTCGAGGTGGACATCGGATAGCGAGCGCCGCGCGGCGCCCGTGGCGTCGAGAGACGCCGGGCCGGCGACGAGGCCGGACGATGCCGCGACGGGCATCGCGGGGCCTCGGACCTCAGGCACCGAAGAAATCGCTCCGGGCGACGGTTTGATCGCGTCCGGGCCCCACCGACAGCAATTCGACGGGCACCCCGACCCAACGTTCGATCTGTTCGACGTAGCGGCGGGCGGCCGCGGGGAGGTCGGTGTCGCGGCGAGCGCCGGTCACGTCTTCATCCCAGCCGGGCAAGGCTTCGTACACCGGCTCCGCCCGGGCGAGCTCGGCGAGGGTCATCGGCATCTCGTCGGTCTTCTTGCCATCGATCCGGTAGGCCGTGGCGACCGGGATTTGGGCCAGCCCCGAGAGAATGTCGAGCTTGTTGAGGGCCAGCCCTGTCAGCCCATTCACCGTGGCCGCTTCGCGGAGCATCACTACGTCGAGCCAGCCGCAACGCCGCGGGCGTCCGGTGGTGGCGCCGAACTCGCTGCCGCGCTCCCGGAGCCGCTCGCCTGCCGCGCCCGACTCCTCGGTGGGAAAGGGTCCCCCGCCCACCCGGGTGGTGTACGCCTTGCTGATCCCGAGGACGCGATCGATTGCCGTGGGGCCGATGCCGGCACCGGTACACGCCGCTCCGGCCACGCAATTGGACGATGTGACGAAGGGATAGGTGCCATGATCGATATCGAGGAAGGTGCCCTGGGCCCCTTCGAAGAGCACGTTCTTTCCGTCGCGCAGCGCGCGCACCAGGATGCGACCGGTGTGGTCGACGTAGGGCTCGAGTTTGCGCCCGAAGCTCCGGGCGCTCTCGAACACGACGTCGACGTCAATCGGCGGCCGCCCGTAGTATTCGAGCTCGCGATTTCGCTCGCGAGCCGCACGCGCTAGGGCCGGGCGCAGCGAGTCGGCGTCGAGCAGGTCGGCGATGCGTATTCCGCGCCGCGCCACCTTGTCCTCGTAGGTCGGGCCGATGCCGCGCCCTGTGGTGCCGATCTTCTCCCCGCGACGCGCTTGCTCACGGGCCAGATCGAGCGCGATGTGCCACTCCAGAATCACGTGCGCGCGCCCCGAAACCCGCACCCGCGACGGGTCACGCAGGATGCCGCGCTGCGCCAGCGCTTCAAGCTCGTGGAGGAGAACCTCGGGATTCACCACAACGCCGGGACCGATCAGATTGATGGTGTCGGCGTGCAGGACGCCCGAGGGCACCACGTGCAGGACAGTCTGTTCGCCATCGACGACCAGGGTATGGCCCGCGTTGTTGCCGCCCTGAAAGCGTACCACCAGATCGGCGCGCGGCGCGAGCCAATCCACAATCTTGCCCTTGCCCTCGTCGCCCCACTGGGCGCCGACTGCGACCAGGGTCGTCATCTCAAAACTCCACGAGTTGCGTCGAGATCATGTGGGGCAACGCGCGCAGTCGCTCGAGTACCTTCTCCGGAGGCGCCGCGTCGATGTTGACTAACATGGCCGCCTCCCCGCGCCCGCTCTGCAGCGCGAGTTGCATGCGCGAGATGTTGATCCCCGCCTCGCCCAGAATCGTCCCCACGGCGCCGACCACGCCGGGCTGATCGCGGTTGTGCACCACGAGGGCATAGCCCTCGGGAATCGCCTCCAGAATAAAATCATCGAGACGAACGATGCGGGGCTGCGATCCGTGAAATACGGCTCCCGCGATCAAGTGGTTTTCGCAACCACTTACGCGCGTCGTGATAGTACTGGCGAAATCCTCGGGGCGACTCGATTTCGATTCGATCACCTTGATGCCGTGCTCGCGCGCGATCACCGGTGCGTTCACCATGTTCACGCGGTCCGAGACCGACTCCAGAAGACCCTTCAGCACCGCGACCGTGATCGGATCGACCCGTAGCTCCGCGACGTCGCCGGCGTACTCGATCTCGATCTCTTCGATGGCGGTGGGGCACAGCTGGCCCTGGAAGCGTCCGAGCTTCTCGCCGAGTACGAGATAGGGGCGGATCTGTTCGAGAATCTCGGGGGACACCGAGGGCGCGTTGACGCCGTTCCGGATCACCCCCGAGATCAGGTAGTCGCGGACCTGCTCCGCGACCTGGATGGCGACGTTGATCTGCGCCTGCTCGGTAGATGCACCCAGGTGCGGTGTGCAGATCACGCGCGGGTGCTGGATCAAAGGGTAATCGGGCGGCGGCGGCTCCTGTTCGAAAACATCGAGTGCCGCCCCTCCGACCTGCCCCGATTCCAAGGCGTTCAAGAGCGCGGCTTCGTCGACGATGCCTCCCCGCGCCGCATTCACCAACAAGACCCCGCGCCTGCACTTGGCAAACGCCGCGGCGCCGAGAAGCTTGGTGGTCTCCTTGGTCTTGGGCACGTGAACGCTCAGCGCGTCGGCGCGAGCGAGAAGCTCGTCCAGTGCCACGAGCTCGACGTCCAGCTTGGCCGCCACCTCTTCGGGCAAGTGCGGATCGAAGGCGATCACCCGCATTCCCAGGCCCTGGGCGCGGCTCGCCACGACGCGGCCGATGTTGCCCAGGCCGAGGAGGCCGAGCGTTCGGTTGTAGAGCTCCATGCCCGTGAAGGCGCTCTTTTCCCATTTCCCCGCCCGCATCGAGGACGTAGCTTGGGGGATGTGGCGGGCCAGCGCGATGAGCAGGGCGATCGCGTGCTCGGCGGTGGTGATGTTGTTGCCCGCGGGCGTGTTCAGCACCACGATGCCGCGTTGGGTGGCAGCGTTCAAGTCGACGTTGTCGACCCCGATCCCCGCCCGCCCGATCACGCGCAGCTGGTCGCCGGCCGCGATCGCCTCGCGGGTCACCTTGGTTCCGCTGCGGATCACCAGACCTTGCGCTTCCCGCAGGTGCTCGATCAGGGCGTCGGGAGCAAGTCCCGGTGCGTAGTCGACTTCGAAGCCGTCGGTCTGCTCGAGGATCTCGAGACCCTCGCGAGAGAGCGTGTCGCTGACCAGGATACGGGTCATCGAGCCTCCAGTGCGTCTGCCAGGACCTCCGTCACGCGCTGAACCCCGCGTCCGCGCGGGCCCGACCAACCGAGCCGCGCCAACCCGAGTTCTACGGCGGCGACCGCCGTCACGGCATCGAAGCGGTCATAGAACCCGAGATGAGCGATGCGAAAGATCTTGCCCTTGAGCTTGCCCTGGCCGTCCGCGACGTTGACCCCGAGTTCATCGCGCAACACCTTGCGCAGTGCGGGGCCCTCAATGCCGGGTGGCACGTATACGGCCGTGCAGGCTGGACTCGGCGCCCGCGGCGACAGCAGCTCGAGACCCATGGCGGTCATCGCCTCGCGGGTGGCGTGCGCTAGAAGACCCGTGCGCGCCCAGGTCTCCTCCAGACCTTCCTCGTCGAGAATGATGCGGAGCGCTTCGGCGAGACCGACCAGCAAGGTTACTGCCGGGGTGTAGGCGGTCTGATCTTGCGGCTGACTTTTGAGTTCCTTGGCGAGATCGAAATAGTATCTGGGATTCGTGGCGCTCTCCTGGAAGCGGCGCGCACGCTGGGATAGCGAGATAAACGATAGACCGGGCGGCAACATGAACGCCTTTTGCGAGCCCGAGATCACGACATCCAGACCCCAGGCGTCCATCGGGACGTCGTACACGCCGATCGCCGTGACGCCGTCGACCACGACAAGACGCTCCTTGTCGCCGCGGCGCACCACTTCGGCCACCTCGCGCACGGGGTGGCAGCTCGCCGTACTCGTCTCGGACGCCTGGAGATAGACGGCTCGGATGTCGGGCTCGGTCGCTAGGGCGCGGCCGATTTCGTCGGGATCCACGGGGTCGCCCCACGGCACGTCGATACAAGTGGTGCGAACGCCGAAGGCCTCGCAAAGCTCAGCCCAGCGCTCCCCGAATTTCCCGCCGCGCACGACCAGGGCGTGGTCACCCGGGGAGAGGAGATTGCTGACCGAGGCCTCCATGGCTCCCGTTCCCGAGGAGGCGAGAATGAGTACCGGCTCCTCAGTCTGGAAGATCCGCTGCAGCCCCTTCCGGCAGGTCGCGAAGAGCGGCAAGAAATCGGCCTGCCGGTGGTGGAGAATGGGCGCCGCCATGGCCAGACGGACGCGATCGGGCACCGGGACAGGACCCGGTGTGAAGAGATGTCGCTTGATCATGCGGTATCCGGCTAAGTACTTGTTATAAGAGTAATTTTGGGCGCGCTTCGGGCGCCCGAGTGTGGCGAAGCACCCGAGGGAACGCAAGCATTGTCGCACGCCGATCCGAGTGTTGGCTGCCGGGGGGCCTGTGGCGCGCCAGTATCCCAGTGCCTATGAGATCCGCCCGCAGGGTCGAATCGATACCGCGGTCTCGGTGCCGGGGTCCAAGAGCATCACGAACCGCGCGCTGGTGTGCGCGGCGCTCGCCAGTGGGGAGAGCCTGCTCGAGGGCGCTCTCGAGAGCGATGACACCAACGCGATGCGCCAGGCACTCGCCGAGCTTGGGGTTGGGATCGCCTCTGCGGGTGACCGGGGCGGCGCAGGAGAGATCCGCGTGGAGGGCTGTGGCGGGCGACTTCGCGCCCCGCGACGCCCAATCGACGCGCGCGCCTCGGGAACCACGGCGCGGTTTCTGACGGCCGCGGCGGCTCTCGCCGACGGCCCTGTGGTCGTCGACGGCACGCCGCGCATGCGGGAGCGGCCGATCGATGATCTCGTCGCCGCCCTCCGGGGCCTGGGGGCACGAATCGAGATCCTGGGCAAGAACGGCTGTCCACCGGTCCGCGTGGCCGGGGGGGGCATCCCGGGCGGGAAAACCACGATTGAGGCCGGCCGGTCCAGTCAGTTCGTGTCGGCAGTCTTGCTGGCAGCCCCTTGGGCGCAGCGCGACGTCGTGCTTGAGCCCCGGCAAGAGGTGGTCTCCCGGCCCTACATCGACCTCACACTGGCGGTGATGAACGACTTCGGTGCCCACGCGGCATGGACGCGCACCGGCTCCCTTCGGGTCGCGGCGCCCCACGGCTACCGGGGAACGCGTTACGCAATCGAACCAGACGCCTCGGCGGCAACCTATCCGTTCGCGGCGGCGGCGATCAGCGGTGGCCGTGTGGGGGTGCAGGGATTTCCTGCGACTTCCCTCCAGGGGGATCTCCAGTTTCTGGATCTGCTCGCCGCCATGGGCTGCCGCGTGGAACGCAGTGCCGGGGGGATCTCCGTCGTGGGTCCGGACGCTGCGAGTGCGCTGAAGGGGGTGGACGTCGACATGAACCAGATGCCCGACGCAGTGCTCACCGCCGCGGTGGTCGCCCTCTTCGCGGCGGGTCCTACCCGAATTCGCAACGTGGCCAATCTGCGAATCAAGGAGACGGATCGACTCGCGGCTCTCGAGAGGGAATTGCGCAAACTCGGCGCGGGCGCGACTGCAACCGGTGACGGGCTTACCATCGAGCCGCCGCCAGGCGGAGCGAGCGCCTTGCGGGCCGGTCTCATCGAAACCTACGACGACCACCGCATGGCAATGGCATTTTCGCTGGCCGGGCTGCGAATCCCCGGAGTCGTGATTCGCGATCCGGGCTGCGTGGCCAAAACCTGGCCGGACTACTTCGAGGCCATGGCGTTTTTGGGCGCGACGCCGCGGGAGTAACCCGCCCGGCTCACTGCGCGGCGCCTTCGGCGCCTTGACCCGTGACCTTCGTTCGCCTCCGGCTCACTGCGCGGCGCCTTCGGCGCCTTGACCCGTGACCTTCGTTCGCCTCCGGCTCACTGCGCGGCGCCTTCGGCGCCTTGCACCTTGCCCGGCTTGGTGGCGAGTGCGATGCCGGTGGCCCCCGCCTGCTGCGCCAGGTCGAGGATTCCCACCGCCCGACCGAGCACGACTTCCTTGTCACCGCGCAGGATCACCACCTTGTCTCGCGCTTGGGCGAGCGCATCCTCGAGCGTCACGGCCAGCTGATCCATCGAGACCACCTGGCCATCCACTGAGATCTCGTCCCCCGCCGTCACCGTGACAGTGACACCGCTGGGTGTCTGTGAGGCGACCGCCGAGTTCGGGAGGTCGACATTCTTTCCCTGGTTCGAGATCACCGAGGTGGTCACCATGAAGATGATCAGCAACACCAGGAAGATGTCGGTCAGCGGCGTGATGTTGATTTCCGCAACAATCCCGCCGGTGTTGTCATCACCGCTAGGCAGGCTGCTGATGGCCATGGCCAACCCCCGGAGCGCTCGGCGTCTCCTCGCGGGCGGCGCCGCCCGAGGCCTCTACGTACAACAGCGCCTGCACCAAGCGTTCGCAGGAATGCATGAAGGTGTTGCCGATCTTGCCGACCCGCACCTGGAGATAGTTGAAGAACGCCAGCGCGATGATCGCCACACCGAGGCCGACGGCGGTCGCGATCAGGGCTTCTGAGATGCCGGCCGCGACGACTTCGAAGCCACCCGACCCCTCCACGGAGATCTGGTGGAAGGCCTTCATGATCCCGACAACGGTTCCGAACAGCCCCACGAACGGCGCCAGCGACCCGATGGTGCCGAGGATCCACAAGCCGCGCCGCATTTCCGAGAGGGCTTCATTGCGCGATGTAGTCAGAATCCGCTCGAGGTCTTCGAGAGCGATGTTCTTCCACGCCAGGCCATCTTCGAAGATCTCGGCCAGCGGCGTCTTCGCCTGGCTACTGGCCGCTTTGGCCGCCGCGAGATCGCGGCGCGAAAGCGCCTCCACGGTGGAGCGGGTGAGATCACGGCTCCGCTTTTCGATGCCGCGGTAACGCCAGAAACGCTCGAAGAACACCGCCAGGGTGATGACCGAGCACACAGCGAGGGGATACGTAGTGATCCACCCCTCCTGAATCATCTTGAAAACGGTGACACTGTCCAATTCCGACCTCCGGTCTCTCCACCCACGAGGGAGAGAAACGCCCAAATTGTTTCTCCTGCTTCCCCAGCTTTTCGCGATTCTCCAAATGCTTCAGCTTTCCGAGACGGGTGGTGGCTCACGTTGGTGCCCCAGGGCGGTCAGTCCGTGACGCCACCTCACCTTATCCAATCAACCCATCGGCGCACGCCAAGGCGCGTTGCGCGCGTTCTGCGCGCCGCGTCACGTTGACACTCGTCCGGGCCACGTCCTAGTCTGAAACGGCGTCGATGGGGGCGGGACAACCCAGCGAATCTCACCGCTTCCCGAGACGTCCGATAAAAGACGCTCGAATCAATGCTGAGTAGCGCTCCCGGCAGCGCTCAACACTGGATGCTCCCCCATGCGGTTTCGCCCGCCCGCTCCGCCGAGTGAGCAGATCGATCGCGTCGTCCGTCGCGCCAAACCCGCGACGCCCATGGCGTCGTTGCGCTTGGGCGGCGCCAAACCGAATCCCGTCCCCGTCGAGTTTCCGGGGATGCTGCTCCCCGAGCCGGGCGGTCGCAAGCCCAGGGTTGTGGCGGGGGCCCTGGCCGTCCTGCTTCACGTCATCGTATTGGGCATCGGCGTCATCCTGGTCCAGCTCGCTCCCGAGGTCGAAGAGGTCGAGGTCATACCGGTCCGGCTGATCAAAGAGATTCCGGTGAACG
>CAZTOE010000017.1:11639-28887 GCA_964615045.1 uncultured Spirochaetales bacterium
TCGACCGTCACGGCCGGCCCGCGGAACCAGTCGGCCAGGCGAAGGTGACGGCGCAACGCGCCGGACCCGGCGCCGGCCCCCCGGGCCCTGGCCGAACGCCGGAGTGTGAATTTCGGGCCGGCCGCCCAGGCCGTCGCACCACAGGTCGTGAATCCCACCGCGGTCGCCCAGGCCGCCCCCTCGGTGGCCGCCGAGCGATTGCAGATCGACGCCGTCCACTCGGTGGCCGCTCCGCGCCAGATCAATCGCTCCAATGTGGCCGTCGAGACGGTCACTGCGGTCACTTCGATCGCCGGGGTGGAGAGCACGCGGGTCGAGGTCGCCGACGCGGCGGCCCCCGCGCTGCGCGGCCCGATCGAGATCGAAGCCCCGGTCGGGCCCTCGGTAGGACCCCATGCCGTCGTGTCGGAGGGCAACACGATCGGGACCGGGCCCGCCCACGTTCGCGAAGCGGGATCCTCGGTGCGGGAGGGGGTCGTCTCGAACCGCGACGTCCTGGGTAGCCCCAGCGGCCCGCGTCTCGCCAACGTGAATACGCGGGTCGGGACCGGACATCTCGGTGGAACCGGCGGAACCGGGAGTGGGCTCGGCGGCGTGGCCCCCGATGCTTGCATGGAGCGGTCCGAGGTGCAGCGCTACATGGCACTGGTCCGCCAGCGAATGGAAGCGCGCTGGCGCGCCACCGATTCGGGCGGCCGCCGGGTGAAGGCGGTGCTGCGCTTTAGCATTGATCCGGCGGGCTCCGCCCGCGGCGTCGAGTTGGTCTCCGCGGACGACGACCGCCTCGGCCAGGCGGCGGTGGACGCGCTGCGCGCGGCCTCGCCCTTCCCGCCCATGTCCGATCCGGTTCGCTGTCTCGCCGACAACGTGTTGCGAGGCAGCTTTACCCTCAGCCCCGACTTTGCGTCGAACTAGCGCCGCTCATTTTACCGGTTTCGCCTGCGCGGCCCTGCTGATGGCGGTGCCCGGCTACGCCGCGCAAAAAGGGTGCCCGCCGGTCGAGCTCTTCTACAACGCCCAGGAGCAGCTGAGCGAGAAACGCACCGACCGCAACCGCGACTGCCAACCCGACGAGATTGTCCGCTACGAAAACGGGGTGCCGAGCCGGGCCGAGCAGGATTCTGATCTCGACGGGCGCCTCGATACCTGGGTCGACTACGACCCCGAGGGCGTACCGGTCAAACAAGAACGCGACACCGACGGCGACGGCGCGCCCGATCAATGGGTGGAATTCAAGGCAGGCGAGCCGGCCGTACAGCGCGCCGATCAGAATCGGGACGGCAAGCCAGACGCCCATCTCTATTACAGCGACGCAGGTCAGCCCGGCCGCGAGGAATCCGACACCGACTTCGACGGAGAACTCGACCGCTGGGTCGTCTACGAGGCCGGCCGACCGGTACTTGTGGAAGAAGACCGGCGCAAAGACGGCAAGCGGGACGTCCGCGTCGCTTTCGACACCGCGGGCGAAAAAGTCCGGGAGGAGCAGGACACCACCGCTGACGGCTACTTCGACGTGGTGATCCACTACCGCAACGGGCAGCGGACACGGCAGGAGGAAGACCCGGAGGCCCGCGGCGAACCGAGCGTCATCTCGTATTACGAGAATGGAAAGCGCGTGCGGCGCGAGGCGGACACCGACGGCAACGGCAGCCTCGACACGGTCTCGACCTTCGAAAACGAGATCGAGCACCATCAAGTTCGCGATCTCGACGGCGACGGTCGGCCCGAATTTGAGGCTCGCTTCGATGCCGAAGGTCGCATCGCGCGCGAGGATCACGATGCGGACGGCGACGGCCGCTATGACCTGACCCGCCAGTTCGAGGCGGGGGAACTGCGCCGGGAAACCCGGGACACCACGGGTGACGGCAACCAAGACCTCGACACCGAATTCGAGGGCGAGCTGCGGTTACGCAGCTCCTCCGACACCGATGCCGACGGCAAGTACGACACCTTCGTTGAGTACGCCGGCGACCAGAAGATCCGCCAGGAAGAAGATCGCAACGCCGACGGTGAAATCGACGCCCGCTATCAGTTCGACGCCGCCGAGAGGCTTCTAGAGGAGCAGCTCGACCTCGACTACGACGGGCACTTCGAAGTCGTATCGGAGTACGAAGCGGGCGAACTGGCCCGGCGCCGCTTCGACCCCAAGGCGACGGGGCGACCCGAGCGCGTTGAGTTCCACGGTGAGGGGCGCCTGCTCCGGGTGGAGCTTGATGAAGACGGGGACGGCGCGGTCGAGCTCTGGAATTTTTACGACCCCACGGGACGCCTCGAAAAGCAGGAGCAAGATCGCGACGGCGATGGCGGTGTGGATACCTGGGTCAGCCTCAACCCGGAAACGGGGAGCGAGCTACGCGTCTTGCGCGACACGCGCGGAGACGGCCAGGTGGACTCCTGGCGCGAGAATGACCCGCAGGGGCAGACCCAGCGCCTCGAAGAGGATCGCGATGGCGATGGGCGGGCCGACCGCTTCGTCATGTTTGCGGAGGGGCGTCCCGCCGCGTTCGAAGAAGACAGCGACGGCGACGGGGAAGTCGATCTGCGGGGAACGCTCGGGCCCGGCGGCGAGGTCCTGAGTGACGAGCGCGATCCGGACGGCGACGGGCGCTTCGACGTGCGCGCCACCTACGCCGATGGGCAGAAGACCCGGGAAGAACGCGACACCACCGGCGACGGCAACTACGACGTCGTGAGTGTATTCGAGGGCGGCGTGCTGGTGCGCCAGCAGCGGGATACGGAAGGGAGCGGCCGCTTCGACACCGCTCTGAGCTTCGAAGCCGGGCGCCAAGCCGTCCAGGAACGCGACACTGACGGCGACGGAAAGCCCGACGTCACCGTGTACTTCGACGCGGCGGAGCGTATCGAACGCGAAGAGCTCGACCGCAACGGCGACGGCAACCCGGACCTGGTGAAGCGGTACCGCGAAGGCGTCCTCGCTCGCGAGGAAGAGGATGCGGACGGCGATTCCCGCTTCGAACTCTTGACCCTCTACGAGGCGGGGCGGATCGCACGTACCGAATCCGACAGCGACGGCGACGGTCGTGCCGAGGTGGTCGTCGAATACGCCGACGGGCGCAAAGCGCGACAACGCGAGGACCTGGATCAGGACGGCGAGTTTGAGGTGCTCACCCAGTTCGATGATGCGGAGCGCCCCGCTCGCATTGAAGAAGACAGCGACGGCGACGGCACCCTCGATCAGCTGACCTTCTTCGAAGCGGGCACCAAGGTCCGGACCGAGCGCGACTCCAACGCCGACGGGAACCCGGATCTCTTCGTCTATTTCGAGGGCGACGTCGCGGTGCGCACCGAACAGGACACAGACTTCGACGGCGCCATCGACCGGCGCAGCAGTGCGGACGCGCAGGGGCGGGAGGTCCAGGAAGCGGACAGTAATGGCGACGGCCGCATCGACACCTGGATCACCGTCGACGCCTCCGGCGCCGTGCTGCAGCGCGCCGAAGACCGCAGTGGCGACGGCCGCGCGGACTTTACCGCCCGCTTTGCGGGCGAACGCATCACGGAGGTCGAGCAGGATCGAGGCGGGCGAGGCTGCACCGATCTCGTGCAGCGCTACGCGGCCGACGAAAGCGTCGCCGAAGAGCGTCACGATACCGACGGGGACTGCAAGATCGACCTGTGGCGCTATTTCGAAGCCGGGCGCCTCCGGCGCGAGGTGCGCGACACCAACCAGAACGCGTTTCCCGACGTTCTGACCCGCTTCGATGCGGAGGGTCGAGCACAGGTGCAGGAGGTCGCCGAAGGCCGCCACGCGCGCCCCAACAAGAAGCTCTTCCTCGCCCCCGACGGCAGTGTGGCTTCGCAATGCCTCGACACCAACGGCGACGGGCGTTTCGACGCCCGGGCCAAGGTGGAAGGCGGTCTGGTCACGCAGGTGCTGCTCGACACCAACGGCGATGGGGTGGCGGATCAACGTGAGCGCTACCGCGACGGACGCCGCGTGGCGCTCGAGGCCGACACCAATGCCGACCGGCGCCCCGACGTCGTGCAGGTGCTGGCCGGGGATCAGATTGCCTACCAGGACGAGGATGGCGACTTCGACGGCCAGCTCGACCGGCGCTTCGAAGGGGAGCAGGTGACCGACATCGCGGACCCCGCCCCTGCGGCGCTGGTGCCCCTCGACTGTGGCGGCGTCGACCGCTTCTGGGCCAAGCGCTAGGCGACCGCCATCCGTCCCCCCAAAAGACCGCGCCGCAAACCAGCGACGCGCCCAAAAGGCGACTATCTTTGCCTCCCTACCCGAGAGGTGCTCCATGAAAATCGGCGTATTCATCCCGACGGCCGCTCCGATCGCCACACCGGAATTCCTGCGCGAGGCAGGGCGCGCGGCGGAGGAACGCGGCTTTCACTCGATCTGGGTCCCCGAGCACGTGGTCCTCTTCGACCAGTACCAATCCCGTTACCCCTATTCCGACGATGGCAAGATCCCGGGCGTGGACGCCGCCCAGCTCGGCATCTTGGAGCCGCTCGGGACCCTCACCTACCTGGCCGCGGTCACGGAGCGCATCCGGCTCGGCACCGGCGTGTGCCTGGTCCCGCAGCGCAACCCCGTCTACACGGCCAAGGAAGTCGCGAATCTCGATTGGCTCTCGGGAGGTCGCGTCGACTTTGGCGTCGGCGTCGGTTGGCTGGCCGAGGAGTTCGCGGTCTGCAACGTGCCCTTCGAGCGACGCGGCGCCCGCAACCACTCGTACATCGAGGTGATGAAGAGCCTCTGGCGCGACGAAATCTCCGCGTATCAGGACGAGTTCTACGACCTGCCGCCGACCCGCTTCCTTCCCAAGCCCCTCCAGCAGCCCCATCCGCCGCTGCACTTCGGCGGGGAGAGCGATCCGGCACTGAGGCGTGTGGCGCGGCAGGGGCAGGGTTGGTTCGGCTTCAACCTGCTCCCCGAGGAGGTCGCGTCGCGTCTCGAAGTCCTGGACGACTTTCTCGCACAGGAGGGCCGCGCCCGCACCGAGATCGAGATCAGCGTCGGTCCCTACCAGTACCAGGTCGATCGCGCCCGCTTGGAGGCCTATCACGCAGCAGGGGTCGATCAAGTGATCGTCGTGGCGATGGCGGCCAAGATCGACGAGCTGGTCGCGATTCTCGACAATCACACGCGCAATGTGTTGGAGCCCGCCCGGGAGCTTTAGCGGGTGAAGGGAGCTCCGCACCCGGCCCCCGTGGCCAACGCGTTCCGCCGCGACACCGATCCGGCCGGAGAGGCGGAGTTCGCGCCCCTGTCCGTCGGCGCGCTGCGGCTCTGGCCTCCCGTGGTCCTGGCCCCGATGGCGGGTGTGACCAATGCGCCCTTCCGGCGCATCTGTCGGCGTTTTGGGGCGGGTCTCTACGTGAGCGAGATGATCACGGCACGGGGCCTTCTCGAGGCAAACGCTCGCACTCTCCACCTGGCGGATTTCGCGCCGGACGAGAAGCCGCGCAGCTTGCAGCTCTACAGCGTCGACCCGCTCATCCTGGGCGAGGCCGTGGCCTGGCTCGTGGGAGAGGGTCGCGTCGACCACCTCGACCTGAACTTCGGGTGTCCCGTGCGCAAGGTGACGCGCCGGGGAGGAGGCGCGGCCCTTCCGTGGAAGCGAAACCTCTTTGGCCGTCTCGTCCGGGCGGCGGTGCACCACGCGGGCGGTGTTCCGGTAACCGTCAAGTTCCGTCTTGGGATCGATGACGACCATCCCACCTTCCTCGATGCGGGGCACATCGCCGCGGCCGAAGGGTGTTCGGCCGTCGCCCTCCACGCCCGCACCGCAGCGCAGCTCTATGACGGCGAAGCTGCCTGGGATCGGATCGCCGAACTGAAGGCGGCGGTGTCGACCGTCCCGGTGCTCGGCAACGGGGACATCTGGGAAGCCCACGACGCGCTCCGGATGATGCGCACCACTGGGTGCGACGGTGTCGTCGTCGGCCGTGGCTGTCTGGGGCGGCCCTGGCTGTTCCGCGACCTCACCGACATGTTCGAAGGACGTGGGCCCATGCCGGCCCCAACCCTGCACGGGATTTTTGATTTGATGCGCGATCACGCGGCGCTCCTGGTGGACTGGTTCGGTGAGTCCACCGGCATCCGTTCCTTCCGCAAACACGGCGCCTGGTACACCAAGGGCTTTCGCAACAGCGCCGCACTGCGGGCGCACATCATGCGGATCGAATCGCTCGCCGACCTCGACGCGCTGCTCGGGACCTTCCCCGATCAACCCTTTCCGGCTGCCGCGCTGCGCGTGCCACGCGGCAAACGGGGCGGCGTCCAGCGCGTCGCCCTGCCCGAAGGCTGGCTCCGCGATCGCGACGATCCGGGTCCGCCGGGCCTCGCCGCGGAGGAACCGGTCTCGGGCGGCTAGCCGAGGGGTCGCGGCTTCCACTCCTCGGTGGAGTAGACTCAGCGCGGACCCGGAGGTCACGATGTCGGCGCCTCAGCTGGAATCGCTCGAACTCGATGCGTCGCTCTGGGAACGGGTCTTCACCGTCGCGCCGCTGGTCCTTGTGGGGACCCGCGAAGCCGACGGCGGCTTCGACCTCGCCCCCAAACATCTCGTGGCCCCGATGTGGGGGCCGTGGTTCGTCTTCGTGTGCAGCGAGCGCCACGCCACGTACCAGAACACGAGCCGCGACAAGACCTTCACGGTCTCGTGGCCGCGTCCGAGCCAGATCGTGTTGACGAGCCTCGCCGCTTCGCCCCGCTGTGAAGATGGCGACAAGGCCGCACTGCGAGCGCTCCCCACCGTACCCGCTCGCGAAGTCGAGGGCGTGCTGCTCCGCGACGGCTACTTCTTCCTCGAGTGCCGCCTCGACCGCATCGTCGACGGCTTCGGGGAGAACAGTCTCGTGGTCGGACGCGTGGTGGCGGCTCACGCCGACCCGGCAAGTCTGCGGCTCTTCGAGCGCGATGACGCCGAGTTGATTCGCGATCAACCGCTGCTCGGCTACCTCTACCCGGGCCGCTTCGCCACCATCGATCGCGGGCAAACGTTCCCATTCCCGCGCGGGTTCAAGCGCTAGCCGTGGCGGCCCACGGCCCGGCGCCCGCGCGTGGTGGTCCGAGTCAGGCTTCCCTGCTGCTCGCCTGGATGGTGCAGCGGAAGGACGAGCTTCTGGGGCTGCTCTCCGCATGGGCGCGGATCGAAACACCCTCGCGAGAACCGACGACCCAGGCCCCGCTCTTTGGCGCCATCGCGCACGAACTCGAGGCGTTGGGTTTCGCGACGCGTCAGATCGCAGGGCGGCGCACCGGGGGAAGCCTGTACGCGCGGCCGCGCGAGCGCGCTCGCGGACGTGGTGCCCAATTGTTGCTCGGGCACTGTGACACCGTCTGGCCCCAGCGCACGCTCGAGGCGATGCCGGTCGCGACCCACGACGAACGCATCAAAGGCCCCGGCGTCTACGACATGAAGGCGGGGCTGGTGCAGATGATCTTTGCCCTGCGCGCGCTCGAGGCTTTGGACCTCGACCCCGCGCTCACGCCCGTGGTGTTCGTCAACTCCGACGAAGAGATCGGAAGTCGCGAATCGACGGCGATGGTCAAACGCTTGGCGCGGACGGTAGAACGCACCTTCGTACTCGAACCGTCGCTCGGACTCGAGGGCAAGTTGAAAACGGCGCGCAAGGGCGTGGGACGCTTCACCGTCCACGTCCGGGGCCGCGCGGCCCACGCCGGCTTGGATCCGGAGGCTGGCGTGAGCGCCATCCTGGAGCTCTCGCACGTGGTGCAGGCGCTCTTCGCGCTGAATGACGTCGACCGCGGCGTCAGCGTCAACGTGGGCACCATTGAAGGTGGTCTCGGGGCGAATGTCATCGCACCCGAGAGCAGCGCCGTGGTCGACGTGCGGGTGCTCACGAGCGAAGATGCCGAGCGGGTTGAGCACGCCATTCTCGGGCTCCGCGCCATGACACCGGGGGCCGAACTGACGATCGAAGGACGCATCGGACGCCCGCCCATGGAGCACACGCCCGGCAATCAGGCGCTCTTCGAGCAGGCGCGAGACCTGGGCGCCAAGCTGGGCATCGAGCTCGACGAGGGAACCGCGGGAGGCGGTTCCGACGGCAACACCACCAGCCGCTACGGCCCGACCCTCGACGGGCTGGGCGCAGTGGGCGATGGCGCCCACGCCAGTCACGAGTTCGTGTTCGCCGAGAAGATGCCCGAACGCGCCGCGCTCCTCGCCCTTCTCCTGCTGGCGCCGACGACGGCGCCTCCTGACTCCCCCACGGGGTTTCAACGGTGACGCGCGCGCTCCTAACGTCGCTCACCCGCATCGCGTCGCTCGAAGCGAGTCCGCTGGGGGGGACCGTGGTGCTGGGGGGCGAGTACGATGCGCGCAAAGTGGGCCGCGATCGTTGGGCGAATGGGGACTACGTGGTGGGCCGAGTGGCCCCCGACTCACCGCTGCGGCTTCCCTTCGAGCTCTGCAGCGGACGCCTTGTGGAAGTGGGAGCGGGCGATCTGATCGTCGGCGCCCTGGGCACGCGAGCCGCCACTCTGGAAGTAGTCGGCGACTGGCGCGCCATCGGTGAAGACAGAAGTTTCGAGGCGCTCACGCCCGCCGGGCTGATGGGGCGCGTGACCTCCAAGTCGGACGTGGTTCCGGACCTCGTCCGACTCGAATATCACGGGCACCTGACGATCGGGGGGAAGCCTGCGCGCATGGACGACTTCGTCCCGGCCGCCGGCCAGACCGCCTTCGAAAAGCCCGTGGTGCTGATCGTGGGAAGTTCGATGTCAGCGGGAAAGACGACCACCGGCCGCGCCATCGTCCGGGCGCTCTGCGCGGCGGGGCGGAGAGTGGTGGCCGGGAAACTCACCGGAGCAGCGCGCTATCGCGACGTGCTTTCGCTCGGCGACGCCGGCGCCGAGTGGATCTTCGACTTCGTGGACGTGGGCCTTCCCTCGACGGTCTGCGAACCGCAGGAGTATCGCCACCGCCTGCGCGGTCTGCTGGCGCGGATCGGCGAACTGCCGGCGGATGTCGCGGTCTTCGAGGCGGGCGCGTCTCCCCTCGAACCCTACAACGGAGCCACGGCCACCGAAGTGTTGGGATCGAACGTTCGCTGCATGGTGCTGTGCGCCTCGGATCCGTATGCCGTGGTCGGGATCATCGACGCCTTCGGACGGAAGCCGAACCTGGTCGCCGGGATCGCCGCCAATACTGAGGCCGGCATCGCACTGGTGCGCAAACTCACCGGTCTCGAAGCGCTCGATGCCCGCGCGGCGCGCGCGGCGCCGGTGCTCCAACGGCTGCTACTCGAAGCGCTGGCTTAGCGAGGGAGACCCCGATGCGACTGCGCCATCTCGTCGTTCCGGTCGATTTCTCCGACCCATCGCGCGCGGCTTTCACCCGCGCCATGCAGCTCGCGGAGCAGTTCGAAGCCGAACTGGTGCTGCTGCACAGCGTGCCGGTGACGCCGTATCCGGTGGCCGCGGAGTTCGGCATTCCAATCTCGGCGCTCGACCGCGCCGAGGAATACGCAGACGCCAAGATGAAGGGGTGGGCCCGCGAGGCGCAGGAGCGCGGCGTCGCGGTGAGCGCGCGCACCGTCGAGACGCCCCCGGTCGACGCGATCCATCAAGCGGTGTGCGAGAGCCAGGCGGAGCTCGTCGTCATGGGCACCCACGGGCATTCGGGCATCCAACACCTGTTCCTGGGCAGCGTGGCAGAGCGCACCCTGCGAACGGCGACGTGTCCGGTGCTGGCGGTGAAGGAGCCGGCGGAGCGGGTCTCGGCTCCGTTTCGCCGCGTGCTGGCGGCGGTCGACTTCTCGCCCGACTCCGACCACGCCCTCGCGATCGCGATCGAGTATTGCCGCGGGCTCCACGCCGAGCTTTCGCTCGCACACGTGTTCGCCCCGGTCTTTCCAATCTACGGGGATTTCTTCCCAGTCCCGGATCTCGTCACCGACCTGCGTGAGCGCGCCGGCCAGGACCTCGAGGAGCGGGCGCAACGGGCGCGCGACGCCGGCCTCGGGGGAGCCGCCCACCTCCTCGACGGCGAGCCCTCTTCGGCCATCGCTCACCATGTGGACGCCCACGGCGTCGAGTTGGTGGTGATGGGGACTCGTGGCCACACCGGCATCCAGCACGTGGCGCTCGGCAGCATCACCGAGCGCACATTGCGCCGGTCGCCCTGCTCGGTCCTGGTAACGCACGCCGGCGACCAGACGCGCGACTGAGCCACACGCTCGTCACAAATGGCCGCCGCGGCGGCCTGCTTCGGCGAACACGACTCCTCCGGCGGGACGCAGAGTCGCGCGGGTTCGGCATGGGCCTTGCTCCCACTAGGGCGGCGAAAGGAGGGCACCGCCATGCCCCAACCCGCATCGGTCTCCCACCCCCGGGCGCCCCGTTCCGCGACCGCTCATCGCCTACTGTGGATTGGACCCCTCGACGGACTCCCGCCTTCACAGGCGCGGGTCGGCCTGGAGGTCTCTCGCTGTCGGGACATCAGTCAGGCCCTGGAGCTCCCCCTCGAGGTCTTCGATGTCGTGCTGCTGAACGAGCGGGATGCCCGGTCGGCCCGGGATGACCTGCAAGCCCTGTCCGAGGCTCGTCGCTGTCGCGGGGCCATCGCGCTGTGCCTGCCGTGGGCGCTGGCGCAAGAAGAATCCGAGCTCCGCCAGGCCGGCGCAGCGCAGATCGTATTGCGCGGCCGCGCCCAAATCGGCCCCTCGGCCTGGCAAAGCCTGCTGGCGTTGGCGCGGCGTCCGCCGCGGCGCGCGACGACGACCAACGAGGCGTACCGCTTCGGCGCAATCGCGACGCGCAACGCCACCATGAGAGAACTGCTAACCCATGCCGAGCGCGCCGCGCAGAGTGAGGCGACGGTTTTGGTAGGGGGCGAGACCGGCACCGGCAAAGAGCTCCTCGCCCGCGCGCTCCACGAACGGAGTCCCCGGCGCGGTGGACCTTTTGTCGCCATCAATTGCGCGGCCTTCCCGGAAACCCTGCTGGAGAACGAGCTCTTCGGCCACGTGCGGGGTGCGTTCACGGGCGCCGAAGCCTTGAAGAAGGGTCTCTTCGAGGAGGCCGAGCGGGGCACGCTGTTCCTGGATGAGATCGGTGAGACCTCGGGTCCACTCCAGGCGAAGCTGCTGCGCGCGCTCCAGGAACGCGAGGTGCTGCCGCTCGGCGCGGGCCGTCCACGGCCGATCGACGTGCGGGTGGTCGCGGCGAGCAACCGCGATCTGCTGGCGGAGACCGAGCGCGGCGCCTTCCGGTCGGACCTCTACTACCGACTCGCGGTCTTGCGGCTCCTGATCCCCCCGTTGCGGCGGCGGCCGGAAGACCTGATCGCCCTGGCCAAGCAGTTCGTGCGCCGTTTCGGTGAGCGCGACGGCCGGCCCCACGTTCGGCTCGGGCGCGAGGCACAGGATCTCCTGCTCGCCTACGCCTGGCCAGGCAACGTGCGCGAGCTCGAGAACGAGATCCAGGCGGCGCTCGCCCATGTTGAGGCGGGGGCCACCCTCGAGACCGAACACTTCTCCGACCGGGTGCGGGGCATCCTCGCCGCCCTCGCCGAGGCGCCCGCGCCGGGAGCCGAGCCGCTGCGCGACACCCTGGACCGCTTCGAGGCCTGGGCAGTTCGCCGCGCACTGGTCCGTCATGGCGGCCGCAAGGCCGCCACTGCCCGGGCGCTCGGCCTCACCCGCGAGGGCCTCTACAAGAAGATGAAGCGGTTGGGGATCGAGTGAGAGATCCCTTTCTGCCCTATCAGATGCTGGTATTGACGCTGGCATCGTTCAGAGTAGTCCGACGCAGTGGCCGGAAAGCGGAAGATCACCCTGGAGGTTCCCGAGGACTTGCTCGAGCGGGCCCTCGTCGCCTCGGGCGAAGGCGTCACGGGAACCGTGCGGCGCGGGCTGCAGCTGGTCGCGGCAGGACGCGCCTACGAGGAGCTGCGGCGGCGGCGCGGCAAGGTGAGGTTCGGAATCGACCTCGAGGCGCTGCGCGAGGATCGGTGATCGCCGTCGACACGAGCTCCTGGATCGCGTTCTTCTCGGATCGAGATCCGCCCTGCGACGATACGACCCTCGTGGAGAGCGCTCTCGCGGACCATCAAGCCTGCCTGCCTCCCGTCGTGGTGACAGAGCTGCTAGGTGATCCGAGGCTCCCCGACACCGTCGCCACGCTGACTCCGAGCTCCCCGTCCTGGACCTGGCGCCGGGCTTTTGGGAGCGAGCGGGGCTGCTGCGAGCCAAGCTGATCGCTCGCAGGCATCGGCCCCGCCTCGCGGACACGCTCATCGCACAGAGCTGTCTCGACCGCGGCGTGCGCCTCATCACCCGCGATGACGACTTTCGGCACTTCGCACGCGTCGGCGGCCTGCGGCTGGCCCCCTGAACGCCTGCGCCTGCGTGGAATCCCCAACACCGCCAGTCGCTCGCGTCGCGGAACTCCCTACCCTGTCGGCCATGCCGAGCAAGCGCCGGTGGGAGCTTCGAGATTCAGCGGCGGAGGTGGAGGCCGGGAAGTACCGGCATCCGGTACCGAGCCGGACCTATCTCCAGCAGTACCTCGAGGAGCGGGGCGTTCCCGTGCCCTTCGACGACCTCGTCGAGGCGTTCGGACTCAATCCCAAAGAGCAGAAAGGACTTCGCGCCCGGTTGAAGGCGATGGTTCGCGACGGGCAGATCATTCGAAACCGTCGCGCCGGATATTGCCTGGTCGATCGCATCGCGCTGGTCACCGGCGTGGTGAGCGCGCACCGGGACGGGTTCGGGTTCGTGGTTCCGGACCAGGATGGAGCCGAAGACGTGTATCTCTCGCCGCGGGATATGCGCGAGCTGATCCACGGAGATCGCGTGGCGGTTCGCATTCGGGGGCGCGATCGGCGCGGCCGGCCGGAAGGCGCGCCGGTCGAGGTGCTCGAGCGAAATACGAGCTCGGTGGTCGGGAAGTACCTCCAGGAGGGCGGGATCGGGTTCATCGCGCCGGAGAACCCGCGCATCACCCATCGGATTGTGGTGCCGGGTCCCGCGGCGGGGACGGCGAGGCCGGGACAAGTGGTGCTCGCCGAAATCACGACGCAGCCGACCCGCCAGACGCAGCCCATCGGGCGAATCGTCAAGGTGCTCGGCAAGCCCGACGCGCCCGGTATCGAGATCGAGATTGCGATCCACGCCCACGGCTTGCCGACAGAGTGGCCCGAGTCGGTCGAGAAGGAGGTCCGGAGCTTCGGGGAGGAGGTGCCGGCGGAGACGATGCGCGGGCGCGCGGATCTGCGGCAGCTACCGCTCGTGACGATCGACGGAGCGGACGCGCGCGACTTCGACGACGCGGTGTTCTGCGAGCCAACGTCCTCAGGCTGGCGGCTCTATGTGGCGATTGCCGACGTCGCACACTACGTGGAGCGCGGCTCGGCGCTCGACGAGGAAGCTCGAAACCGTGGAACCTCGGTCTACTTCACGCGCCGGGTGCTACCGATGTTGCCGGAGGTACTTTCCAACGGGCTCTGTTCGCTCAACCCGAGCGTCGACCGCCTTTGTCTGGTCTGCGAAATGCGCGTCGACCGCCGCGGTGTGGTCTCGCGGGCGCGCTTTTTCGAAGGGGTCATGCGCTCCCAGGCGAGGCTCACCTACGAGGAGGTCGCTGCGATGCTCTTCGAAGGCGACGCGAAGCTGCGCCGGAAGCATGCCCCGCTGCTGCCACACCTCGAAGAACTCGACGGAGTCTTTCGTGCCCTCCTCGCCCAGCGGCGCGGGCGCGGCGCCATCGACTTCGAACTTCCCGAGGCCTACGTCGAGCTGGGTGAGGATCGTCGGATTGAGTCCATCAGCAGCTACGAGCGCAACGATGCACACCGGATGATCGAAGAGTGCATGATCGCGGCCAACGTATCTGCGGCGCGCTTCCTGAGCCGCCACAAACTTCCGACCCTCTACCGCGTGCACGACAAACCGTCTGCGAAGCGGTTCGAGGAGTTGAAGGCCTTCTTGGGGACCCTCGGAGTGCCGTTTCCGCGCGTCAGGAAGCCCGAGTCTAGACACTTCGCACAGGTGCTCGAACGCGTACGAGGCCAGCCCTACGATACGTTGGTCGAGACGGTTCTGCTGCGATCCATGGCGCGCGCGACCTATCAGCCGCTCAACATCGGTCACTTCGGCCTCGCGCTGGCGCAGTATGTCCACTTCACCTCTCCCATCCGTCGCTACCCGGACCTGATCGTCCACCGCGCGATCAAGCACGCGCGCTCAGGCAAAAAGTCGGACAGCTTCCCGTACTCGCCCGTAGACATGGTTCGACTCGGCGAGCACTGCTCGATGACGGAAAGGCGTTCCGACGACGCCACGCGGGATGCCATCGCGTGGCTCAAGTGCGAGTTCATGCGCGACAAGATCGGCGAAGAATTCGAGGGGGTAATCACGGGCGTCACGAGTTTCGGGGTCTTCGTCCAGCTTCAGGACGTGTTCGTCGAGGGACTGGTCCACGTGACGTCGCTCGAGAACGACTACTACGAGCTCGACGCTCCGAGGCACCGCTTGGTGGGCGCCCGCAGCAAGAAGATCTACCAACTCGCGGCGCCGCTGCGGGTGCGGGTGATGAACGTAGACATGGAGCAGCGGCGAATCGACTTTGAACCGGTGGAGCCGAAGCTGCGACCACGAGGCAAGCGCGCTCGCGGCAAGGTGACGGACAAGCGGACCCGCGGTCCACGGGCGCGGTCGTAACGACAGCCGGATCCACCGAGAGTTGATCGAGCGGGCAGCTCCTGCCCGCTCAGTCCCCGCGACCTACTTCAGGCTGCGGGAGGATCCGCGGTGCCGCGCTCGTTCGAAACGGAGCAAGGCCCGAGCGCGGCACGCGACGTGATCGACAATCGGGGCGGGATAGCCCGAAGCGGCGAGCGGCGCCTCCCACGGGCGATGCACGCACACGTCGGGAACGCCTGCGAGCTCGGGGATCCAGTGGCGAACATAAGCGCCGTCGGGATCGAAGCGCTCTCCCTGCCTCACCGGGTTGAAGATCCGGAACCAGGGTTGGGCATCGGTACCCGTCGACGCCGCCCATTGCCAACCCCCGTTGTTGCTCGCGGGATCGGCGTCGACGAGCAAGCGGTGGAACCACGCCTCGCCTCGCCTCCAGTCGACCAGGAGGTCCTTGGTGAGGAAGCTCGCGGTGATCATGCGCACGCGGTTGTGCATCCAACCGGTGGAGAGGAGCTGCCGCATGCCCGCATCCACGATCGGAAAGCCGGTACGGCCTTCGCACCAGGCCGCGAAGCCCGCCTCGTCGTCCTCCCAGCGCAACGCGTCGAACTCTGGGCGGAAGTTCTCACGCAGCACGCGGGGATTCGCCTCGAGGACGCCCGCGTAGAAATCCCGCCATACGAGCTCCCTGATCCAGCGCTCGGCGCCCTCCGCGCAGATCGGCTCCCGGAGCGCCCGCTCGTCGGCCGCCGCCACGCATTCGCGCACGGAGATCGCTCCGAAACGCAAGAAGGGGGAGAGCCGGGACGTTCCGTCGACGGCGGGGAGATCGCGGCGCCGCCCGTAGCCTTCGAGGCCGGTCTCGAGGAACGCCTCGAGCCGGCGCCGGGCGGCGTCTTCGCCCGCGGCCGGAATCCGCGTGCCGTCGGCGGCGGGCGCGAGGGTCCTGGCGTCGCAGACGCAGAGACGGGCTCGCGTGAGCGCGGCGTCGAGATCAGCGACCGGTCGCGGCAGGCGCGGGGCGCGCTCGGGAAGCATCGGTGCCTCGCGCCAGCGGGCGCGCCAAGTCCGCGCGTAGGGCGAGAAGACGCTGTAGGCGGATCCTTTGCCGCTGCGGATTTCATCTTTTTCAAAGACCACGCGGTCCTTGCAGGTCGTCACCTGGGCGCCGAGTCGCTCGACCGCCGCGGTCACACGCGCGTCGCGGGTTCTCGCGTAGGGCGTGGTATCGCGGTTGAAACCGAGTCCGTCTGCCCTCGTGGCGCGCATCAGGCGCGGGAGGATCTCTTCGGGCCGGCCGCGCAGGACGAGCAGCGGAGAGCCGCGCTTCGCGAGCACGGCGGCGAGCCGTTCCACTCCATCGAGGAGAAAGCGCACCCGCCCGGGGCCGCTGCGCTCGCTCGCCAGCAGGCCGGGATCGAGCACGTACACCGGGATCCACTCGTGGGCTCGGCGCGCAATCGCGACGAGCGCGCGGTTGTCGCGCAGGCGCAGATCATTGCGAAACCAGAAGACGAAACGCGCGTTCCACGGGGTGTCAGGTGCCATGGTTGTGATCTCCTGGCCATCGTTTCGTGATCTCGGCGTCACGGCGCGAACCGTTGGTGCGCGGCTGCGGACCAGGCTACGCGGGCTCCGGGTGCCTGGCCTCGGGCGCTCTATTTAATCGATATTTTAACTATAAAATTTCTTGATAATATATATACAATAGTTAGAATATTCTCTGATGTCTAGGTTGATGAGGAATCTGGCGATGCCCAGTGCGGGGAGTCCGAAGTGAATGGGGCCGAGCTCGCCGAGAAGGGCTGGATCCCGGATCGGCTGATCCGGATCGGGATCCGGCGCAGGCACGCGAAACGGCTCCGCGAGGCGGGCTCCGACGCTCAAAGCCGCGAACGCCGCACTGCGGCCTTTGCCGCCAAGCTCGGCGAGAGCCCGGTTGCGCTCAGTCCGGAACGCGCCAACGCCCAGCACTATGAGGTGCCCGTCACGTTCTTTGAGCGCGTCCTGGGACCGCAGATGAAGTACAGCTCCGCTTGGTGGGACGACTCTACGCCAGGCCTGGCCGCTGCCGAAGAGGCCATGCTGCAGCGCACGGCCGCGCGAGCCGGAATCCGCGACGGCATGCGCGTTCTCGACCTGGGCTGCGGGTGGGGATCGCTCTCGCTCTGGATCGCCCGCCGCTACCCCGGGGCCCGCGTGCTCGCCGTTTCCAACTCGAAGCTCCAGCGTGAGTTTATCGCACGGCGCATCCACGAACTCGAACTGAACAATCTGGAAGTGCGGACCGCCGACGCCAATCATTTCGACTTGTGCGAACGGTTCGACCGCATCGCCTCAGTCGAGATGTTCGAACATCTCCGAAATTGGCCTCTGATGTTTTCCCGAGTCGCCGGCTGGCTCCGTCCGGGCGGACGCTTCTTCCTCCACGTCTTCTGCCACCGGGAGGCCGTCTACCCGTTCGAGGACCGCGACCGGGGCGACTGGATGGCACGCCATTTCTTCACCGGCGGCCTGATGCCTTCCTTCGACCTTCCCCGGCGCTTCGACCGGGACCTGCGTGCGGCGTGCAACATCATCGGATGGAACGTGAGTTTCA
>CAZTOE010000018.1:0-15060 GCA_964615045.1 uncultured Spirochaetales bacterium
TCTCACACGCGACCGAGCGCTGGTTGGCACTGCTCGCGGTCGGCACCGGGGCCTCCGGCCTGGCGCTCGGCTGGTGGCTCTACGTCCGCTCCCCCGAGCTCCCGGCCCGGATCCGCGCCCACCTGGGCGGCCTCTATCGCCTCGTACGCGAGAGATACTACGTGGATGAGCTCTACGACGCGGCGATCGTGCGACCGCTGGTGTTTCTTTCGGACCGCGTGTTGTTTCGGGTTATCGACGCCGGGTTGATCGACGGTCTGGGCGCCAACGGAAGCGCCGAGTTGGTGCGGGGCGCGGCGGGACGGGTGCTCAAGTACACCCAAGCGGGCTTCGCCCAGGGCTACCTGTTCGCCATGGTGCTGGGAGCCGCCGCGATCGTGGCGTGGCTGGTGGCCCGACCGTGAGCGCCCTCGATCAACACCTGCTCACCGTCATCACGTTCTTGCCGCTCGCGACCGGGCTGGTGCTCCTGCTGCTGCGGGGCCTTCCTGAGATCGCCTGGCGCGGCGTCGCGCTCGGAAGCACGATCGCCACTTTCGTGCTCTCGGTGCAACTCTTCGCGCGCTTCGATCCGGCTGAGCCGCACTATCAGTTCGTAGAGCACGCGCGCTGGCTCGAGGACTACGGCGTCCACTACTTCGTCGGTATCGACGGGATGAGCCTCCTACTGGTCGTTCTCACTACCTTCCTCATGCCCCTGGTGCTGCTGGGGTCGTGGACCGACGTCCGCCGTTCGGTGCGCAGCTTCGTCTTCTTCAACCTCTTTCTCGAGACCGGGATGCTCGGAGCCTTCGTCTCGCTGAACCTGTTCCAGTTCTACGTGTTCTGGGAAGTCATGCTGATTCCGATGTACTTCATCATCGGGATTTGGGGCGGCCCCCGACGCGTCTACGCGGCCGTCAAGTTCTTCCTGTTCACGATGCTCGGCTCGCTGCTCATGCTGGTGGCGGTACTCGTGGTCTACTACCTCTACTGGGACCAGTTCCACGCGCTGAACTTCGATCTCGTGAGCACGGCGCAGAACCCGGTGCCCGGCCTCCTCGACACTGCGATTCCGGAGGGCCCCGGTGCGATCTGGTGGAAGAGCCAGAGCTGGCTCTTCGCCGCCTTCGCCCTCGCCTTCGCGATCAAGGTGCCGATGGTGCCGTTCCACACCTGGCTGCCCGACGCCCACGTGGAAGCGCCGACTGCGGGCTCGGTGGTGTTGGCCGGCGTCCTGCTTAAAATGGGGACCTACGGGTTCGTGCGCTTCGCGCTGCCGCTGTTCCCCGTGGCGGCAGAGACCTTCGTTCCCGTGATCTTCGCCCTCGCCCTGATCGGTGTGATCTACGGCGCGCTCGTGGCGATGGTGCAAAGCGACGTCAAGAAGCTCGTCGCGTATTCCTCCGTGGCCCACCTGGGCTTCGTGATGCTCGGCGTGTTCGCCCTGAACCAGGCGGGCCTCGAAGGCAGCGTGCTGCAGATGATCAACCACGGGCTCTCCACCGGGGCGCTCTTCCTGCTCGTCGGAATGCTCTACGAGCGCCGCCACACCCGGCAGATCGACGAGTTCGGGGGTCTCGCGCGGCCCATGCCGATCTTCGCGGCAGTCTTCGGGATCGTCACCATGTCGAGTATCGGGCTGCCGGGGTTGAACGGTTTCGTCGGGGAGTTCTTGATTTTGGTCGGAGCCTTCGGGCGTAGCCCCTGGGCCGCCGTGACGGGTGCCTTCGGCGTCGTGCTGGCGGCCGCCTATATGCTCTGGATGTACCGGCGCGTGATGTTTGGTGCTTGCGACAACCCGGAGAACCGGTCGCTCCTTGACCTCGACCTTCGCGAAAAGGTCATCCTGGCGGCGATCTTGGTGCCCATCTTCTGGATCGGCGTCTACCCCAACTTCTTCCTGGCGCGCCTCGACGGCTCGATCAGCGAGCTGCTCCACACGATGGATGTGCGCAAGACGGCGACCCTGGAACTCCGGGCCCCAGCGCCGCTCTACGCCGCCGACGGGCAGGAGGCGAAGTAGGTGGAGACGGCCACGCAGATCCAGGTGGGGGCGATCCTGCCCATGCTCAGCGTTTCCGTAGGGGCCATGTTGGTATTGCTCGCGGAGGTCACGCTTACCGGGCGCCAGAGCTTTTTCGGCCGCCCGATGACCGATGGCTTGATCGGTGTCGTGCTCTCGCTGATCGCGGCGGCCTCGCTGGCCGTCGCGATGGCGAGCGCCGCCACGGCATTTTTCGCCAGCGAGCCGCTGGTGTTCAACTTGAACCATCCCATGGTACGAATCGACGCCTTCGCCGCCTTCGCGATCGCGCTGCTGTCGCTGGCTTCGTTTCTCGTGTGCTGGCTGTCAGTGACGTATCTCGCGGAGATGCAGATCAACCACGGGGAGTACTACGCCCTCGTTCTGCTCTCCACGGCGGGGATGATGTTCCTGGTGGCGGCGACCGATCTGATGATGCTCTTCCTCGGCTTTGAGTTGATGAGCATCCCGATTTACGTGCTGGCCGGCTTCGATCGCCGCCAGCTCGACAGCAACGAGTCGGCGCTCAAGTACTTCCTGGTGGGCGCGTTCGCGAGCGGCATTCTGCTCTACGGAACCGCCCTTGTGTACGGCACCACAGGGGGCATCCAATACGATGCGGTCCGCGCCGCCTTCACCTCCGACAATGTCCTCGGCCTGACGGGACTCGCCTTCCTGATCGTCGGCTTTGGCTTCAAGGTGGCTTCGGTGCCATTCCACCAATGGGCACCCGATGTCTATCAGGGGGCTCCCACCTCCGTGACTGCCTACATGGCGATCACCGTGAAGGTCGCCGCCTTCGCCGCGCTGCTGCGCCTCCTGGTGGAAGCGTTCGGTCCGGTGGCCGACCAGTTGACCGGCGTCTTTTGGATCCTCGCGGCGCTGACCGTTGTGTTGGGCAACGTGATGGCGGTGATCCAGGACAATCTGAAGCGGCTCCTCGCGTATTCGAGCGTGGCCCACGCGGGCTATATCCTGATCGGCTTCGTGGCCGGCGGTGCCGAAGGGTACGAGGCAGTGCTCTTCTATCTCTTCGTCTATGTGTTCATGAACCTCGGCGCGTTCGCGGTGATCGTGGCGCTCGCCCACCGGGGCCGCGATTGTGAAATGATTGAGGATCTCGCCGGGCTGGCCGCCACGCGGCCCTTCCTCGCCGCGCTCCTCACGCTCTTTATGATCTCGTTGGCCGGGATTCCCGGCACCGCGGGCTTTGTCGGAAAGTTCATGGTGTTCCGCGCCGCAGTCGATGCCGGCCAGGTGCCGCTGGTGATCATTGGCGTCCTCGCCAGCCTGGTGTCGGTCTACTACTACCTGCGGATCCCGGTGGTGATGTACATGCGCGATCCCAGCGGCGCCGCGCTGCGCCAAGAGAGTTCGCTGGGAGAGCTCCTGGTACTCTGGGTATGCGCGGCGAGCGCGCTCTTCTTCGGCATCTTCCCCGGCGGCGCCCTCGAGTGGGCGCGGCGCGGCGCGGCTCTGCTCTTTTAGGACAGCCGGGTTCCCGCGGCGATCCGCAGTGGTTCGGCACCCGCGTGGACGAGCTCCACATCCCCTTCGGCAACGATATCGCCCTCGAAGATCACATCGCCGCGAACGCGTAGGCTCCGGCAACGCCGCAGCGATGGGGGACCGCTCGGGAACCGCGCTTCGAAATCGTCGATGCGTTGATAGAAGGCGGGGTCGAGGTCGATGCGCAGCGCGGGGGCGCAACTGTCCGCCGCCGGCACGACACGGTAGTCCTCGGAGAGTGTGTAGGCGTCCGAGCGGACGGCGAGCAGATCTCCGGTGTTCTTGACGGGCGCGAAGCGGTCACGCGGGACAGCGACCGCCGCCGCGCCGGGAAAGACGGAGATCGCCGAGCCCATCGCCGTCTCCAACTGAATCACGGGTGGCGACTGTCGGTCGCGGGGGTCGACGGTCTTGCGATTCTGGATCAGGGGAAGCTCGAGGGGACCCGCAGCGAGAGCGCTCCGCAGGGCGCGAAGATCGACCCAGAGGTTGTTCGTGTTGAAGTAGCGGTGCCGGGTTACATCTTCGAAGTGCCGGCGATCCTCCGGCGCGCACTGGGCCGCCTCGCGCAACACGAAGCCGTCTGCGTCGGCGCGCCGGGCGAGGTGACCGCCTTTTCGGTCGCCGTGGGTGCGGCCGGTCACTTCCATCGCGAACGGAATCGCTTCGCTCTTCATCCAGCCGAGGGTGCGCGGTTCGAGGGTCGCCCCGAGATTGTCCGCGTTGGAGACGAAGGCGTAGTCAAAGCCCGCCTGGAGGAGCCGCTCGAGGGTCGATGAGGTCTGCAGGGCGGTGTAGAGGTCGCCGTGCCCGGGCGGGCACCACTCGAGTTCGGGTTGCGCCGGCCAGGACGCCGGACCGAGTCGCTCCGCTTCGATCTTCGGCACCCGGTGCTGGAGAAAATCGACGCCGAGCCCGGCGTTCAGATCGGGGTGGAAACCGAGCGCGGCGAGGGTGTCGTCCCGGGTCCTAAAGCTGTTCATGAACAGCAGGGGGAGGGCTACGCCGAAGCGGGAGCGAAGCTGCAGCACGTGCCGCACGATGATCTCCAGGAACGAGAAACCGCGCTTCACCACGAGTAGCGACTTGGCCGAGGTCATTCCCATCGTGGTGGCGAGCCCACCGTTGAGCTTGATGACGGCGCAGCGCGCCAAGGCTTCGCGGCCGTGTTGCTCGAAGCGCGCGAGGGCCTCGAACTCCGGAAGATCGGCGACCGGCTCGAGCTCGGTCTCGCGCAGAAATGCGCTTTCGCCGCGGCGCAGCCGCTCATAGTGGATGGCAAAGGTACGGATCGCGAGCTCGGGGAGGCCGGCCGCGCGCATCTTGGCGGCGAACGGCTCGAAGCTTCGGTTGGCGGGCTCACTCATCCCGGGTCCCCGCGGCGCCCCGCAAGACGCGCTTGTTTCCGACCCTCAAGGTCAGGCGCTCCGCGTCGAAAAGCTCCATCAACGGCACGGCGTGCTTGCGGGTGGTGCCGATCAGGTCCTTGTAGGCCGGCGTTTCCAATCCGTCATGACGCCTCAGATAGTCCCGAACCCGCTCGCGGAGGGCCACGATCGCTCCCGCGTCGAAGAACATCTCGCCGGGTGCCTGAACGACGGCGCCCGAACGCGCCAGGTGGATCAACAGCTCGCGCACGCGGGGAACCGGTAGCGCCAGGCGCTCGGACCACTCTTTGAGCGTCGGCGGCTCGAGGCCCGCTTCCGCCAGGGCAGCGGTCATCCGGGAGGCCAAGTCTTCGTCGTCGCCGGACAGCTCGGGCCGGTGTTCGGCCAGCCGGACCAGGTCCGCTTCCACCGCGACCCGCCCCCGCACGGCCAATCGCTCGAGCGCGACCAGGAGGGCCTCGCTTCGGACGTTGCCGGGCAGATCACCCGCCAGGGCGGCGCGCGGGAGACCGGGCCGCAGCGGTTCGCGGCGGTGGAAGGCGGCGAGGGCCACCTCGATGCGCCGCGCGATCTCCGCTATGGAACCTTCCGCCCAGCACCAGTCTCCGGCTCTCACCGCGCTGCCCTTCTCCTCGAGGGCCGCGATCTCCTCCCTCACGTCGCTCGGGGTGAGTCCCGTTTCGTTCACCAGATTGGCGAGGGCGATACCGGACAGGCCACTGCGCTCGATTCTCATCGCAAGCCCGTTGCGGCGATCGCCGCCTCGCAGCATCTCGAGATCGCGGACGAGCGCTGGATCGCTCGGTCGGCGGTGGGCGGGCGCGACATCCAAGACGATCCCGCCGCCCACGGTGGTACCCCCTTCGGCGTTGCGAGAAAAGCCCTGGAGCACGAAGCGGTCGCCGGGGAGCACAGGAAGCGACGGGCCGTCGAAGTGAATCCGCGCAAAACCCGTATGCCCGGAGCCGAGGGCGGTCGCGCCGAGCGGGGTGATGCGCGCGCGTCGTTCGGCCGTGCCCGAGAGAAACTCCACCGACGTGCGCCCTTCGAGGGGCGCAGACCCGGGCAGCCATGTGACCTCGACATCGATGCTTTCGGTCGTGCGCATGCGGTTGGGGAGCGTCAGCAGCCGACCGCGGCCCGCTTCGGCCAGATCGACGCCCTGCAGATTGACGGCGGTTCGCGCACCGGGCTCGGCGCGGTCCACCGCAAGGCCGTGGCTCTGCAGGCCGCGGATCCGGATCCCGTGCGATGTGGTGGGGGATCCGGGGAGGATCTCGACGGCCTGTCCGGTTTCAAACGCGCCGCCGGTGAGGGTCCCGGTGACGACGGTCCCGAAGCCGCGTACCGTGAAACTGCGATCGATCCAGAGCCGGGGCAAAGCTGCGCCGAGCCGCCGTCCGCCCTCTTCGGCGGCGAGCTTCGCGAGGCAATCGCGCAGGGCATCGAGGCCCCCTCCGGTCCGAGACGAAACGGGCAAAATTGGCGCTTCGGCGAGCGGACCGCCGGCGAGGAGTTCGCGGACCTCTTCCCGGGCCAACTCCACCACGTCTTCGTCGACCAGGTCCACTTTGGTGAGCGCGACCACACCCCGCCGCAAGCCCAAAAGCTGACAGATCGCCAGGTGCTCGCGGGTCTGGGGCATCACCCCTTCATCCGCGGCCACGACCAGGAGTACCCAGTCGATGCCCGAAGCGCCCGCCACCATGTTGCGGATCAGGCGTTCATGCCCGGGAACGTCCACGACCGAGAGCCGTTCACCGCTCGGTAGATCGAGCGCCGCAAAGCCAAGATCAATCGTGATGCCGCGGGCCTTCTCCTCGGGCAACCGGTCCGTGTCCACACCGGTCAGCGCGCGGACCAGCGCCGTCTTGCCGTGGTCGATGTGGCCCGCCGTGCCCAGGACCCGGCGGGGACGCAGTGAGTCCCCGCCGTCGGGGTGGCGACTGCCCTTATCCACCAAGGCGATCGAAGCCCGTGTACGACTGGAGGGCCTTCGGGATGCGCACGGTGCCATCGACCTGCTGGTGATTCTCGAGCAGCGCGACCAGGGCGCGCGCGATCGCGACGGCGGTGCCGTTGAGCATATGGGTGTATTCGGTGCGCTTGCCGCCCTCGCGTCGGAAGCGCACGCCGAGGCGACGCGCCTGATAGTCGGTGCAATTGGAGGTGCTGGTGATCTCGCCGTAGCTCCCGCCTTCGCCGCGGCCCGGCATCCAAGCCTCCAGATCGAACTTGCGATAGGCCGGTGCGCCGAGGTCACCCGCCGCGATGTCGAGGACGCGGTATGGGATCTCGAGGGCGGAGAAGAAACGCTCCTCCAGCGCCAGCAGCCGCTCGTGCATCGCGTCCGAGGTCTCGGGGGTCGTGATGGCGAACATTTCCACCTTGGTGAACTGATGCACCCGATACAGGCCCTTGCTCTCGCGACCGTGGGAACCGGCCTCGGTGCGAAAGCAGTGGGAAACCCCCGCCAACTGGAGCGGCAACGCGCTCTCTTCGAGTACCGTATCCGCGAACAGACCGCCCAGTGTGATCTCTGCGGTCCCGATCAGACAGAGATCTGCGTTCGCGATCGAGTAAATCTGGGTTTCCGGGCCGCGCGGGTTGAAGCCGATTCCGTCAACGATCTCCGGCTTGGCGAGATCGGGAGTGGCCAGGAGCTCGAAGCCTTCGCCGCGTACCATGTCGAGCGCCATGCGCTGGAGGGCCAGATCCAAAAGCACCGCTTCATTCTTTAGGTAATAGAACTTGGGGGCCGCGACCCTGGTGCCGGCTTCGAAGTCGAGCAGCGCGAGGCGTCGTCCCAACTCCACGTGGTCGAGCGGCTCGAAGGTGAAGCGGGTGGGCTCGCCCACTCGACGCAGTTCGCGCGACTGATCCTCGCCGCCCGCCGGAACGTCGGGATGGACGAGGTTCGGAATCTCCCCGAGGTCGGCCTGGAGGTCCGCTTCTGCCCCCGCGAGCGAGCTCTCGATCACCGCCACTTCCTCCTTGAGGGCGCGCCCGGCGGAGACATGCGCCTCGCGCTCGGCGGGCTCGAGCTTTCGCTTGCCGGCCTTCTGGTGCTCGTTGCGGCGGCGATTCAGCTCGCCCAGCTGGGTGCGCAGCGCTGCGACCTGCCGATAGCGCTCCGCGACGGCCTCGACGTCGACCGTGACCCCCCGCCGCCGGCAGCTCTCCTCGATGCGTTCGCGGTCGTCGGTCAGCGAGCGCGGGTCAAGCATGGCGGGGAAAGAAGCACACGGACGATGGGGTCACAACACGGGCCGTGCAGCTCAGGGCTCGCGCAGTCGTCCCCGCTCGTCGCGCAGTTCGGGACCCCGCACGCGGGCGCGTCCGTCGCCAAATTTCGCGTCGCGCTCCCGAAGCGCGGTTTTGAGACCCTTTTCGCTCACCGCCTGCTCAAAGGCGCGCGCGCTCCGCGCGAGGTGGCCGCGTGCGTCGTTCTCGACCGCGAGGCGTTGCAGGGTACGGGCCCCCATCAGCTCGAGGCCCACGTTGAGGATCCGTTTGTTTGCGGCGAGCAGCTCCGGGTCGATCAGCGCGAGGCGGTCCAGGAGACCCTCGACCTCGGCCTCGAGGAACTCGAGGGGGACCGCTTTGAGGACCAGGCCGATCTCGGCCGCCTCGGTCCCCGTGATGGTGTCGCCCGTCAGGGTGAGCCGTTTCGCCCACTGGGGACCGACGTTGTAGAGCCACATGTTGTTGGGGAGCGCGCCCAGATCGCGCGCCGGAGGAAAGCCGAACACCGCATCGTCGGCGGCAATCACCATGTCGCAGAGGAGCGCCACGTCGGTTCCACCCGCGAGGCAGTGCCCGTGAACCTGGGCGATCACCGGCTTGTGCATGTCGAAGATCGCCATTCGAAGACGCTGTTGTTTCTCCAACTGCCAGGTGTCGTCGTCGAAGCTGCGTCCGCCGCGGTAGCGGCGCGTCCCGCGCCCGGAGTCGTCGCCCCGTGTGGAGAAGCCAGAAAGGTCGTAGCCGGCGCTGAAGCACCTACCGGCTCCCTTCAACACCACAGCATGGACGTCGGTGTCGTCGTCCGCCTCCCAGAGCGCCTCGTGGAGCTCGTGGAGGAGTTTCGCCGAGAGCGCGTTGCGCTTTTCGGGCCGATTCAACGTGATGCGGGCTCGCCCGCGCTCGACTTCATAGAGCAGGGTTTCGTGGGACAAGGCGATCTCCTCGTGGTGAGCGCTCACGCACCGGCGGCGTGTTTGCGCAGGAACCCGCGCATCGTTTCGAAGACGAGCGCTTCACGATCGCGGTGTGGGGCGTGGCGGCACTCCGGGATCAAGAGCGTCTCGGCCGGTCCGGCGACCCCCTGAGCGATCGCTTCGACCTGGGCGGGCGTGCCGTAGTCATCGTCGAGCCCTTGGAGGATCAGGCAGGGAACGCGGATGCCTTGGAGGTACCGCTCGAGATTCATCGCGCGAAAGCCGGGATCGAGCCACGCGCCGCACCAGCCCCAGAACGCGCAATCGACGTTGGCTCCGTGGTGGCGGGCCAGGCGCTCGCGCAAGTCCCCCTCGCGGTAGCTATTCCGCACGCGCCGCGCGGCCGCGATGCAGATCTCCTCGTTGAACACATGGGCTGCCTCGGTCACGACGGCGAGCAGCTCTGGCGCGCCCGCGGCGGCCGCACGGGCGCCCGCGTACACCAGCGCGATCGAGCCCCCGTCCGAGTGACCGACGAGCGCGCAGCGGCGCACGCTGCACTGGGCCAGGACCTGCGGAAGCACGCGCAGGCCTTCGTCCTCGAGATAGTCGAGGCGGCGCGGCAGCGGACACGGGTCGGAGCCCCCGTAGCCGGCGCGGCTGTACACCAGGACCCCCCAGCCCAGGGCCGCGCCGAGCCGCTGCGGGAACTCCCGCCAAAGCTCGATGCAACCGAGGCCTTCGTGCAAGAAGACCAGGGTGGGCGTCTGGTCGGGCCGGGGTCCGTGCCAGAGGGTCTCGAGCCGCGTCCCGTCCACCACCACGTTGCCCCGCACTGCGTTCATGGGCCCGGCATGCTAGACCAACCCCGCCCGCGGCGCGTCGAGCCGCCCCGAGGCGGCGCCCAGCCCACCCGAGCTGCCGCGCGAAAGGCCTCAAGAGAGGGCCGCGTCAGGAAATCGCGCCAGGAAATCGCGCCAGAGTTGGACCACCCATGCCCCGTTCCGAAGCCCCCCTGACCGACGATTCGGTCGCACTCTCCTCGGAGGCCCCGGTGCGCGTCGCGGGGCGCAGCAACTACCTGCTCTTCAATTTAGGGGCCGCGACCTGGTTCGGTGCATGGGGTATGCAGATGCTCCTCATCACCTGGCTCCTGGTGGGAGAGTTGGCGGTCGCTCCAGAGCTGGTGGGGATGGCCCAGATGGCCTTGGTGCTGCCGGCGCCGATCTTTCTCTTGGTGGGCGGCGTCACCGCGGACCGTTACGACCGGCGCGGCCTCTTGATCCGCCTTCACGCGATCGCCGGCGCTGCGGCGTTGATCCTGGCCTGGATCGTCTGGTCCGGGAAGCTCTCGTATGCGGCGGTAGTGAGCTACGCCCTGGCACTGGGCACGGTCCAGGCGTTCGTTTTTCCGACGCGCGACGCGCTGCTCTCCCAGGTCGCAGGATCCAACATGTTGCGAGCAGTGGCGGGTGTCACGATTGTGCAGTTCTCGCTGCAGGCGCTGGGTTCGCTGAGTGGCGGACTCCTCCAGAATGTGGGCAGCGCCACCGCGCTTGCCCTGCAGGGGCTTTTGCTCTTTGCCGGGATCGCGCCGCTGCGGAGCCTTCCGCCGGCGCCCCCGGCTCGCCCGCGCACCCCGCTCAAGGCGGGTGATCTCGTCGCCGGGGTCCGGGAAGTCTTCCACTCCCCGGTGATGCGCCCTCCGATGTTCCTCACCACAGGCATCGGCCTCTTCTTCATGGGCCCCTACTTCGTGGCCTTCCCCGTCATGTTGCGGGATCACTGGCACGGCACTTCGACCCAGCTCGGTCTGCTGCAGGCCATGTTCCCATTCGCCGCGGTACTCGGCACCTGCGTGGTCATGTGGCTCGGCTTCATCTCCCACAAGGGCCGCGCCATGGTCCTGGCGCAGACTGGCGGTGCCTTGTGCCTGCTCTGGGTCTCCACCGGAGTGTCCTATCAAATGGCCCTGGGGATCGCGCTGCTCTGGGGCCTGTGCGGAAGCGTTTTCCTAAACGCGAGCCGCACCCTGTTCCAGGAGAAGGCCCCCGAGACGCACCGTGCCCGGGTGCTCTCCGTCTACAACCTGGGTTTCATGGGAGCTGGCGCCATCGGCCTGCCGCTCTCGGGCTATTTCACCAATTGGCTCGGCCCCCACGGCGCCTTTCGCGTCGCCGGGGTTGCCATGCTTTTGTTCTTGCTGATCATTGCGACCCTCGCGGACCTCCGTCGCGTGCGCTGAGCCATCGCCAAGGAGGAAGATGCATGCCCGCCTATTTGATCGGAATCTTCGAGACTGACGAACCCGAGAAGCTCCGGGAGTATCAGGCCCGGGTACCGGAGGTGATCGCCCAGTACGGTGGTCGCTATGTGGTGCGCGGTGGTGAGCACGAGGTGCTCGAAGGCCAGCCCCCGGGTAGCCGGTATGTCGTGGTCGAGTTCGCCGACCGCAAGCAGGCGAAACGCTTCTACAACTCACCGGAATACCAGGCGATCGTGGGCCTGCGCACAGGAGCGTCGCACGGCTTTTTGAGCGCCGTGGACGGCGTCTAGAGCGGGCTCTCGCGGGGTTGTCGTAGCATAGGCGGCAACCGCGAGGAGACCCGTGATGGAAACCGAATCCCGCTACCACGCCCTGGACGACCTGCGCGTACTCGACCTCACCCGTGCTGCGGCTGGGCCCGCCTGCACGCGCATGTTGGCGGAGATGGGCGCGGAGGTGATCAAGGTCGAACCGGCGCCCGGCGGCGACATGATCCGCCACATGGCGGCGGTCACGTTCCGCAACGATCGCTGCCTCTATTTCGTCCAGCAAAATCGCGGCAAGAAGTCGCTGTGCATCAACCTCAAAGATCCGCGCGGGCTGGCCTTGGTGGCCGAGCTCGTTCCCCACGTTGATGTCGTGGTCGAGAACTTCCGTCCCGGGGTCATGGACGCGCTGGGGCTCGGCTATGAGCGGCTCCGCGAACTGCGCTCCGACATTATTCTGTGTTCGATCTCCGCGCTCGGGCAGACGGGTCCCCTGGCGACCAAGCCCGGCTACGATTTCATCGCGCAGGCCTACTCGGGGATCACTTCGATGACCGGCCCCTCCGACGATGCGCCCTACATGCCGGCCGCTGCGATCGGGGACATCAGCACCGGTGTGCACGGTGCGCTGGCCATCCTGGCGGCCATCCATCATCGGGGTCGCACCGGCAAGGGTGAGCATCTCGACGTCGCGCTGCTCGACGCCTACTACCACTATCACGACGCCAATGTGGCGGCCTATTCGGGGAGCGGGGGCGAGTACCAGCCCACGCGTTCGGGACGCCATGTCGACTACCTCTGCCCGTGCGGAATCTACCGGGGCAACGGTGGGTCGATCGTGATCATGTCCTTCCTGCACCATTGGCCGGACATGTGCCGCGCGATGGAGCGCGAGGATTGGATCGACGACCCCGGCTGGTCCACCGATGCTGCGCGGCTGGCGAACCGCGACGAGGTCGTGTCAGAGATCGAGGCCTGGCTCCGGACCTTTCCGGACATCGCGGGCGCCGTCCAACGGATGGAGGCCTTCGGCGTGCCGTGTGCTCCGGTGCTCTCGGTCGCAGAAACCGTGAACCATCCGCATCACCGCGCCCGCGGCACCGTCCGGCGCGTGACCGATCGGCTGCACGGCGAGGTTGATCTCCCGGGCTTTCCGATCAAGTTTCGCGACCTCCCGAACAACATCCCGATGGAGGCGCCGACCCTCGGCGAGCACAACACCGAGGTGCTGACGCAGCTGCTCGGTCGCAGCGAGAAGGAGGTCGAAAAGCTGCGTCTCGAAGGAGTGCTGCTCGAGAAGAACTCCTAGACGTCGAAGCGATAGCGGTTGCCGTCGCGCACGATGCGCCCGCCCACCGGGTTCGCAAAGTGCGTCCCCAATACCAGCACCGGCTTGTCGGCGTAGCGCGCCAGGAATTGCTTGCGCGTCTCCATCGCCGCCGCGTTGTCGGCGTCGAAAGGCGTCACCCACTCCGGCCGGGCGATCTGACAGGGATGGTGCATCATGTCGCCCGTGATGACGGCCTCCTCGCCGTTCGAGCCGATGCGCACGCTCACGTGACCAGGTGTGTGGCCCGGCGTCGACTCGAACCAGACGCCCTCACTGACCCGGTGGTCGGGCTTGACGAGGTCCACGAGTCCGGCGTCGAAGACGGGTTGCACCGACTCCCCGAAGACATCGCCGAAGGGGTCTTCCTCCAGATCGCGCCAGAAGTTGAACTCCTCCTCCACGATCAGGTAGCGGGCGTTCGGGAAGGTCGGCACCCACTTTCCCCCGACCTTCTTCGTGTTCCATCCCACGTGGTCGACGTGCAGGTGGGTCATGATCACGGTGTCGATCGAGTCGGGGTCGTGGCCCATTTGTTTGAGGTCGTCCAGGAAGGGAAGCTGCAGGTTGGCCCAGTCTTCGATGCTCAGATTCTTGTCGTTCCCGATGCAAGTATCGACGACCATCTTGCGACTGGGGGTCTCGATGATCAGCATCTGGATGTTCAGGATCAGGCGGCCTTCTGGCGTCGCGAAGTGGGGCTGGAGCCAGGGGATCTCGCCCACCTTGTCGGGCGTCGCCTCGGGCAGCACGTCGAGCTTACTGTTGTCGGCGGTGACCTCGATGAGCTGCGAAATCGTCGTGTCGCCGATCTTCCACTGAAGCATGGTTTCTCCCGCGGGGGTCTTGAGGGTTGGTGCCTATCATACCCTATGCTTCCACCCCATTGCTGGGAGGCAACGCGATGAAGGCTGCGATTTTGCGCAAGGCGGGTGAGCCCCTCACTATCGAGGAGGTCGAGATCGAGGGCCCCAAGAAGGGCGAGGTCCGGGTTCGCATGGTGGCGAGCGGAATCTGTCACAGCGACTACTCGATGGTGCACGGGATCGTTCCCTGCCCGCTCCCCGCGATTCTGGGCCACGAGGGCGCTGGAATCGTCGAAGAGGTCGGGCCGGGTGTCGAGGGCCTGGCGGTAGGCGATCACGTGATTGCTGTGCTGACCCCCTCGTGCGGGCGCTGCACCTTTTGCGGCGAGGGCAAGCCCTTCCTCTGCAAAGAGATGGTGAAGACCATGAACGAGTTCACCCAGCTCGACGGGACGCTCCGCACCCGGCGGGCCGGTGAGGACATCTATCGAATGTGCGCGGTGGGCTCGTTCGCCGAACAGGCCATCATTCCCCAGGGCGCCGCGATCGCGATCCCCAAGAAGTACCCGCTCGAGAAGGTGTGTCTGATCGGTTGCGGCGTCACCACCGGCGTCGGCGCGGCTCTCAACACCGCGCAGGTTCGTCCGGGAACCAGCGTGGCAATCGTCGGTTGTGGTGGCGTGGGGCTTTCCATTCTGCAGGGCGCCCGCATCGCCGGCGCGTCGACCATCATCGCCGTCGACCCGAAGCAGGAAAAACGCGAACTCGCCGTTTCCCTCGGCGCGACCCACACGGTGGATCCGACGACGGAGAACCCGGTCAAGACCGTTCGCAAGATCACCGCCGGCGGCGCCCACTACGCCTTCGAGGCGCTGGGTCTTCCGGAAACCATGGAGCAGGCCTACGGCATGGTGCGCCCGACGGGAATGGCGGTGATCGTGGGCGTCGCCCAGTTCGGTGCCGAGGTTTCGCTCAAAGCGGGCACCTTCCTGCAGGAGAAGTGCATTACGGGCTCCGCCTATGGTTCGGCGGTCCCGAGACGCGACGTACCCCGCTATCTCGCGTACTACGATCGCGGCGAACTCAAGCTCGATGACATGATCACCCGGGAAATCGAACTCGAGCAAATCAACGACGCCTTCGACCAAATGGGCAGGGGCGAAGGCGCGCGCTCAGTCATTGTGTATCGCTGAGGCGCCCCCGCAAGCCGCCGAAGGCGGCGCGCAGCGAGGCAGAGAGGGCGAAGCCCGAACGGCCGGCGAGCGAAGTTCGATAAAGTGGGCAGGGGCGAAGGCGCGCGCTCAGTCATTGTGTATCGCTGAGGCGCCCCCGC
>CAZTOE010000018.1:15160-28850 GCA_964615045.1 uncultured Spirochaetales bacterium
AAGCCGCCGAAGGCGGCGCGCAAAGTCCACAGCTCTAGCGGCGCAGCCGGGGCTTGCCCCGCCGGTAGTGGAAAAGCGGCACACGCTCGGCGGGTCCCTCTCGCAGGTGCCGCTCGAGCTCTCCCAGCACATCTTCGGTGACGTCGACCAGGGGAAGCTTGCGCGCTTGCGCAAGGGTAAACCAGTCGAGCTCGAGGAGTTCGCCGTTGCTGCGCAAGCTTCCCTGGGCGCACTCGGCCTCGGCCATGAAGAAGCGGGCGTGGAAGCGGATCGGGCTCTCCGCCGGCGTGATGGCTCGAAAGATGTAGTCGAGGCGTTCCAGATCCGGAGTGAGCGTCTCGTCCTCGACGCGGCCGAAGACAAGGCCGGTCTCTTCCCAGGTTTCTCGCAACGCGGTGACACCGAGCGCTCTTGCCAGCGACGCCGAAGCGCGCTCCTCGAGACGCGCCTGGACCGCAGGGCGGAGCTCGCTGCGCGCCGGCGTCCGGGCATCCGCCCCGTGAACCCCGCCTCCCGGAAAGACGAAGACATCGGGCATGAAGCGGTTCCTGGGCGCGCGCCGGCCCATCAGCACTCGCGCCGCGTCGCCTTTGCCCGCGACGACAACAAGGCTCGCCGCGTGGCGCGGCGCGACCGGTCTCTTTCGGCCCGTCACGGCGCGAGCAGCTCGGCGCGAAAATCGGGATGGGCGATGGCCGCCAACGCGTCGCGGCGGCCGCGCAACGCAAGGCCACGCAGCCGGGCCACGCCGTACTCCGTCACGACGCGATCCACCAGATAGCGGGGCAGCGTTACGGCGGCCTCGGGGTGAAGGCGTTTCACGATACGGGAGAGCGTGCCCCCGGCGGCCGTCGCCGGCAGGGCCAGTAGGCTCTGGCCCGCGGCGTTCAGACTCGCACCGATTGCGAAGTCGGGCTGGCCGCCCGGGCCCGAGACGAGTTGTGCACCGATCGATTCGGCGTTGACCGCGCCGTCAAGGGCGATCTCTACGGCCGAGTTGATCGCCACGAAGCGGGCGCAATCCGCCAGCGCGGTGGCGCCGTGCGAGCAACGCGACGGCGCCATGTGCACCAATGGGTTGCGGTGCACCCAGTCGTAAAGACGCCGCGTTCCGATCACTTCGGCCGCCACGAGGAGGCCTCGTCCCTCGCGCTTCTGGGCGCCGGTCAACGCGCCGCCCTCGACGAGATCGATGCAGGCGTTGTTGATCATTCCGCCGTGGATACCCAGGTCGCGATGATTGGCCAGGGTTTGCAAGATCGCGTCGGGGATCGCTCCGATGCCAAACTGCAACGTGGCGCCGTCGGGGATTTCGGTGGCGGCGTGTTTGGCAATGGCGCGGGCCGTGGCATCGGGCTCAAGCACCGAAACCTCCGGGAGCGGTGCTTCCGCTTCGACGAGAAGGTCGAAGGCCCGGAGCGGCAGCTCGCCCGCGCCGAAGGTATACGGCATCTGCGGATTGACCTGGGCGATGACCAGCGGTACGCCGCGCACCAGGTCGAGGGTGCTGCCGACGCTCGTGCCGAGACTGACGCGTCCGTCCGGGCCGGGAGCGCTCACCTGAACCAGGGCAACATCTACGGGATATACCCCGCCGGGCAAGAAGAGTCGCCCGAAGTCCGAGTAGCGGCAGGGCAGTACGTCGACGAAACCGGTGCTCCAAAGCTCCCGCAGGACGGGGCTGGGCTGGAGGGTGGTCAGCCGAAACGGTGCGCCCAGGTGAGCGAAAGGTGCCAAGGGGACGCGCAGGTGCCCCGCCACGAGCTCGAGTTCGCGGAAGCGCTCGCGACCCGCGGCGAGCGCATCGCAGAGCGCGAGGGGGGATGAGCAGCTCGCCGCGACGAAGATGCGGCTGCGATCGGGGATCGCCGCAATGGCTTCAGCCATCGAAACGAAGCGCCCGGGGCGCGGGCCGCGCTCGGGCCCCAGATAGCGGCGGAAATCAATCGCTTCGGTGCCGGCCACGGGCCGCAGTGTAGGCGGCCCGGCTGCGTTCCTAAAACCCTGGCAGGTCGCCCGTCTTCGCAGAGGGCTCGATCACGACACCGCGCCGGCTTCCCCGGTGCTCTACTCGGCGCGCGGCGCTTCGTGCGCCGCTTCCGAAGGCTCCTCTCCCCGCTCCTCAGTCAGACTCGGAGCCGGCGGCAAGATCGGAGCTTCGCCGGCGATGTCGCCCGGCGCCAGCAACGGCTGGGCTCCCGAGCGGGCCAGGGCGGGCTTGAGCTCCAGCACAGACGGCATCTTGTCGAGCCCTTCAGTGGTTGGCAGCGAACGTCCCGTTGGCGCTTGCTTACCTCGCCCCGCCACGACCTCGTCGCGCTCGCTGCGTTCACTCTGTCCCGGCGCAGGAGCGGCTTGCCCTTCGGCGGGCTCGCGGCCGGCGGTCTCCTCCGGCACGGCGGTCTCTGGGACGGGCTCTACCTCCACCGCTTCGCGCGCGGGCTCCTCCGCGACGGCCTTTTCGATTGGCTCGACTGACGGGATCTGCCGCTCTGCCTCGCTCGCCGCGGGCGGCGCTGGGGTCGCTTCTGGGCGGGAGGAGGCGATCGGCCTGGGAGCCGTCAAGGTCTGCAACTCCCGAAGACTTGCGCTGAGCTGACCCGCGAGTTCGTGTACCCGTCCCAGGGTGGATTCAAAACTCTGTGCCCGGTCGCGCTCCTGGGAGAGCTGCTGGTGAGCGGCGTCGAGCTCAGCTTGGAGCTCGTCGAGGCGCCCGCGAAGTTCTTGCTGCGCCAGGTAGCCCGTTGTCCCGAGGGCGGCGACAGCCAGCAGCACCAGAGCGAATGCCGCCACCCAGAAGATCTTGCGCAGACCGCTTCGGCTGGGGGGCGGTGCGGGGTGTATAGTCGGTCCTGCCTCGGGATGCTGGTTGGCGGCACCATCATTCGATGAGGGGGGCATCGCGAGTACTCCTGCGCGCGGGTCGCTCGGGACGAGCCGGTCTCTGAGAACCCTAGCTCAGTGGGCGCTCGAATTCGGGGGGTGCCCTGCGCCGGCATCCATGGTCGCGCCCCGGTACTATCCTTCCCCTCCTAACCCCATGAGCCCATGATGACGATGCGAACGATCGTAATGTTCCTCGCGCTGCTCGGTGCGTGCGCGAAGGCCCCGCCGCCGCCGGCCGCGCTCGAGCGGCCAAACATCCTGCTCGTCGTGGCGGACGACCTGGGTTTTAGTGATACCGGCCCCTACGGGAGCGAGATCCGCACCCCGACCCTCGACGCTCTCGCGCAAACGGGGTTGATCGCGACGAACTTCTACGTTTCGCCGCGCGGTGCCCCCACGCGGGCCATGCTGCTAACGGGTGTGGATCACCACCTGGCGGGCTTTGGTGGACTGCGCGGACAGCGTCCGGGTACGCCTGGTTACGAAGGACACCTCACCGGGCGGGTAGTGACCGTGGCCACGCTGCTGCGGGAAGCGGGCTACCACACCTACATGGCCGGGAAATGGGAACTCGGCGAAGCCCCCGAGCAACGACCCGCGGCCCACGGCTTCGATCACAGCTTCGCACTGCTCGAAGACGTCGCGAGCCACTGGGCGGATATGAAGACAATGCGCGAGGGCCGCGAGCGCGCCGACTACAGCCACGACGGCGAACTCCTCGAGGCGCTCCCTGCGGATCATTTCTCAACCCGCTCGTTTACGGACTTCCTGATCGAGAGCATCGACGCGAATCGCGACGACGGCGCGCCCTTCTTCGCCTATCTCGCCTACCAGGCCCCGCACTCACCGCTGGCGGTCCCCGACGATTGGCGCGACCGCAGCGCGGGTCGCTACGCAGCGGGCTTCCAGGCCATTGCGGAGCGAAGGCTCACGGCGCTCAAACGACGGGGCCTGGTGCACAAGGACGTCGTTCCCTTTCCGGGGCTCCCGACGATCCCGGCGTGGGCCGATCTCTCTGACGAGAGCCAGAAGCAGTTGGCGCTGCGCATGGAGCTCTACGCGACGATGGTTGAGAACCTCGACTTCCACCTGGGACGCCTGCTCGATCATCTCGAGGCGATCGGCGAGCGCCGCGACACCCTGGTGATCTTCCTGTCCGACAACGGCGCCTCCGCTTCAAATCGCGGACCGGTCGGTACCCAGTCGGAGCACCGCGAATGGCTCGCTCAGGCCTTCCCGGCGAGTGGGTTCGAGAACTGGGGCCGACCGGGCTCATTCGTCGAATACGGGCCGGGATGGGCGCAGGTCAGCTCGGTTCCGTTCCGGATGTTCAAAGGGACCTTTGCCGAAGGCGGCATCCGGTCGCCGCTTGTCGTGAGCGGCCCCGGTGTCTTCCAACGGGGCGAAGCGACCGGTGCGCTCCTCCACGTCACCGATCTGGTTCCCACGCTGCTCGAGGCCACCGGCGCCTCCTACCCCGACTATCACCAGGGCCGTCGCCTGGAGCCCCTGACCGGGCGGTCGCTCCTGCCGCTCTTCGCGGGCTCGGAGAGCGAGGTGCGCGGGGACGAAGAATGGCTCGGCTTTGAGCTCGGCGGAGACCGCGCCATCCGTCGCGGCCGCTGGAAGGCGATCTGGATGAAGCCGCCGCTCGGGCCGGGCGCGTGGCGTCTCTATCGTCTCGACCAGGATCCCGCGGAGCTCTACGACCGGTCGAAGGGAAGACCCGCCGAGCTCCGAGGACTCGTCGATCTCTGGGAATCGTACGCCCGGAGCCACGACGTCGTCGTCGAACCCGACGAGCCCATCTCCGCCGCGCGCTGAGCTCGGCTCACAGATCGAGCCCGATCGTCACGTAGTACTTCAGGTTGTTGTTATCGTCGTCGCCCTCGGGGTCGGTGAGATACTCGTTCTCGGCCCCGAGAATCAAGCTCAGCTTCGGTCGCTCGGCGAGATCGATCGACCACTCCGCGCGCGTGAGATTGCGCACATCCCCACCGTCGGGCGCGAGCTCGAGGAAGACGTTGTTGAAGAACGTGAACTTGCTTCGTTCCGAAGTCTTCCGGTCGTAGTCGAGCACGAAGCTGCCCTCGGCCTTGTCTTCGTTGACGTCGCCAAACTCGCGGGTGAAGGCGGGACCGAAAATTGCGTCCAGGCGGTGGGACTCAGACTGGAGCAGGTGGTAGCCCGGTCCCCCGGTGACCGTCATGCGGTGTTTCCACGCTTCCGTCTTGTCGAACTGATACCGAGACCCCAGCGACCAGAACCAGCGCGAGTCGGGCGCTAGCCAATCGCGGCGGAGATCGACGCGGGCGTTGTTGTCGGTCACGCCGTCCTCGTCGCGATCAAAGAAGCTGCGGCCGTTGAGCGTCCAGCGGGTCCACTCATCCTCATACCCGAAGCTCAAGCCGCTCGTGATCACGGTGCTGTCGCTGGTGCCCTGCTCGCCCCTGACCCCCGCATCGACGCGGCGGCTCCATCCGCGCAAGAAACGGGTTCCAAACAGGCCGGGATTGGGAGGTGTCCCGGTGTCGAGCTCGAGCTGGTCGAGGCTCAGTTGGAGACGCCCGAGCTGGGGATGCTCGAGGACCACATAGTCGACCGCCCATTCGACGACCTCGCCGGAGATCTTGTCACCGTTGGCGAGAATCAGGGTCTCCGCGGCGGCCGCCGAAGCGAAGGTGAGGAGAAGCCCAACGAGGGGGGCGCGATGCAGCATGGCGGCGTCTCCGGAGATGGCAAAGCCTGAGGGGCGGCAAGGAGTAGAGCCTGGCGAGGCGGGACAGTAGCCTTCGCGTTGCGGAGGATACAGATGAGTGACCGCGCCCACACCGAAATCCGCGACGAGATCGCCTTTGCGCGGCTCGACGACGGCAGAGCCAACGCGACGCTCCGCTTCTACTTCGATTTCATCTCACACAACGCGTATCTCGCCTGGATCCAGCTCCCCGCGTTGGCGGCGCGCACCGGCCACACGATCGAGCCCATCCCGGTCCTCTTTGCGGGGCTCCTCGCCGCCCATGGTCAGCTTGGCCCGGCGGAGGTTCCGGCGAAGCTCCGCTGGATGACCCGCGACGTATTGCGCAAAGCCAAACGCCTGGGCATTCCGCTGAAACCCCCGGCCTTTCACCCCTTCAATCCCCTCCCGACGCTCCGGGTGGCGTCGCTCCCCGCACTGGCACCCGAGCGAGCGCGCGTGGTGACAGTGCTCTTCGAGGCGACGTGGGCGCGCAGCCTGACCGTCGGCGAGCCGGACGTGGTGGCTGCGGTGCTCACCGAAGCTGGCTTCGACGGCCCTGCGCTACTCGACGAGGCGAACTCGCCCGCGCACAAAGGGCGCCTGCGCGAGCAGACCGACGCCGCCATTGCACGGGGCGTGTTTGGGGTCCCCACCGTGGAGGCCCTGGGCGAGCTCTTCTGGGGCTTTGACGACCTGGCCCACCTCGAGGCTTTTCTGCGCGGCGAGGATCCCCTCTCCGCAGCGGAACTCGAGGCGTGGCAACACGTGCCGCGGGCCGCCGAACGCAAGCGCCCCGGCTAGCCTCGCCGAAGCAAGGAGCCCGCGATGATCGATCTCTACACCGCGCCCACCCCCAACGGATGGAAGGTCTCGGTGGCGCTCGAGGAACTCGGACTGCCCTACACCCCCGTGATCGTCGATCTGGGCCAGGGCGAGCAGCACACCCCTGCGTTCAGGGCGCTCAATCCCAACGGGCGCATCCCCGTGATCGTCGACCACGACTTTGACGACCTCACGATCTTCGAGTCGGGCGCCATTCTGATTCATCTCGCCGAGAAGGCCGGACGCTTGCTGCCTGCCGAGCGCAAGGCGCGTTTCGAAGTCCTGCAGTGGCTGATGTTTCAGATGGCGGGGATCGGCCCCATGCAGGGCCAGGCGGTAGCCTTTGTGCGTTACTTCCCCGAAGAAGTTCCAGCCGCCATCGCGCGCTACCGCAACGAGACCCGTCGCCTCTATGAGGTACTCGACCATCGGCTGGCCGATCACGAGTACTTGGCCGGCCCCTACAGCATCGCCGATATCGCCAACTGGTCGTGGGTGCGCAGCTGGTACTGGGCGCGCGTTCCGATTGAGGGGCTGCCACACCTCGAGCGCTGGATGAATGCCATTGCCGCGCGGCCCGGTAGTCAGCGCGGTGTCGAGGTGCCACCGTCTCCGGGAAAGGCCCAGGCGGTAAGGGCGAGCGAAAGCGCGATGACGACCCGCTGAGCCCGCGTGCCCTCGTGCGGGATGAGGGCGTCGGGGGCCCACTTTGAGGAGCTTCGAAGCGATGGCGATCGTGGCAGTGAGCATCGCGCCCACCGGCGAGGGACCGAGCGTCGGTGAATACGTCGCAGCAGCCCTGCGCGTCCTGAAGAAGCAGAGCGCGGTGCGTTGGGAGGTCGGTCCGATGTTCACAACGCTGGAAGGGGACCTGGATCAGATCTTCGCGCTGATCCGCGGGATGCAGGAGGCGGTCTTCGCGAAGGGGGCGAAGCGGGTGGGGACCGTTCTCAAGATCGACGACCGCCGCGACCGACCCACCACGATGAATGGCAAGATGGCCTCGGTTCGCGCCAAGCTAGCGAGCGACGAGGTCGGCTAGCCTGTCGCCATGCCGGGGCCGAAGCGCTGGGAAGTCCTCGCCAGCGAACAGCTGCACGATTGCGCGGTTTTCGGCGTGAGCCGCCTGCTCTCGCGTTCCCCGCGCGACGGGGGCCGCCACGCGTTCTTCCGCATCGACGCGACGGATTGGGTGAATGTGGTTCCGATCACCGAGGCCGGAGAGCTCGTGCTGATCCGTCAATTTCGCCACGGCGCCGACGAGATCACCCTCGAAATTCCCGGCGGCATGGTCGACCCCGGCGAGACACCCGGCGCTGCTGCGGCGCGCGAGCTCCTGGAGGAAACTGGCTATCGCGCCGCGGAGCTCACTGCGATCGGCGACTCCAATCCCAATCCGGCCCTGTTCCGCAATCGGCTTCACTCCTTCGTCGCCCGCGGCTGCGAGTGGGTGGCCGAGGTCCGCAACGAAGGCAACGAGGAGACCGTGGTCGAAGTGGTACCGCGGGTGGACATCCCCCGGCTGGTTCGCGAGGGCAGCATCGACCACGCCCTGGTGCTCGCGGGGCTCTACTACCTGGATCTCTTTGAGAAGGGGTGAGGGCGGGGCTCAGTGCGCCGAGTCCTCCGCACGCAGTGCGGGGTGAAAGCGGTCGAAGAAGAGCTTCGCTTCCTCGATGCCTTTCGCTTCGAGCAGGCGCCCGATGGCGTCGCACATTTCCGGGGCGCCACACAGATAGGCGTCGTAGGGGCTCGCGTCCGCGACCTCGCGCTGGATCGCCTGGGTGACACGGCTCGTGCGTCCCTTCCATCCACAGGCTTCGGTGGGTTGCGAGAGACAGGGGCGGTAGTCGAGGCCGGGGAGCGCGGCTCGCAACGCTTCGATCTCGGCCTCGACGGGCAGGTCGGCTCGGGTCCGCGCGCCGTAGTACAGGTGGATCGCGCGGGGATCGGCGCGGACCGCGGCGTCCTGCAGCATCGCCCGCAGCGGGGCCAGTCCGGAGCCGGTCGCCACCAGCAGAATCGGTGCCTCGCCGTCGCGCAGATAGCTGGTCCCAAAGGGTCCACGCAGCCCGATCGGTTGATCGACCTCGAGCGTGTCGACTTGTCCCGAGAACGCGCCTTCGGGGATCCGCTTGACGAGGAACTCCAGCTCACTGCCCCCGCCCCCGGCGTTGGCAATCGAGTAGGCGCGCCACATCCCAGTGCGACCGGGGACCTCGAGCTCGGCGAACTGGCCGGGATAGTACTCGAACGCCGCGTCGAGGTAGACCCGCAGCTGCCACAGCGACGGGGTGAGTTGCGCCACCCCGGCAACCGTGGAGCGCCTCTCCTCGGGGCGGAGCACCGGAAGCGAACGCTCGTCCGCCTCGCCACGATCCTGAATTTCAAGGTCTTCGAGAGGCCGGGCGCAGCAGAGAAGCGCCCAGCCCTCCTCGCGTTCGGCCTCCGAGAGGGCGTAAGGCGAAGCCTTTCCGAATTCGACCTCGCCCTCGACGAGGTAGTACTTGCACGAGGAGCAGTTGCCCTGCCGGCACCCGTAGCGGAGGCCCACCCCCTGGCGCAGCGCCGCATTCAGCACCGTTTCGTCGGAGCGGACCTCGAACTCCTGTCCGCTGGGCTCCGTCCGGACGCGGAACGTCTCGCGTTCGGCCATCTTCTCAGGCGCTTTCGAGCTGGAGCATCTCCGAGGTGACCCGAAAGGAGTTCGGCTCGGTTTCGACGCGGCCGACAAAGGTGCTCATCACGACCAGCCACTCGGACAGGGAGATCTCTTCACCGAGTTCTTCGCCGACCCGAGCGAGGTCCACAAGGATTTCTTTGGGGTGTTGGAGCTGCCAGTAGGGGCCCGCGTCTTCGATGGCGACCTCGGGGTGGTCGGCCCGCAGCACGTCGAGGGTGGCATCCGCCTCCGGGCTTTTCATCAACACCAGGACGACCTTGGAGACGGCCTCGGTCACGGCGCGATCTCGCCGAGGCCGTGGCTCTCGAGCAGCGCCCGCTGCGCTTGTAGCGCGCTCTCGACGGCCTCCTCAAAGGTCAGAGCCGGCTGCGGGATGGCCGCCCAGGCGGGCGCGAGGGCCTCGGTGGCGGCACGCACCTCCGGTTGCCACTTCGCGAACCATTCGGCGAAGACCCCGCGGTTCGCTTCGGCGTCGGGATTGTCGGTGTCGAGGCACATCTTGGCGAGTGCGCCGGCGACTTCGATATTGCGCCGCCGGTCGCGCTCCGTCGTGAGGATGATGACTGGGGTCGCGAGGTCGCCGTGGGTCGGGGCGTGTCGGCGCAGCAACGCGCTCACGCCCACCTCGGCCAGAAGCGGAAGCACCACGAAGTTTGTGGCGATGCAGAGCTCGCCCCAGTCTTCGAACCCGATCAGCTCCTCGGCGATCTTGCGCAGGGGCTGGTAGGCCGGCGCCTCGAGCCAGCGCTGCTTGGCTCCCTCGTCCTTGAAGCCCTTGATCTCCCCCTCCAGCTCCAGCAAATAGAGCACCACCGCCTGGGCGTGACGCATGTGGTCGAAGCCCTGGAAGGTCAGCGCGTTGCCGATCGGATCGGCGAGAGCTTCGCGTTGCGCGACGCCAAAGGCGCGGAACAGCCCGTACTCGAAGAACGACCACACGCGGTAGTGGTCTCGCAGCACGGCGTCGAGCCAGCCGCGGTCCATGGCGTCGAAGGCGGCGGCGGCCTTGGCGTCCTCCACCAGCCGGTCGATCGCGTGCTCCTGCTCGGCCTGCATCCGCACGTAGTTGCGCTGCCAATAGCGCCCCGGGTCGCGAAAGTCGTACCAGTGCGGATGCTTCAAGCGCGTCGATTCAGGGCGCCAGGCCGAGCGCCCCTCTTCGGTGCGCATGTAATACTGGTTGCGCGGGACGTCCGGGTCGACCTGGACGTAGAGAGAGACCGCCTCGTATTCCGAGAGCCGCCGCTTTGAGGGCTTGATATACGTGAAGTCGCGCGGGGGAGTGGGGGGGGCCGCACTCATGAAGCGAAAGCCCCCTGCTCCGCCATCACACGCAGCGGGTTGGTGATCTCGAAGTCGATCGCCTCGAGGTCGTCGATCGTCCACATCTTGTCTGTGTCGAGGTGCGGCTGCGCCAGGAGCGTCCTGCCGTCGGCGCGCAGCAGCCCGTTCCTGCGCACGTACTCGGAGACACTCCAGCCGTCGTAGATCTCGTCCCAGGTCTCGGCGACGTAGCGCCCCGGGCTCTCGCGGTAGATGAACTCGCAGGCGTCGGAGCAGAACGCGTGGAGCCGCCCATCGATGTTGCGCACCCGAGCGTGGCAGTCGTCAAGGGTGGGGAACACGCAGGGCATCTGGCACACCCGGCAGAAGGGCGGGAGCGACTCGAAGTCCTGAATCGGGATCCGGCCGTGCTTCGGGTCGCAGAGCTCACGGTAGCGCGCCCAGAAGGCGCCATAACGGTCATACCATCCGGGGTACTTCTTCTCGAACCACTCGATGTCGGCGTCGGTCGGCGGATCGTAGCGCCAGAAGTGCATGGGCCAGCTCCCAAAGGCCACCATCGCGGCGGTGTGCGCCGACCAGTTCATGCGCTCGCGCGCGAGCTCGAACCAGCGCGGCACCTTGAGCCCAAAGGGCTCGAGCTTGGCGATGTAGGCGCCCGCCCAGTCCTCGGCGAGCCACTCATTCCACTTCTCGAGGTACGAATCGGTGCGCGTCTTCTGAAAGTAGTCGTAGACGACGTTCACAAAAGGATCGAGAAAGGCGTGCTGGCGCCAGAACGCGCGATCGAAGTCTCGCTGAAGCATCGGCAGGTTGTCGGGCTCCGCCAGCACCGCGGCGAGCGTCGCGTAGCCGTTGGCCATGTGCCGCGCCTCGTCAGACTGGATGCTCAGAAATACCGTGGGCGTGGCCTGGTCGCCGTTGGTCGCGGCGACCTGGGTCATCGCCACAAAGATCGGGTTGGTGTACGCCGTCTCGGCGACCACCTGGAGGTTCAGCGCTCCTTCGATCGGGTCGCCGACAAAGAAGCACTCGAGGGCGCTCTGGGCGGCGCGTCCAAACACGTTCTGGCTCTTGAAGACCTGCCCCCGGTCAAAGCCTTCGGGGTCGCGCGCGTGCTTCGCCATGTAGCGGTTGAGGTAGACCTCCTGATTGACGTGGCGTACCTCGTCGATCATCTGGGCCATGTAGCCCTGGCGCAGCGCCGCGTTGTCGACCGTGTCCACCAGCTGCCCGGAGCATTTCATCGCGCCGTACTCGCCAAAGGTCAGCACGGGCAGCACGACCTTCATGATCTCGGTCCAGCGCTCGTTGGCCTGGGCGGTCGAGCCGGAGCGCGCGATGGCGTCTTCGAGGGCGCCGTACTGGCGGTCGTCCTTCTCGCGCTCCATCGCGCAGTAGTCGCGGATCAGATGGCGGAAGGGGTCCTTGGTTTTGGCGGGGATCTTGTACTTCGTCGGGTACCGGTTGGGCTTCTCGATGTAGCTGAAATCCCAATCGAAATCTTTGACCCGGTTGTGAGCCTCGACCAGATTTTTCATGGCGCGTCTCCCTTTGGCCCCGCAGGCGGCGAAACCTCCCAAAGGGTAAGTGATCTCGAGGCTGTTTGCGCTCGGGGGTGCATCGGTTATCGGGCTGAGCCTGCGCTCCTCGCTCAACCGAGCTGGTTGACGAGCACGAGAATCGAAGACGCCAGCAAAATGATCCAGGTCAAGTTGGTTCCGACAAAGCGGAACGGATTGATGCCGGGCTTGTTGGTGAGACCGATCGGGTGCAGCACGCGTGCGACGACGAGGCTGCCCCCCATGGCGTGCACCCAGGTACTCGAGGTCCCCCCCGCCTCGGCGAAGGCGATCAGGATGACGATCAGCGGCACATACTCGACGAAGTTCGCCTGGCCCCGCACCACGGGTGTGAAATCGGGGTTGCCGCCATCGCCATAAGCCACATTGCCCTTGGCGCGGACGACCGCGACGACGCGGATGCTCAGAATCAGCAGTATGAGGCCGAGAATCGCGGCATAGATCGGTGTGATTGCGAGGCTCTCCATCCCTTCCCCTCCTGCCCAGAGATGGGCCCGATCAGTCTCCGGCCGCGCCGGGAGGGAAGTCAACCCGCGAATTCGAGCCGGCGTAAACCGCTCGAGCGGTCCTCGACACTTCGGCGCCCGATTCAGGCCGGCTGGGCCGACTGTGGACTCGATCCAGCGGCGCGCGCAGCCAGCGCCAGCGCCACCAGCGTCCAGCCGTTCATGATCAGCTCGATCGCGATGAACATGCCGATCACGAAGAACGAGGACGCCGGCCACTTCACGACGATGAGGACTCCGCGGAGCACCGCGGCCGCTCCACCCAGCAGCGGCCAGACCCAGCCGGGCTGGCCGCGGTGCTGGAGCGCTACGACACTGCGCGTTGCGCCGCCTGCCAGGATCGTAAAGCCGAGCAGCAGTGTTAACACGCCCGAGACGAGCACCGGATCGGAGATCACGATCACCCCCGCGACCAGATGCAGGACCGCGATGACGAGCTGCCCGAGGCGGCCCTTCCATCCACGGCACTTGAAGACCTGGACCAGCTCGACCAGCCCGGTGATCACGATGAGCCAGCCGAAGAGGAGGATTCCCGCCAGCGTCAGCGCGAAGCAGGAGCCGAGCCCGATGGTGCCCAGGACCAGTGAGATGATACCCAGGGCAGCCAACCCCAGTTCGCATGCACCTCGCCGAAGAGTGCCCCGGAATCACGGCAGGTTGGGTCGCCACGGCCCGCTACTCCGGCGGACCCGAGCTGACAGCCTTGCCCATCGCCCTCACCGCGCCACGGACGGATGAGTCACGGTGATACAGAGTTGCCGGTCCTCACAGCCTCGATCGTCTATGCGTCGGTGTTGCGGGTCCCGGTGTTCAGGGGCTCTCGCAGCGACCGCGAGAGCTGCGATGCGCGGAGTCGCCCTGCGCAGCAGCCCGGACGGTGCGTCGTCATCCGAGCCGATTTCGGAAGAGCCAACCCGCCACACTGAGGCTCGCCACCGCGATGAGCGCGAGGGGCCACAGCTGACGGACGACAAGTGCGGGGGGCAGACCCTCGAGGAAGAGGCCACGCACGATGACCAGGAAGTAGCGCATCGGGTTCAACCACGTGACGAGCTGGACTGTGTCCGTCATGTTGGCGATGGGCGTCGCGAAGCCAGAGAGAATGATCGCCGGGACGAGGAAGTGGAACGCTCCCAGGATGGCCTGCTGCTGGGTACGGACGAGCGACGAGATCATGAGGCCCACG
>CAZTOE010000019.1:0-28079 GCA_964615045.1 uncultured Spirochaetales bacterium
CTTCGAGCGCTTCGACAAACAGCCGATCTCAGACGACGCGAGGCGCAAGATCCTGTGGGACAACGCCGCCAAGGCCTTCAATCTCTGAGGCCGCAGCCGCCGCCCACCGACGAACACCGCTCGGCTTCGCCTCGCTGCGCGCCGCCTACCGGCGGCGCTTGCCGCGGCTCGGTGAACTTGGCCTACGCCTTGCCGTGACGCAGTAGTTTGCCGGGGGTCGCGCCGGTGCACTCGCCGTCTTCGAAGGTGATTGCGCCGTTTACCACGATGGCGCGGTAGCCCTTCGCCCGCTGCGTTCGTCGCCAGGCGCCGCCGGGAAAATCGTGGGTCACGTCGCCCACCCATTTGGGCTCGACTTCGAGGTTCTCGAGGTCGTAGACCACGATGTCGGCCGGGGCCCCCTCCCGCAGGACGCCGCGATCCGCGAAACCCGCCGCGTGGGCTGGCAGACAACTCAACCGGTAGTGGGCTTCTTCCAGCGGGATTTTCGCTTCGTCGCGCACCAGCCACATCAGAAAGTCCGTGGTAAACGAGCCACCGTTGAAAAATTTCGTGTGTGCCCCGCCGTCGGAGACACCCGGGAAGGTGTAGGGGGAGCTCAGGATCATGTCGGCCATGTGGTCGGCGTTGAAGCCGCGATCGGGCCCGAGAAACTCGACGTCGAGGTCCCCTGCGAGAGAGAGATCAACCAGTACGTCGACCGGATGCTTGCCTTCGGCTTCGCCGATCTCCTGGAGAGAGCGGCCGACGTAGGGCTCGAGTTCCGGCCGATCGCCGACGTCTTGGACGATAAGGCGCCGGATCGGGCCACCCACCCCGCCCTGGATCTCCTGGAACCGGTACGCCGCGTCTTCGCTTTCAAAGCGAATGCGTTCGCGCAGCGCAGGATCCGCGAGCTTGCGCATGCGCTCTTCGTGGGTCCCGGTCGTCGCCAGAGCCCACGCGGGGCTGTGATCGTAGAGGTTCCAGTCGGCGAGCTTGAAGGCGAATCCCGTACGGATCGTCGCGCCTTGGCCAAAGATGCGCCGGCCCGCCTGCTGGTTGCGTTCGAGCCACGCCAAGCGCCGCTTGTGGATCGCCGGATCTTTGGGGCTGACCGGCACGATGTTGTGGAGCACCGGCCGGCGGCTCACCTCCGCGAGCTTCTCTCGGAACCTGAGATCGGCGCGCAGCTCACCGGTGAACTGTGTGATCTGGATGAAGCCCTCATCGCGCTCGGCGAGGACCTCCCCGAGCGCCAGGATGTCCTCATCACACATCGTGTCGGTGACCATGGGCGACCCGTCGTAGTCGGCTTGGGTCGAGTGGGGACCGAGACGCTGAATTGAGAAGCCGCACAGGCCCGCGTCCATACCCAGGTGGAGAAGGCGCTGCATCTCCCGCCGTTCCGCCGCGGTCGCCGGGCGAGTCTTGGCCGCGTCTAGGCCCATCACGTAGGTCATCAACGACGCGGTCGGCATGTACTGAACACAGTTCACGCCCTTGGGTGCCTGCTCGAGAGAATCGAGGTATTCGGGAATGGTCTCCCACTCCCACTTCATCCCGGCCTGCATGGCTTCGAACGGAATCGCCTCGGTGCGCGTCATCGTGAGCATCGAGCGCTCGCGGAAATCAGGCCGGACAGGGGCGAACCCGAAGCCGCAGTTCCCCAGCACAACGGAGGTCACCCCGTGCCACCCCGAGATCGTGCACCAGGGATCCCAGCGAATCTGGGCGTCGTAGTGAGTATGAAGATCGACGAAGCCGGGTGCCACGATGTGGCCTTCCGCGTCGATCACCCGCTCGGCGCCGCCAGGGGCGCGACCACCGAGCTGCGCGACCTTTCCGTCCTTGACCCAGACGTCGCCCCGGTAGCGGGGGACGCGCGTCCCGTCGACGATGGTGCCACCGCGGATGTGGAGATCGAACTCAGCCATCGGATCTGTCCTCCCGTCAGATAGCTTAGAAAAGAGCGATCGGATTCACCGGTGAAGCCGTACCGCCCGTTACGACCAGGGGCGCGACGGTCAGCAAGAAGGACCAGCGCGCGTGCTCCGTGCAGGCCTCCGCCAGGGCCTCGAGCTCCAGATTGTCGAGCAGGTGGAGCCCCATCGTGACGATCGTGATCGAATGGATCGGCATCCCTTCCTCGGGAATGCGTGAAGGCACCACGTCGGAGACCCCATCGCAGCCCAGGGTCGCGACCCCCCGTTCGTGGAGCCACGGCAAACATGAGGCGTCGAGACCCGCCATTGCCTTCGAGGGGTCCCACGAGCCCTTCGCTTCGCGGTACCTCCAGCGCCCGGTCCGCACCAGCAGAACGTCGCCTGACGCCACCCGAAGCCCTGCCTCGGCCTCTGCGCGCTCGAGATCCGCGACGAAGATCGGCTGGCTCGGCACGAGGTATTCGACACCCCGAACGCGCGGGATGTCGAGGAGTACGCCGCGTGAGACAATCCCCTCGCGCAGGGAGTGGATAGCGAGCTGGCGAGCGCCGCGCGCCGTCACCTCGTCGGTCGAGTAGCCGTTGTAAAGCTTCCCGTCGTGGAAGATGTGGCACAGCGCATCGATGTGACTGGTCGCGTAGCCGTGCGGCGCGATGGCGAAGTAATCGCCCCCCCAACCCTCGGCCCCAGTGGCGATCATGTGGTGTTGCACGGGGTTGCGGTTGTCGAGATCGGGCCGGGTCGGGAGCGGCCGCGCGCACGAAACCGCGCGACCGCTCATCACCAGCGCCGCCGCCTGGGCACGCTTCTCGGCGGTGATCAGATTCAGCGTACCGAGTTGGTCCCCGGGGCCGAAGCGGCCCCAGTTGGAGAGAGAGGTTCGAAAACCCTCGATCTCGCGCGCCGTGAGCGGAGGAAGGAGGTCCGTCATCGGGTCTCCTTGCAATAACCGTCCATAGCGACGCCTCCCCTCGCGCAGGATTATGCCGCAGATCCCCGGGGTCGAGCCCGCCACGGTGGCCGTGCGATACTAGTCCCATGGCCAAAGACGTGACTGTGTGTCTCTCCTTTGACTTCGATGCGATGTCGGTCTGGATCGCGAATTTCCGCACCTCATCGCCCAACGCTCTTTCCCGCGGCGAATTCGGGCGGGTCGGCGCGCTGCGCCTGCTCGATCTGCTGGCGGAGCGCGGGCTCCCTTCCACCTGGTTCATCCCGGGGCATACGATCGAGGCCTTTCCCGCCGTTTGCGAACGGGTCGCCGAGGCGGGGCACGAGGTCGGCCACCACGGTTACTGCCACGAGAATCCGCGCCGACAGGAGCCGGAGGCGGAGCGCGCGATTCTCGCGCGCGGGATCGAGCTGATCCGCAAACTCACCGGTCGCGCGCCGCTGGGCTACCGGTCGCCGGCAGGGAGCTTCAGCCCCCAGACGATCCGATTGCTGCTGGACCACGGCTTCGCCTACGACAGCAGCATGATGGCCGACGATTTCACCCCCTATTACTGCCGCGATGGCGTCGAGGCTCCGATCGACGCTCCGTATCGCTTCGGCGAGGCGGTCGACCTGGTCGAGCTTCCCTTCTCGTGGAACCTCGATGACTTCCCCGCCTTCGAGTACACCGCGAGTCGGCTGGGCGTAAGCCCGGGGCTCGCCGATCCGGAGCGCGTCTACTCGATCTGGTCCGGTGAGTTCGATTATCTCTACACCAAGCTCGGCACCGGGGTCTTCATCTTGACGATGCACCCCCAGACCATCGGCCGCGGACACCGCCTGCTGATGCTGGAACGCCTCCTCGACGACTTTCAGAGCCGCGAGGGCGTGCGCTTCCGCACAATGGGCGAGTTCGCGGCCGAGTGGCGCGCGGCGAATTCGCTCGCCGCCGAAACCCCCTCCCCAAGCCCCTGAGCTGCGCCTTCCCGCTGCGTAGCGCTCGTTGGAGCTGCACCGCCTCGTCACCTCCGCGCTACCCGCCACGACCGGCCGAGATACAATGCGCTCCGCGAAGGACGCCACAGCGCTGGTTCGGCTGACGAGAGCGTATCATGGGCCGCACGGCGACTGGGGCGCACCCGAGCCGGTGCGGAGCACTTGGGCACCACCAACTGAAAGGAAGCGAACATGGCGGGAGCACTGGATGGGATCCGAGTCCTCGAGGTGAATCGCGTCGAGCCGGGATCGTTCCTGACGATGATGCTCGGCGACATGGGCGCCGAGGTCATCAAAGTCGAGACTCCCGGCGGCCAGCCCGGTGCCAAAGGAGGCGAACTCGCCCGCAGCAGCGACGCGCGGGTTCTCGCGAGTTCGTTCACCCAACGCAACAAGCGCAGCCTCACGCTCAACCTGAAAGACCCCGCCGGGCAGAAGGTTCTTCAGCGCCTGGCAGAACAAGTGGATGTCCTGGTGGAGGGCTTTCGGCCCGGGGTCATGAAGCGCCTGGGCGGCGACTACGAAACGCTGTCGAAGCGAAATTCGCGCCTGGTCTATTGCTCGTTGAGCGGCTTTGGACAGGAGGGACCCTATCGCGACTACCCGGCCCACGATATCAACTACCTCGCGCTGGCCGGCGTGCTGAGCTGCCTGGGTGGCAGCGAGGGGCCGCCTCCGATTCCCCTGAACCTCGTCGCCGACTATGCCGGCGCCACCTTGCACGGCGTGGTCGGCGTGTTGCTGGCGCTCTTCGCACGCGAGCGCACGGGCCGCGGCCAACACGTCGACATCGCCTATCTCGATACCACCTTTTCGCTGCTCAGCGCCGCCCCCAACGTGCAGGACTATTTCAAGCGCGGAAACGTTCCCGCCCGGGGCAAGGGGGTCTTCGGCGGCGACTACGCCTTCTACGGCACCTACGAAACCAAAGACCAAAAACTCATCAGCCTGGGCTGCACGGAGCCGTGGCTCTGGCACAACTTCTGCGACGCCGTGGAGCGCCCGGACTGGAAAGCCTGCGCGCTGCGAGGGCGTGATTTTTCGAACGAGGCTGACCGGCGTCACATCGAGGCGCGGGCCGAGATCGAAGCGCTGATGAAGACGCGAACCCGCGACGAGTGGTTCGCCTTCCTCGCGGAACACGACGTCTGTGTCGGTTCGGTCTATGAACTCCCCGAGGTCGTGGCCGATCCGCAGATTCGCCACCGCGAGATGGTCGTCGACCTGGAGCACCCCGAAGCGGGGACCGTCACGCACCCCGGCATCGCGATCAAGCTCTCCGAGACGCCGGGCTCGATCCGAAGTCTACCCCCGGCCCGCGGCGAGCACAGCGACGCCATCCTGGGCCAGCTCGGGTACGGCCCCGCCGAGATCCACGACTTGCGCGAGAAGGGCGTCGTCTGAGCTTCAGGCCACACCGTGCTGTGCCAGGAACTCGCACACGATCCGGGCGCAGTTATCGGGCTGTTCGAGTTGCAGCATGTGTCCCGCGCCGGGGAGAATCCGGTACGGATAGCCATGGGCGCGCGCCATGGCGCGATTCACGAGCGCGGGGACGCTGGCGCCGGGGGCCTCCGGATCCGCGCAGAGGAAGAGCATCGGGCGCCCGAGTGCGGCGAGGTGGGGCGTCAGGTCCAGGCCGCGGTTTTCGGCGAAGACCTGCGCTTCCCACGCTGGCGGGCAGGCGAGCTCGAAGCCGCCGGTGCCTGCACAGCGACGCAGTACGGCCCGCGCCATGATTTCGCTCGCGCCGGCCACCCAGGGTCGAGTGCCCGATGCGCGACGGAATTTTTCCGCCAACTCTTCGGGATTGTCAAAGCGTTGGCGGCGCCGTGCCGCCCGTCTCGAGAGTTCCGTTTCTTCTGCCCGGCTTGCCGGCGAAAGATCGTGCCCCGACGGCGGGGCCAGGGGCGGATCGAAGAGCACAAGCGCCGCATAGCGCCAGCCCCGCTCGAGCGCGTGCACGATGCTCGCGATCGCCGAGACCGAGTGGAAGAGCCCGGTCGTCGGCTTCGGACCCAGCGCGACCGGGAGGTCCTCGAGCAAGCGCCCCAGGTCGTCGGCGAAGCTCGCGAAGCCGTGGGCCTCCGCGCGATGGCGCGGATTTTGACCGTGATTGCGCTGGTCGTACACCAGCACCTCGAAGCGTTCGAGGAAGAGGCGCCAGAAGGGGAAATAGCCATCGATCGCGAAGCCGTTTCCGTGGCTCAAGAGCAGGCGGGGGCCAGTCGGGTTGCCGTGCTGCCGCACTCGGATCACCGCCCCGTCGCGCATCACGAAATCGAGGGTGCGCAGGGGCTGCGGCAAAGCTGCGAACGCGGCGGGCCGGGCGGGATCGTCGTTCCGGGAGAGCATCACCCGCGTTTATACTGAAAGATTGGGGAGAATCCTGTAAACACCATGTCGCCGGCGGCCGAGGGTTTGCTTGATGGCCAAGAAAATGGCGGCACTCGCGCTCTCCCTGATGATTTCGCTAGGCGCGCTCGAGCTCGGGCTCCGCCTGGCGCTTCAGGCGTGGCCCTTTGCTCCCGAGCCGTACCGCCAAGATCACCTGAGCCCCAGCGAGGGTCCATTGCGCTGGCGCTACACGGCACAAGACGGCCGCAATCGCCTCGGACTGCGCAATCGGGAAGTGGGGCCCAAGCCGGTCGGCACCCTCCGGGTGCTCTTTCTGGGCGACTCGCTGATCTATTCGGGCGAAACCACCGCGGGGCCGCTGTACACCGAAGTGCTGGAAGAGCAGTTGCAGGATTCCGTGCCATCGGGCTTCGACCGGGTCGAGGTCGTGAACGCGGGGATCCCCGGTTACACCACCTACCAGGAGCTCGAGTTTCTGAAGCGCCATGGCCTCCAAATGGAGCCGGACCTGGTGGTACTGGGGTTCGTCTTCAACGACGTGTTCTCGCCCTACCTGCACCGCCCCACGGCACGACGTCGTCTCGATTACGACCCCGATTCCCGCCTCCACCAGTTCGACGGAAGCCGGTTCCCCGGCGCCCTGTTCCGTTGGAGCCACCTCGCCCATCAAACCGTGTTGCGACTGCGCAAGGCGTATCGCTCGCTCCGCGATCGGCCGAGCTTCGAGTTCGAGTGGCGCGGCGACTTCTATCTGGCTTGGAAGCCATACGGCTGGGGCGAAACTGAGCGGCTATTCGGGGAGCTGCAGGATGTGCTCAAAGCGCGGGAGATTCCCCTGGCGGTGGTCGTATTCCCGGTGAGCGAGCAGGTCGATCCCGAACGGCGGAGTCTCGACGAAGCCTACGTCGAATATCCCCAGACGCGGATCGCTGCCATTTGCCGCGAACGCGGGATCCCGATGTTGGATCTCACCGAAGCGATCACCCAGGCCGGTGGTGCGGAGCTCTACCGCGATTACTTGCATCTGAAGCCGGAGGGCAACGACGTCGTCGCCGCCACCGTCGAGCCGCGTCTGCGTACCTGGCTCGCGCACGTGGCCGGGCCGGCCGAACATCGCTTGTCCTCTTTCGACCAAGCCCGCGACTAGCCCGCACGCGCGCGAACGCCACCGCCCCGCTCGCTTGAGCGACGCCCCTCGCGGATGCTAACGATTCCACTTATTCGCAAGGAGAAAGGGCATCACGATGACATCCCCCCGACGCATTTTCGCCGCGCTGCTACCGCTGGCGGCCGCGCTGCTGCTCGTCAATGCGGCTTGTTTCTCCAAGAGTCTGACCTTCCAAGCGAGTTCGGAAAGCTCTTCAAAGAGCTTGAGCTCACCCTTCAAGTCGAGTAGCGAGTCGAGCAGCCCCGAGGAGAAAGCCGCTTCCGACGTCAGCGACGTGGCCGCACTGTGGGCGCTTCGCGAGGACAGCGTCGCCAACCTACGCCGCGAAGTGGGACGCACTACCGAGCGCTACGGCGTCACCGATTGGGAGAACGATCCCGTCACCTACCGCGCGATCGGACGCGGACTCAAGCGATCCGGGATCGAAGCCCGGAGCTTCGAGGCGATCAAAACCGAGCTGGCGGCGGGCGACGCGGCTGTGCTCGCCTGGATCGAGACCGGCTATGCCGCGGACGGCACGTTCTGAGGCGCTCCGCCACCTGGCTCGCCCTCGCCTGGGCCGCGTCGTGGGCGGGGGCCGCAGCGGCTGAGACCCTCGAGCTCCTGTACGTCGAACCCAACGCGGGGAACGCGGGTGGGGGCCACCTGGCGCTGCGTCTCGACGACCAGGTCTACCATTTCCAGCACGCGGACGATCGCTGGCTGCGCATGGATCGCGTCGACGCGGACTGGTTCCGCTACGCGTACAGCGTGCAGCAGAACCGCGACATCCACCTGGCTCGGTTCGCAAAGGAGGATCGCGAGCGGGAGGCTCTGCGCGACCTTCTCAACCGACGTTACCTCCTCGAACAGCGGCAGTTCGAGCTCCTGACGGCGCTCGGCGCTGATCGCGATTTGGTCGAGCGCGTCGCGGCGGCCGCAGGTCGGGGCGGGCAGGCGGAGCCCATACCAGCACTGGGGCTACGCGGCGTCGGCTTCTTCGAGGAGAGCGGCGGCGAAGCACCGATCCTCGGGCGGCTCCGCGCGCGGGTGCTTGCGGAGCGAGGCTCCGATTACCTGATCCGGAGAACAGCCGATTTGCGCGCGGCGCTGCGGTCGCTCCCGCTCGCAGTGGTCACCGCTTCTGCCCTGGAAGCGGGGCGCGATCGCGACGTGCCCGACGTGGTTCCGCTCTCGGAGAGGTTTACGGATCTCGCCCTGCAGCGCGCAGCCCTTGCGACGCTTCGCCGCGCGGCAACGCTGCGCCCCGACAGGCTCCGAACCCTAGACGGCAACGAGGGCCGCCTCACCGAGCAGGAGCGGCGGGGTCTGCAGAGCTTCGCCAACCGCCTCGAAGCGCGGTTGGTCCAGCTCCCCGAATCACAGCGCCCCGATTGGGGGTATCCGATGCTCCTGGGGATGGCTCGCCTTGCCGCAATCGATCTCTCACTCGCACACAACCGTCTGGTGGTATTGGACGGCTATCCCCATGACGCGCGCACCCTTCCCGGCAGCACCGGCGGCGATCGCCGCGCCTTTCTCGCAGAGCTGGAGGAAGGGGCCGCCCGCCAGGTGGCTGCAGCGCGACAGGCTTTGAGCGCGACCCCCGAGCTCGGCGAGCGCGGCTACAACGCACTCGAGGACGCTGCCAACCGGTTGCTCGAAGTGCGCGGTAGCCGCGCCGAGGCGCACCCACTTCGCGTGAGCGGTGATCGCCTGGTACCCGAAGGATGGACCCGGGTCGCCGAGCTTCCCTTGCCGCGCGCTCGAGGCGCGGATCTCGGGACGCTGTGGCGCGAGGCGCGCGACGCGGAGCAACACTACGCAAGGGCCCTGAGGGAGCTCCACGAGTACCACGTAGTACGTCACAACTGCGCGACGGAGCTGTTGCGAACCCTCGAGGCCGGCGCCGAACGAGGCGACCCGCCGGGAACGCTTCACTTCATTCCGGCGCTCGCTTTCCGCGGCGCCAAGCGGCGCGACCCGAACGTAGCGGAGGCGTGGATCCCCTCGTATCGAACCACCCGCCTCGCCGAGATGAAGCAGCACGAGAACCGCCTCGCGGTCTCGCTGCGGGAGTCCAACACGCTCACCTCATCGATCTACCGACGCAGTCCGCACGATTCGTGGTTCCTCTTCTTCACCGACGATCGGATCTGGCCGCGCCCATTCCTCGGGGCCTTCAACGTCGCCACCGGGATCGCGGAGACGACCTGGGGCCTGCTCGCGCTCCCGGTCGCCGGAACTGAGCGCTTGCGATCGGGCGCCTCGGGGCTCATCTTCAGCCTTCCAGAGCTGGCGTTTCTGAACTTCCGCAAGGGCACCCTCGAGTATGGCCGGGGGGAAGCCCCGCTCACCCGACCGCAGCCAGTACGCGGTCCGCAAGGAGGCCTGCGGCGACACGGCCGCGCCCCCGAGGAGTCGTCATGAACCCCGACCAACGCCTGCGCCTGCTCCGCGGCTTTCTCCTCTTCACCGGGGTCGCCTTCGCAGTAGGGGTGCCGGTGCTAACCCGCTTGTGGCCCTCTGCGTGGATGTGGGAACCACGACAGCCCGAGTACGAGCAGATGATCGTCGGCGTCTATGTGACGCTCGGCGTCTTCGTGCTTCTGGCGGCGCGGGAGCCCCTGAAGCACCTCAGCCTGATCTGGTTCACCGCGTGGTCGAGCTTGGTGCACGGGGGCATCATGGCGGTCCAGGCGATCATGGATCCGGCGGAGCACGCCAATTTCGTGGGGGATATTCCTGCCCTGCTGCTCGTCGCGGTGGGACTCTTTGTCTTGACGCCCCGGGCGAAGCAAGTGGCGGCGTTTTCTGGAACCGCGGGCTGATCCCGGGCGGCCCTCAGCTTTTCGCTACCCGGCAGCGCGCAGGGCGCGGATCCGTTCTTCCAGTGGCGGATGGGTCAAAAACAGGCGCCGCCACCCGCCGGCATCGGCCCCGGAGATGCCAAAGGCGGCCATCTGCTCGGGCAACGAGCGCGGGTGCGCGCGTTGGAGGGCTTCGAGCGCCGCGATCATTTTCGGACGCCCCGCCAGCGCAGCGCCGCCCGCGTCGGCCCGGAACTCCCGGCGCCGCGAGAACCAGCTGACGATCACGCTGGCGAGAATCCCGAACGCAATCTGGGCCACAATGGTGGTGACGAAATAGCCGAGCCCGAGGCCGCGCTCGTTCTTCAGGATGACGCGATCCACGAAGAACCCGACCACCCGCGACAAGAAGAGCACAAAGGTGTTCACGACCCCCTGAATCAGCGTCAAGGTGATCATGTCGCCGTTCGCGATGTGGCTGATCTCGTGGCCGAGCACCGCGTCGACCTCGTCGCGGCTCATATGCTGCAGAAGACCGCTGCTGACGGCGACGAGAGCCCGGTTGCGGCTCGCGCCGGTGGCAAAGGCGTTGGGCTCGGGGGACTCGTAGATCGCCACCTCGGGCATCCCGATCCCCGCGGCCTGCGCGTGGTGCGAGACGACCGCGAAGAGCTGCTGCTCATAGGCGTCGCGCGGCTCCGTGATCACCCTGGCGCCGGTCGCGCGTTTGGCCATCCACTTGGAGATCAGGAGCGAGATGAAAGAACCGCCCATCCCGAAGACCGCGCTGAAGACCAGCAGGTTCCGATAGTCGAGCCCCACGCCCTGCTCGTCGAGGATCCGCTCGATCCCCAAGAGCCGCAGGACAATCGAGAGCACCACCAGGACGGCGATATTCGTGATCAGAAACAGAAAGACGCGCTTCATGGTCCCTCCAAGGCCGGGCGTGCAACGAGCTTAGTCAAGCGTCCGCCCTTCGACACGCCATCCTGGAGACGAGCGTTCAGGCGTCGCGCGCGCGCCGCTTCCGACCCCTTCCGAGGACGGCGAGGCCCGCCAGCACGGCGGCCTGCGCGAGCGGCGGGCCGGGCTCCGGAACTGTGAATAGCACGGTGCTCTTCGAGGTCGCCGCAAAGAGCGGCGTCGTGTCGGGATAGGCGGGTGGCGCGAACCCGGACTTGCTCCAAACGATCGAGCCGCTTGTCACCATGAGGGGGGTCACAAAGCTCGGGTCCACGTCGCCGTAAAAGACCAGGAAATCGGCCGGGCCATCGACGAGCGCCAGGGGCGGCATCCACGTCGTCTCGTCGATGTTGAGGGTGCCAAACAAGCTGTCGTCGTCTTGATCGCTGCTGACGTCGTCCACTTCCACGACCACGATATAGGGAGTGGCCGGGCCGGTGGGATCGGTCCACGAGAAGGTAACGTCATTCGCGACGCCGGTTGCACCTTCGGTGGGATTCAGAACCGTCGGCGTGGGGTAGAAATCAGAGTCCTGGAGCAGGGCCGCTGAAAACTGAAAAGTGGACGTGCTTGGCGATGCTCCGGTGATGGTGATCGTCCAAGTCCCATCCAGTGCCGTTTTGGCCGCGTCGAGGCTCGTGAAGTTATCCCTGACGCGCCACGAGTCGGCCTCGAACACCAGCGGATATACCATCATCGGCGAACTGGCCGTAATACCCGTCACGCCCATCAGATCGAGTTCCAGATTGATCTCGAACTCGAAGGGTGTACTTGAATTGCCGCTGCGCTCGACGACGAGCTCCACGGCGTTCTCGCCGCTCGCCGCGAGCGGGAGCAACAGGGCAAGGAACCAGGCGCCGAGGCCCTGCTGGATCACAAAATGGATCGCGCGATGGATCGAGCGGTGAAACCCGCGTTCACAGCCGCGACACCCACGGCGGAAGTCTCTCATTGTCCCCCCACTGTGGCGGGGACGCTAACGCCGCTCTGCGTCGGACGCAGCCCGCAACGGCGCGGGCGCCTCGGCACCGGGTGCCCTCTCGAGTTGCGCGGCCAGGACTTTGACACATTCGGCCACCGTCAGGCGGCTCGTATCGACGCGGTGGCGAGCGCGGGCGTAGAGGGGTGCGCGTGCGGCGAGCAGGTGGTAGAGCTCCGCCTTGGCCCCCGGCCGACCGGCCATGGGGCGGGGATCACCCTGCTTCACGACGCGCGTCCAATGGTCTTCGGGCCGGGCCTGGAGCCACACCGTGACGGTGTGTTCCTCCAGCAAGCGCAGAGCCTCGCGATTGGTCACGAGCCCTCCGCCGGTCGCTAGGATTCCCTGACGATTCGTGTCGAGGAAGGTGCGCAGCGCTTCGGTCTCGAGTTGGCGGTAGTAGGCCTCGCCGTGGAGGGCAAAGATCTCCCCCAGCGAGAGCCCAGCGGCCTCTTCGATGAGTGCGTCAAGCTCGAAGAACCGGACTTGCAGGCGCCGGGCGAGCCGCCGACCCACCGTGCTCTTACCCGCGCCGCGCAAGCCCACGAGCGCTACGACGCGCGGAAGACTGCAACCGGACACGTCTTCCGCCTCGCCGAGGAGCCGCCCAGCGCGCGTGCCGAGGGACCGGGCGAGGGCGTCCAGCCGGGCGACGGATATGTTGGCGCGGCCGGCCTCGAGATCGGTGAGGAAACGAACCGAGAGCCCGCTGCGCCCGGCGAGCGTCTTGAGAGAAAAGCCCTGCTCCTTGCGGCGCGCGCGGACGAGAGCACCGAGTTGCGTCAGGGTCTCGTCGATGGCGGTGTGCAGTGCCGTTCCCGACGTCATTGGTCTCGTCCTCGGCGATATGGCAGTATAATACTAATTGAAAAGATATACGAGGCATTATATAGCTAGCTATCTAGAGCAGCCGGCCGATCGAGGATCCCATGGCAGCCCGCCCGAGCAAACCGATCCGTTTCGACACCGATCCGTCCCGGTACCACCACTGGCGTCTGGGCTTCCGCGATGACGTCGCGGAACTGGAGCTGGCCGTCGACGAGAAGGCGGGGCTCGCGCCCGGCTATGCACTCAAACTCAACTCCTATGACATCGCAGTCGATATCGAGCTCGCCGACGCGTTGCAGCGCATCCGCTTCGAGCACCCCGAGGTGCGCGCCCTGGTGCTGCGGAGTGCGCAGGAACGAGTCTTCTGCTCGGGCGCGAACATCTACATGCTGGGCGCCGCGGCGCACGCCTTCAAAGTCAACTTCTGCAAATTCACCAACGAAACCCGGCTCTATCTCGAAGAGCTGAGTCGTGCGAGTGGGATCGCGACGCTCGCCGCGCTGAACGGCACGGCCTCCGGAGGCGGCTACGAGCTGGCCCTGGCGTGCGACCACATCCTGCTCCAGGACGACGGCAATAGCGCCGTGAGCCTTCCCGAGGTGCCACTCCTCGGCGTCCTCCCCGGTACGGGGGGACTCACGCGCCTCGTCGACAAGCGCAAAGTTCGCCGCGACCTCGCCGACTTCTTTTCCACCACGGCGGAGGGAGTTCGCGGCAAGCGCGCCCTCGAATGGAACCTCGTAGACGAGATCGCGCCGCGGAGCCGCTTCGATTCGGCGGTCGAGGCGGCGGCCCGAAAACACACAGCGGAGCGGGCGGAACGATCGGGCCCCGGCGTGAAGCTCCCGGCGCTCGCCCCAGAGCGCGGGCCCGACCGGATCGCCTATCGCCATGTGACGCTTTCCATCGAGCCCGGGCGACGCGTCGCGACCGTCTTGGTGCGGGGCCCCGACGAGTCGCCGCCGGGTTCGGCCTCCGAGCTCCGCGAACGCGGTGCCCGGGCCTGGCCCTTGCAGGCCTTCCGGGAGCTCGACGACGCCCTTCTCGAGCTCCGCATGAATCACGCCGAGGTGGGCATTCTGGTCGTGAACACGGTGGGCGATCCGGGGGCGGTCACCGCCTGGGATACCGCGCTCGCCACCCTCGCCGACGCGGATTGGTTCGCCCAGGAGATCGTGCTCCAGATCGGACGCACGCTAAAGCGCGTCGACCTCACCGCGCGTACCCTCTTCGCGGTGATCGAGCCCCACTCCTGCTTCGCGGGTTCCCTCCTCGAGCTCGCCCTCGCCGCAGACCGCAGCTACATGCTTGATGTGGAAGCCGGGCCCCAGATTCAGCTCTCACCCCTGAACTTCGGGCCGCTTTCGATGTGGAACGGCCTGAGCCGGCTCGGCACGCGCTTTCTCGCCGAGCCCGCCCGCGCGCAACGGCTCCGCGAACGCACCGAGGCGCTCGACGCCGCGCGAGCGCTCGAAGCGGGTCTCATCACCTTCGCGCCCGACGAGATCGATTGGGAGGACGAGGTACGCGTCGCCATCGAAGAACGCGCCGCCTTCTCCCCGGATGCGCTCACGGGGTTGGAGGCCAACCTCCGCTTCGCCGGACCCGAAACGATGGAGACCAAGATCTTCGGTCGCCTCTCGGCCTGGCAGAACTGGATCTTTCAACGCCCCAACGCAGTTGGTGCCGCGGGGACCCTCACGCGCTACGGCTCCGCCCAGCGACCCGAGTTCGATTTCGAAAGAACTTGAGGCGCGGAAGTTTTTTGGAGAACGCCACGATGACTCAGTTTGAACTGAACGAGAAGATCCCCAACAACGTCTCACTCTCGAGTGACCGGCGACTTCAGCGCGCGCTCGAGAACTGGCAACCGAAGTTCCTGGACTGGTGGCGCGAGATGGGACCCGAAGGATTCCAGGCGAGCGATGTCTATTTGCGGACGGCGGTCAGCACCGCGCCGGGCGGCTGGGCCCAGTTCGACCACGTGAAGATGCCGGACTATCGGTGGGGCATCTTCCTGGCCGACCCGATCCCCGACCGGCGGATTGGCTTTGGCGACGCGATCGGGCAATTCGTATGGCAGGAGGTGCCCGGCGAACATCGCAATACCTTGCGGCGACTCATCGTGACCCAGGGCGATACGGAGCCCGCGAGCGTCGAGCAACAGCGCTCGCTCGGCCGCTCATGCCCGAGCCTGTACGACCTGCGGAACCTCTTCCAGGTAAACGTCGAAGAGGGGCGGCATCTCTGGGCGATGGTCTATCTGCTCCACTCGTACTTCGGTCGCGACGGGCGCGAGGAGGCCGAGGCGCTGCTCGAGCGCCGCAGCGGCCACGCCGACAACCCGCGCATTCTGGGTGCCTTCAACGCGCCGATCGACGACTGGCTCTCGTTCTACATGTTTACCTACTTCACAGATCGCGACGGCAAATACCAGCTGCTCGCGCTCGCCGAGAGCGCGTTCGATCCGCTGAGCCGGACGACCCGCTTCATGCTCACCGAAGAGGCGCACCACATGTTCGTCGGCGAGACGGGCGTGCTTCGGGTGGTCCAGCGAACTGCCGACGCGCTTCGCGAAAATCCCGACGCGGAGGTGCGCGAGCTCGGCCTGATCGACCTCCCGACACTTCAGAAATACATCAACTTCTGGTACTCGATCTCCCTCGATCTGTTCGGAAGCGAGATCTCGAGCAACGCCGCGGCCTACTTCGCCTCCGGCATCAAAGGCCGCGCCAACGAGGATCGCTACCCCGACCACGTCGCGCTCGAGCAGACGCTCGCCATCGAGGTCCCCCGGGACGGTGAGTTCGAGACCCAGGATGTGCCCTTGCGCAACGCAATGAACGAAGTATTGCGGGGCGAGTACAGCGAGGACGCCCAGCGCGGCGTCGAGAAATTCAACCGGGCGATCGCTGCCGCCGGTGTCGATTTCGAGCTGCGCCTTCCGAGTAGCCGCTTCAACCGCCAACAGGGCATTTTCGCCGGCTATCGTTTCGACCCCGAAGGCCGCCTCATTTCGGAATCGGAATGGGAAGCCAGGCGCGACGACTGGCTCCCGAACTCCAGCGATCGCGACTACATCGCGGGTCTCATGAACAAGCCCGTCTTCGAGCGGGGCAAAATGGCCAATTGGATCGCGCCCCCCAAGAGCGGCATCAAGGGTCGCCCCGTCGACTACGATTACGTCCGGGTCGATTGATCCCGCCCACACCGGGCCCCTCGCCGGGTGTTTCGCGCGGCCGTGAATTCAAGGCGTGAATTCAAGGAAGGGAGTGGAGAGCGATGGCGGATCCGTTTCGGGATCGATGCCCTCCGAAGCGGGGCCCGTTGGCGAGCCTCGGTGCGGCGCGGCGCAAGCGGGTGTTCCTGGAGGAGCTCGAAGCGGAGCTCGCGCACGCGGGGCGGATCTGCGACGTCGATCCCGCGCGGGTACGAGAGCTGGCCCAGACGGGTGGGGTCGAGCTGAAGCGCGACCTCAAGACCGCTCGCCGTTCCCTCTACCGGCGCTTCCTCGAGTGCTGTCTCAATGACTACGCCCTGAGCGAAGACGAATCGGAAGACCTGGCCCACCTCCAGAAGGTGCTGGCGCTCGACACCGTCGAGGCTCGCGGCGTGTACGAGGAAGTGGTGCGAGCACTCTACGGCCACGCGCTCGATCGCGTACTGGAGGACTATCACCTCGACCCCGACGAGGAAGCGTTCCTCCGCCGCCTCGGCGCCCAGTTGGAGATCACCGACCGTTCCGTGGCAGAACTCGACCAGGACGCCAAAGCACGCGCACGCGAGCGGTTCCTCAAGCGAGCGGTGGTTCACGGAAGCGCGCTCGTGATGGACCAGAAGACCGAGGTGCAGTTGGAAGGGAGCTCGGCGTCAGGCCTCGAAGACGCCGTGCGAGCGGCGATCGCCGGCGCGGGCGACGTCCTGCCGGAGCTCCGCTCGGCGGGGCTCTCGGACCTCCGGGTCGAGGTCCGCGAAGGCGCGATCGTGAACTGGTCGGTCAAGCTCCTCGCGGAGCTCTAGGGCTCCGCTCGGGCGGCGCGAGCGCCCTCACTGGAGCGAGTACCCCTGCTCCTGCATGCAGTTGCGCACCGAGCGGTGAACGGTCCGCTCCCATGGTGTCGCATCGCTCAAGGGATTGTCGGCTTTCATCATCCAGGCCTCGGTTCGCCGACACAGCCAACTCTTCGGATCGCACCCGCTTTGCTCCGAGGGACGGCGCGACTCAGGAGGTGGCGGACCGTAGCGGTCGATGGCCTTTTCCCGGCACGACTGCTCCGCACTCTGGTAGGTCGCGGGCGAAACGCCCTGGCCGTTGCGCGTGGGCGTGGCACACGCCATCGCGAGCGCGGTGAGAAAGACCAGGTGCCTCATCGGTGCCTCCCGGGGTGCTTCGCCCCGATCGGCCGGACGCGCGACAGCATTGAGCACGTGCTTCCGCAAGCCCGATATACTTGCGCACTTGGAGTATCCGTCCGTTCGCAGGCGCCCCCTGTGGTTGCTCGCGCCGTTTCTCTTCGCGGTCGCCGCGGTGGCCGTCACCGGCGCGGCATTTCCGCCGGGTGCCTGGTACGTGAGCTTGATCCGGCCCGGCTGGACGCCCCCAAACTGGATCTTTCCGCCGGTCTGGTCGCTGCTCTATGTCGGGATCGCGATCGCTGGATGGCTGCTGTGGACGACGCCAGGCGCGCGCACGGGTCGCGTGTTGTGGGGGCTCCAGCTGCTTCTCAACGGGCTCTGGTCGTGGATCTTCTTCGGGCTCCACCGGGTTGGCCTCGCGCTCCTCGACCTCTCCGCCCTCGTCGCGACGGTGGCGGTGCTCGCCCTCTGGTCGTGGCGTCGTTGCCGCACCGTCGCGTGGCTGATGGCACCGTATCTCGCGTGGCTGCTGTACGCCAAGAGCCTGAACGTGGGCATCCTGCTGCTCAATCCGTGAAATAGGCGCCGAAAAGCGGTTGGCGTATTCTGGAGCGCGCGCGGTGGGACAGTGCCGAGCCGCGCGCCGAGGAAGGCGCTAGCGAGGAATCCCATCGATGCGAAAGCTCATCGCGCCGGCGGCCTGCTTCGCCCTCACGTGGTCGGCGTGGATGGCGTCGTCCCGGTGGCTCGGCGAGCCGCGCCCCGAAGTCCGCGCCGGGCTCGAGGCGGCGCTCTGGATCGCATCGACCTGGATGGCGTCCCGCATCGTGGCGAGTGCTACGCGGATGGAATTCAACCGCCGCTCGGGGCATCTGCCGCCGCGGCTCCTCCTCGACCTGATTGTCGCCGCGATCTGGCTCGGCTCCCTGGCCAGCATGGCAGTATTCGTGTTCGGCGTGACCCCCTCGGCCGCTGTGACCACGTCCGGGATGCTGATCGCGGTGGTCGGTTTCGCGGTTCGGTCGCTCGTCGCCGACCTTTTCTGGGGCGTGACCATGGCCATGGAACGCCCCTTCGAGATCGGCAACTGGATCGGACTCCGCGATGGCGCCACCGGGCGTGTCGTCGAAATGACCTGGCGCGCGGTGAAACTCGTCACCCGCGACAATCTGAAGCTGATCGTGCCCAACTCCCAGCTCGCCACCGAGATGATCATCAATTACGACCAGCCCGAACCGATCTGGCGCAGTTCGCTGCGCATCACGCTCGCCTACGATGTCACGGCAGAGCAGGTGGCGCGGTTGCTGACCTCGGCCGTGCACCAGGTGACCGAGTCCGCGGAGGTTCCGCGGCCGCCCGACGCCCTGATCACGGGCTACGAAGAGCACGGCGTCATCTGGGAGCTCCGGTTCTGGCTACCCGATTACGGAACTTCCGCAGCCGTCACACAACGCGTTCACGAGGCCCTCCTGCGCAACCTGCACTTCGCCGGCATCGCTGTTCCCCGGCCGCGCGAGGAGGTGCTGATCGGACCCCTCGAGCAGGAGCGCCTCGCGGAAGCCGTCGCGGTGCGCGACTGGATCCAGCGGATCGACGTCTTTGCAGCGATTCCCCTCGAAGACCGCGCGCGCCTTCAGGCCCAAGCGCGTCGCCACGAAGTGCCGCCCGCCCACGAGATCGTGCGCCAGGGAGAGGCGGGGTCGTCGCTCTTCGTGCTGCACGAGGGCACCCTCGAGGTGTGGATCGAGAACGGCGCGGAGCTCGAGCGAGCGGCGATCCTGAAACCGGGCGACGTGTTCGGCGAAATGTCACTGCTGACGGGCGCGCCCCGCAGCGCCACCGTGCGCACCGCCTCCTCTGCGATCGTGCACGAGGTGACGCGAGAGGATCTGGAGCCCTTGATGAGGAGACACCCCGAGCTCGCGCGGGAGATGGCTGCCTGCATGGCGGAACGCCAGTTCGCAGACACCCAGCGCGACGCGGCGCGCTCGGAAGCCGAGATCGACATCGAGCGCAAGAGGGCGACGACACAGATCCTGGAGCGCGTGCGGCGGTTCTTCAAGCTTCCGGCGGCGGCGGACCGCGGGGCACCGGATCGCAGCGCTGCGCGCCGCGCGTAGCAGCCGCGGGGGAGAGGCCCCTTTTCGGCGGGCGCGACACGCGGCGCGACTGATCCTTCTGGTGTCACTCGCCTTCCCATTCCTGCGCTGCGACTTCGAGACCGACGAAGCGTGGCGTGCTGGAGAACGCCCAGCCACCGAGAGCCAGGCGCGCGACATCTGGATCGTGCGGGAGTTCCGGGTGAGCCACCCGCTCACCTGGGGTCTGTTCGCCGTCTATGCGTGGCCCTTCGCCGCGCTGATGGCCGAGCGCGAACGCCGACGCGGTAGCTTTTCCGTGGCGATGTTCCGCGGCGCGGAAGCTGCACTCGCCGTGACCTCGCTGGTCGGCCTACATCGTTTCGCTCACCTGCTCGGTTCTCCTCGCCTAGGCGCCTGGATGACGTTCGTGGCTTTTGGCCTCTACGGCGCGGCCAGCGCGCTCGAGGCCTGCGGCGCCGCGCGACGTTTCCCGACTCGCGGCTAACGGCTCCCGGGCCGCTCAAGCAAGGCGGGCCGTTCGGTCGATACGGCAGCTCGGCACGGGGAGGAACTCGATGCTGCCGAGAGACCGGTCATTCGCGGCGTGGCTGCTCGCCGCGCTCCTGCTCACTGTGGGCTGCGCCACCCGGGTACGCGTTCCGCCGCGCCTGGACCTCGCCGAATGGCCCCGCATCGGCATCGTGCAGTTCGCGAGCAGCTCCGAGCCGGAGCTCGCGAAGCTCGCGACCCACCGCTTCATCGAGATGCTCCAAGCCGCCCAGCCGAGAGCGCGCGTCCTGGAGCTGGGTCCCCAGGGCCCCCTCCTGAGCGAGCTCGGCTATAGCCAACTCGACTGGGGAGCGGTCCGGGCACTCGGTGAGCGCTACGACGTAGACGCCGTCTTCGCCGGCGACTTCGAGCTGGGCGACCCCAAGCCAAGCCTGCGGATCGGTCACGCGCTGACCTCGATCAAAGCGCGCGCCGACCTGAGCGGTCGCCTTGCGACGAAGCTGCTCGAGACTGGCTCCGGTGCCACGCTTTGGAGTCGGTCGTCGACCGCGAGCGCCAATGTCGCGCGGGTGGGAATCTCGGCGGGCGGACTGCCTAGCTTGGGGGCTCGGGACCCCGAGGAGGCACACACCGCCCTGCTCCACGAGCTCGTCGCCGAGCTCCGCTACGACTTCTATCCCACCTGGCGAAAACAGTAGACCGGCCTCTCGAGCTCCCGCACCACCGTAGGCGGGCACGAGGTCAGAACGGCCGGTAGGCTTCCGCGCGCGCTTTCCCGAATTCCTGCGGGCACACCCCCCAGGGCGAGGCCGCCGTGACGGATGTGAAACGCCTAGATCGCGCCGCCGGATCGGTGCCCCCGACAGCGCGCAGGTGTGCTCTCGCAGGTTGGACGATATGGGCTCTCTGCGCTGCCGCATGGATGAGCTGCGCGGACGGGGAGCAACTGCGGAAGGTCATGTACCCGCCGTCGTTCCAGTATCTAAGCCAAGATGAGCTTCGGGGCACAATGGGTTCGCTCGCGGCCCAGGTGCGGACCCTCCAGGCATTGATGGCCCGGGAGGGTGGGATCGGTGCCGAAGATCAGGATCAAGTGATCGCCATTCTGACGCAGATGCGAAGCCTCGCCGGCCAGCTGAAGAAGGCGCAGGATACCCAGCACCCGCAGGTCAACCGCTTCGCCCCGCAACTTCAGCTGAACCTGGACCGCGCACTTTTCGGCGCCCGCCGCGATCCCCCCAACTACGCCTTCGCGGGAACGGTGGCCGGATCGTGTGAGTACTGTCACGCGGCGCGGGAGATCGAACCGCCCCCGCCGCAGCTCGGCCGCTAGCGCGAGACCGAGCGACGCTCTCCGCGGGCGACCTACATCGGTTCGCCGCGCCACCGCACCCGGTCGCGCGCGCATTGATCGACGCTCTGACAACCGGTGAGAGCCATGGTGCGGCGCTGACCCTCCAAGAACCAGCGCAGCACGAGATCGACGCCGCGTTCACCTCCCGCCCCGAGCGCATAGAGGTAGGCCCGGCCGGCCATGCAGGCGCGCGCGCCGAGCGCCAGCGCCTTCACGATGTCGCTGCCGCGTCGCACGCCGCCATCGCAGAGGATCTCCAGGCGATCGCCGACGCGGTCGGCCACGGGCTCAAGCAACGCGAGGGGCGGCGGCGCTCCGTCGAGTTGTCGCCCGCCGTGGTTGGACAACGCAATCGCCTGGACGCCTGCCTCGGCCGCGAGCTCGGCGTCCTCGACGGTCTGGATGCCCTTCAAGAGGATGGGACCCTCCCAGAGCGAACGCAGCCAATCCACATCGCGCCAGGTGAGGCTCGGGTCGAACTGACTGTTGATGTAGTCGGCCAGGGAAATCGGGTCGCGACCGTCTCCCACCGAGCGGCCGACGACGTTGGAGAAGGCGATCGGTCCGCCGCGCAAGAAATCGAGCGTCCAGCCCGGGTGCAACGCGCCTTGGACGAGGGTGTCGAAGCCGAGCTTCGGCGGCATGGTGAAGCCGCTGCGCACGTCGCGTTCGCGGCGGCCGAGCACAGCCGTGTCGACCGTCAGCAGGATGGCCTCGTAGCGGGCGGCGGCGGCGCGTTCGACCAGCTCCTTCAATAGACCCCGGTCGCGCCAGGCGTAGACCTGGAACCATTTGGGTCCGTCGCTGACCGAGGCCACCTCCTCGATCGACCGGGTGCTCATGGTCGAGAGACTGTACGGGATGCCGGCACGCGCGGCGGCGCGCGCCACCGCCAGCTCCCCGGCCGCGTCGGCAACGCGCGTGAATCCCGTCGGGGCGAGCACCAGTGGGAAGGGGATCCGTCGGCCGAGGAGCGTGGTGGAGGGGTCGACCTGACCGACGTCACACAGCACGCGCGGCCGGAACTCGAGCTGCCGGAAGGCCTCACAGTTGCGCTCTTGGGTTTGCTCGTCTTCGGCCGCGCCGTCGATGTAGTCGAAGACACCGCGGGGCAGCCGCCGGCGCGCGACCTCTCGCAGGTCGCTGACGTTGGCACAACGCGCCAGGCGACGCGCCGTCGCGTCGAGCTCGAAGCGGCGAAAGCGGATCACGGAGCGCAGGGTCTTCCACATGGCGAATCTCACCGCCCGCATCGGGGCCGTCGGTCCGTGCGCTAGGAGGCCGGGCGAAGCACCGTCAGGCCACCATCGAGGCCAGCACCATATCCGAGAGACGCGACACCCGTTCAATGTGGTCGCTGTCCTCCATGATGCCGGTGGTCAGCAACGAGAAGGTGAGGTCGCGCTCGGGGTCGATCCAGAACGCGGTCGATCCGGCACCCCAGCCCCCGTAGGTACGGGGACTGTTCAGATTTCCGAAGGGACCCGGAATCACACCTTCCCCGCGCACGAAGAAGCCGATCCCAATCCCCGCCGGCCACCGCTCCCACTCCCGCGACGCCACCGTGTAGTCGAGCAGGGCGTTGGGCATCGACCCCGTGTAGTTGCGGCTCACAAAGTCGAGGGTCGCCGGCGCCAGGACGCGTGCGCCCTCGAGCTCTCCTTTGCCACGCAGCATCTCCGCGAAGCGGGAGAGATCGCTGCACGTCGTAAAGAATCCGCCGCCCGGAATCTCGGCTCCTTCCCGCTGGAGCAGCCGGCCGACGCCCTCGACTTCCTCGGCCAGGAAGAGGCCGGGCCGTTTGTAGCGCGCGGCGATGGGCGCCAGGCGTTCCATCAGATCGGCGCGCGGTCCCAGACTCGTGTCGTTCATCCCGATCGGCTCGAAGAGGTCCTCGCGCAGGATCTGAGCAAACGAACGGTGGCCGCCGTCGACCCGCAGCACCATCTCCGCGAGAACCGCATGCGCGAGCAGGATCGAGTAGTTGACGCGCTCCCCGGGGAGGTGCTCGGGCCGCGACGTGGCTGCATACGCCGCCATCTTTGAGAGATTGATCAAATCCTCTTCGGGAAGATCGGGGATCGCCTGCTGCATCCCACTCGTGTGGGTCAGCAAGCCGAAGAGCGTCATGCGATCCTTGCCGCGATTGCGAAACTCCGGCAAGACCTCCCAGATCGGCGTGTGCAGTGCGAGCTCTCCGCGCTCGACGCGCTGCAGCACGACGGTGTTGGTAAACTGCTTGCCGACGGACATGGTGTAGAAGACATCGTCGTCGGAGAGCTCGCGACCGCGGGCGCGGTCGGCGAAGCCGCGTACCTCGCGAAGCACCTCATCGCCGCGATGGCACACCCGCAGCGCGGCTCCGTCGTAACGCTCGCGGTGGATATCCTCTTCGATGGCCGGACCGATTCGCGCCAGGCGCTCGGAGTCGAAGGCTGCCAATTCCCACATGTGGCTCTCCCTGAAATGCCGGCGACGCTGCACGCGAGAGCAGCCGCGTTGCGCAACTCCATCATACTCCCTCGGAGCGGCGAAGGGGGTGGTGTTGGCGCCGTTATAGCAGGGCGCTAGCGAGCCGGAACGTCACGAAGCTCGCGGTGTAGGCGAGGCCGAGCATGTAGGCGAAGGCGAAGGCGGGCCACCGCCAGCTGCCCGTCTCCCGGGCCATCACCGCCATGGTCGACGTGCACTGCAGGGCGAAGACGAAAAAGACCAGCAGCGAGAGGGCAACGGGAAGCGTAAAGCGCCGCGCTCCGGTGCGCGGATCGACGTCCTCGCGGAGGGCCTGACGGAGTCCTCCGAAATCTTCGTCATCTGCCACGGCGTAGATCTGCGCCAGCGTCGATACGATCACTTCGCGAGCGGCCAGGCTGGCCACCAGGCCGATTCCGATGCGCCAGTCGTAGCCGAGGGGCTCGATCGCCGGCTCGATCGCCCGGCCGATGGCGCCGGCCGCGCTGGCTTCGACCTGCGCCTGGGCCTGGACGGCCGGACTCCGCTCAGGCTCTGCCGGGATCCGCGGAAAGTTCAGCAGCGCCCAGACCGCGATCGACGCCAAGAAGATGATCGTTCCGACCCGCTTGAGGAAGGCGCGCACGCTGTGCCAGACCTGGTTCAGCAGCAGGCGCAGCGTGGGAACGCGATAGGGTGGGAGCTCGAGAAAGAACGTCGAGGTTCGGCCGCGCACCACGGATGCCTTGAGCAACGCGGCCGACCCCAATGCCGTCGCGGCTCCGAGCGCATAGAGCCCGAGCATGACGAGCCCTTGAAGACCGAGGGGTCCCCACACATGAGCCGCGGGAACAAAAGCCGCGATCAGCAACGTGTACACCGGCAGCCGCGCGGAGCAGGTCATGAAGGGTGCCACCAGGATCGTGGCGAGCCGATCGGCCGGGTTCGGGATCGTGCGTGCCGCCATGATCCCCGGCACCGCGCAGGCGTAACACGAGAGCAATACCACGAAGGAGCGCCCCTGTAGCCCGACCCAGCCCATCACCCGATCGACCACGAAAGCCGCGCGCGCCATGTAGCCGACGTCCTCAAGCAGGTGGATCAACGTGAAGAGGATCGCGATCTGGGGCACGAAGACGATCACGGATCCCACGCCGGCGAGCACCCCGTCGGTCCACAGTTCGGTGAGCGGTCCGGGCGGCAACAGCGCCCGCGAAGCCGCGGCGAGCGTCCCGACGCCGGCCTCGATCGCATCCATGGCGGGGACGGCCCAGGCGAAGATGCTCTGAAAGAACAACAGCATGACCGCGCCGAAAACGGCGAGTCCAGCCACGGGGTGGAGCAGGACGCGGTCGATACGATCGGTGCGGCGGTCGCGCGCGGGCCGTTCCTTGATGATCTGCCGCGCCACGGTGTCGACCCAGACGAACCGCGCGGCGGGATCGGGCGAGGAAACCAGGGGCAGGGGATGGCCCCAAGCCTCGGGCGCTTCCAGCGCCCGGCGCAAGGCGTCCAAACCGACACCGCGGTGCCCCACGATCGGGAAGACGGGAACGCCGAGCAGCTTGCCGAGCCGGGCGAAATCGACGGAGCCCCCCCGCGCTCGGAGCTCGTCGATCATCGTCAACGCCAGTGCTGCCGGACGGCCCTCCCACACCGAGAGCACCTCGTGGGCGAGGGCGAGGCCACGCTCGAGGGTGGTCGCGTCCAGCACCAGCAGGAGAGCGTCGGGTAGCGCTTCGCCGTCGAGCTCGCCGGCGAGGAGCGCGCTAACGAGCGCTTCGTCGGGAGTCTCACTCCGCAAGCTGTAGGTGCCGGGGAGATCGAGAAGCCACAAGGATCGGTCGCTGCCCCGCAGCGCTCCCTCGCGCCGCTGCACCGTAATCCCCGGATAGTTTCCCACCCGCGACCGGTCGCCCGTGAGGGCATTGAACAGGGTCGTCTTGCCGGTGTTGGGGGAACCGACCAGGGCAACGCGAAGCCCCTTGCCCCCCAACGTGCGGGTCACGGCGCCGGGCGGGTGGAAATAACCCGCAAGCCCGCGAGATCACTGCGCCTGAGGCACAACCGATAGCCGCGCAATTCGAGTTCGATGGGACCACCCGCCGGAGCGTGGCGGATAATCGTCACGTGCGTGCCGGGCACCAGGCCCAACTCGAGCAGCCGCCGACACACGCCCTGATCGTCGGGGGGCGCGATGATCCCAGCTGCCCCGGGTGCGAGCAGCCTCAGAGGGGTCGATTCCACGCCCACAAGAATAGCCGAAATTGATATTCGTTTTCAGTGGAGGCCGGGCTGGCGACGGCCCGACGTGGCCCCGGCGGGGGGTCGGAGGCTTCAGCTCCGACCCCTCACTCGGGGCTAGTCGCCGTACACCTCGACCGTGACGCGCCGGAAGATCGCAAGGTAGACCTCGAACTGATAGTCCGCGTGTGTGATCTGCCGAATCCCGGCGCTCTTGGCTGCTGCGTCTTGGGACGCATCCCCCCAGCCGAAGAGATCAAGTCCCATCGTCAGCCCCGGAAAGGGGAGCGGCGGCAGGCCGAGCTGGCTGGAGGTCGCGGTGCCCATTTTCGAGCCAAAAGTGATCGGTTCGAACTCGCGCTCTTGCGAGGCAGCGCGAGCCCCAAGGACGCCGCTTCGGAGTCCTTGCTGCCGCGGTACGAACACCAGAGGCGCCTTGTGCTTCGTGTAGACGAGGCCCGGCGGCGGCAGCACCGCGGTCCGCAGCTTGGACACGGCGCGGTACCCCGAGTCGGGTCTCATCGTGACGCTCGCGCAACCGGTCACTATCGGGAGTCCTGCCAGCAACGCGAGAGCGATTAGCCCACGCATTGCTCAGTCTCCGTACGCGACGGTCTTGTAGCGCTGGTAGATCCCGATCAGATTGAAGAACTCGTAGTCGACACGCTGAACTCGCGTGATCCCGCCAGCCGCGGCCGCGGCCTTGACGCTGCCGTCACCTGTCGAAATAAGGCCGGCAATCGAGATCACCGTGGACTCGCCGCGGCGGCTTCCAACCTCACCGGCCAAGCTCAACGGCGCATCGATATTCGTGTAGATCAAGCCGAGCGGCGGCACCACGGGCGCCCCGATGCAGCCCGTCAGACCCGCGGCCAGCCCCAGGGCGATCATCAATTTTACGCAACTCTTGCCCGCATTGTATTGCCGTTTCATCGTAAATCCCTCCTTCTAGTTCCGGCGTGGCGAGACGGATACTGTAGCGGCCGGAGCAGCGCCGGTCGCAAAGTTTCTTTGAAATTTCGACCGCGCTCCCAGACTGATTCCGAAGGCGACCGACCCCGAGAGTGGGCCCTCCTGGATTCGAGCCAGGGACCGTCTCTCTATGAGCCGGGAGCGGGTCTCGAACCCTCCGGAACTGTTGAGGTTCCTGACGTCCAGTATCCCGTTGGCGCTAGCATGAGCGCGGCCTGTCGGGCGCTTCCAGGAAGGAGGAGGCCCTGAGCAGTCTGGGGAACGCCGCGGCGAGAACCGCGCTGCCGCAAATCTCCGGTTGCCACCTCAATCCCGCGGCACACCTGGCCTTCGCCTTCGGGGTCATCGCCAGTCGTGCGGCGGATTCGAACCAGGCCGCGCAAGGAGGATCGAGATGCGCTTCGTCTCCATCGTCGTCTTGTTGGTCGCCTTCGCCACCGGCTGCAAGCAGGAGGTGAAGACCGCGATCGAGAATCGCATCGCCCAGTACATCATCGATCACCGCAAGGACCTGCTCACGGAAAAGCCGCAGCAGGGCATCACGCGCGGATCGGTCACCGGCCAGGCCACGGCGCCCGGCTTCGATCACCCGGACGAGTACATCACCTCCTTCCCGACGCACGTGGCGGACAACATGGAGCCCGTGATCCCCCATCCGGAGGAAGAGGCGAAGATGCGCGAGAAGCTGGCCGCGCTCCAGGAGGAGACGGGTCGCCGGCCGAACTTCCTGGTCTTCCTGATGGACGACGTCGGCTGGATGGACCCGGGCTTCAACGGGGGCGGTACGGCCGTGGGCAACGCCACGCCCCGGATGGACCAGCTCGCGAACGAAGGCCTCGTGCTGACGTCGGCGTACTCGACCCCTTCGTGCACGCCGACACGCGCGACGATCCACACCGGACAGAACCCCCTGCACCACGGCCTGCTGCGCCCGCCCATGTACGGCGAGAAGGGCGGGATCGACGGCGGGACGACCTTCCCGAGGATCCTCCAGGAGATCGGCTACACCACCCAGGGCGTCGGCAAATGGCACATGGGCGAGAACGAGGCGTCGCTTCCACAGAACGCCGGCTACGACGACTACTACGGGTTCCTCGGCGTGTCCGACATGTACACCGAGTGGCGCGACCAGTACTTCAACCCCGAGGTCGCTCTCAGCCCCAAGCGCTTTA
>CAZTOE010000020.1:0-18580 GCA_964615045.1 uncultured Spirochaetales bacterium
TCGACGTCCGTCATGAGCAGGCCGCCGTACATGCCGCGGATGCGTGGGCGCGCTGCAATCCGGGCAAGATCGGGGTGGCGGCGATTACGGCGGGGCCGGGCGTCACCGATGGGGTGACCGGCGTAGCCAATGCCTGGCGCGCCAATTCACCCATCCTGGTGATCGGCGGGCAAGGACCCTTCTCCAATCTCCGCCGCGGTTCGCTGCAAGAGATGGACCACGTCGGGTTGATGCGGCCCATCACAAAGTGGTCCGACGCCGTCTATGAGACCAAGCGAATCGCCGAATACGTCGAGCTCGCGATCCGCACCGCGGTCAGCGGAATTCCGGGTCCGGCCTTCCTTGAGATTCCGATGGACGTGTTCATGGGCGAGGTCGACTGGGCAGAGGCGCCCATCCCCCCGATTCGCACGACGCCGCCCCGGGTGAGCCCGGATCGCGTCGCGGTCCGCGAAGCCCTCGAGCTCATCTCGCGCGCCGAGCGCCCGATGTTGATGGCGGGCACGAGCGTCAAGTGGTCGATGGCGAGCGCGGCGATGAACGCGTTCCTCGACGAGACGCGTATCCCGGCCTATGCGAACGGGATGGGGCGCGGAACGATTCCTCCGACCTCGCCGCAGTTTTTGAACCGTTCGCGTCGCAAGGCAATGCAGGAGATCGACTTGATCATCCTGGCCGGATGCCTGCTCGACTTCCGGCTCCGCTTCGGCCAGACGATTCCCGCCGACGCCAAGATCGTGCAGCTCGAGATGGACGCGACGCTGATCGGTCAAAACCGCCCCGCCCATGTCGGGCTGGTCGGAAATCTGTCGGGAAGCTTCGAGATGCTCCTCGAGGAGATGAAGCAACAGGGGCTGCGCCTCGACTTCAGCACGTGGCGTGATCAGCTGCGCGAGATCGAGATCGCCGAAGAGGGCAAGGTCGAGGCGGCCCTCAATAGCGACGAATCGCCCGTGGACCCGCAGCGAATGTGTCGCGAGGTGCGCGACTGGTTGGCCACGCTCGACGAGCCGATCGTAATCGGCGACGGGGGCGATATCGTTGCAACCGCAGCCAAGATCATCCCGGTTCCGCGCGAGGGCGCGTGGATGGATCCGGGCCCGCTCGGGACCCTCGGTGTGGGGATGCCTTTTGCTCTCGCGGCGCAAGCGTCGCACCCCGACAAGCGCGTCGTGATCATCTACGGCGACGGCTCCTTCGGTCTGAACGGTTTCGAGTACGACACCGCGGTCCGCCACGGCTTGCCGATCGTGGGCATCGTCGGAAACGACGGCGCCTGGGGGCAGATGATGCGACCCCAGGGCGCGACGTACGGGTGGGATCGCCTCGCGGCGACCGAGCTCAGCTACACGCACTACGAGAAGGTGGTCGAGGCACTCGGCGGGTACGGGGAATACTGCGAGCGACCTGAGGAGATCCGTCCCGCGCTCGAACGGGCAGCGGCCTCCGGGAAACCCGCCCTGATCAACGTAAAAATCCGTCAGGACCGCGAGTTCAAGGGCGGAATTTACGTCTAGCGCCGGCTCCTTCGTCCCCAAACGCCAGAGCGGAGAGGCGCTCGATCTCGATCGCGAAGCACTCGAGCCCTGGCTCGAAGCCGTCGGTCCGGCCGCGATCGTGGACCTCGAGACGACCGGCCTGCCGCGTGACCCGGAGGCAGAGCTTCTCGAGTTCGGGGCGATCCTGCTCGACCCCGGGCATCCGGAAGTGGTCACGGTCACCACGGTGGTTCGGCCGGGGCGGGTGCTTCCGCCCGCTATCGTGCGACTCACCGGGTTGCGCGATGAAGATGTCGCCCACGCCCCCCGCGCCGCCGACCTCAGCGAGTTGGTGCAGCCGCTGTTGGCGGGCCGCGTGCTGGTCGCGCACAACGCAGCCTTCGAGCGCTATTTCCTCGACCGCTTGGGGTGGGGTCCCCGGTCGAAGGCCCGGGATCTGGATACGCAGGATCTCTTGGCGCTCACACACCCGGATGCGGCCGACCTGCGCCTTGAGAGTTTCACCAGAACGCTGCTTGGCCGCGAAGAGCAGCACCGAGCTCTCTGCGACGCTCTGGATACCGCGCGCGTGCTCGCGCGCGTCGCACGTGGTGCCGCTCGGGGCGAGCCCCGCTACGCGACCGCGCAGGCGGCGTTGGCCCGCTATGCCCCCGACTCCGCCTGGCTGCCGCTGCTCGCGCCCGCGCGAGAAGCGGAGCCCAAGTTCGATGAGAGTCCGCAGTTTGTGGCGATCGCACGCGATGAAGTGTGCCGCGAAGTCCCGGTTCCCTTCGACGAAGACTCGATCGCGGAGGTCCTCGCGGACGCCGAGCGGGGTCAGCGTCACTTTCCCGGCTACCGGGTCCGCGCGCCCCAAATCGAGCTGGCCCGCGCGGTGGTGGCTGCGCTGCGGAGGCAGCAGGTGCTGCTCCTCGAAGGCGGCACCGGGGTCGGCAAATCGCTGGCCTATCTCGCGGCTTTGATTCCCTTCGCCATGTCGGAGTGCGATGGAGGGTCTGCAACCCCGGTCGTGATCTCGACGCGCACCAAGTTGTTGCAGGATCAATTGCTCGATAAGGACATCCCCGCCGCCGCGCGCTTTCTCGGCTACCCCGCGCTCCGCGCGGTATCGATCAAGGGCCGCGCCAACTACGCCTGCGAGCGCCGGCTTGCGGCAGTGCTCGCCGAAGGCCTCGAGCCGAGGATCTTCGCCGAAGATCGTTATGCCTACGCGGTGCTCGCCAGCTGCGCGGCGACGCGTCCCCACGGCGAGGTGGCGTCGCTGCCGGGCGCCTGGTTGCGTCGCTACCCTCCATTGGCGGACCTCGTGCGCCGATCTGTCGCGAGCCGGGCAGAGCAGTGCAGCCGCGAACAGTGCGCCCGCCACCCGAACTGCCCGCTCGGCCGTCGGCGCCAGGCTCTGGGCTCCGCTGCATTGATCGTCGCGAATCACGACCTGTTGCTGCGCTGGCCCCCGGACTACCCCGCCTTTGCCCATGCCGTCGTGGATGAAGTTCACGAACTCACCGGCGTGGCGGACGAAGTCTACGCCGACGGGGTGCGCCCCGAAGAAGTGCTCGAACGCCTCGATGACTTGTTCGGACGCCCGGGATCTCGGCAGGAACACAGCGCCCTGCTTCCACCCGGGAGACGCCGGGCCTTGCGCCGCGACGCCATTGCCTGGCGCCGCAACGTCGCTCAGGAATTGACCGCGCTCGGGCGTGCTCTCGAGCCCTGGGCAGGAGATTTCGGGGAGGTTCAGATTCCGTATCCGCCTCCCGGCGGCGGAGAGCGCTTCGATCGGGCGCGGGGTGCAGCCGAGCGCACGGCGGTCACCCTCGAGATGATCGCGCGGAGCGTAGACGCCGAGATCGGCTCGACCGCCGAGCTCGGCGTCGCAACCGCGCTCGACGCCCTTCGGCAGGCGGGTGCGGCCCTGCGCCTGGCCTTCGAAGGTTCCGACACCTCCGTTGCGAGCTTCGAGCGCGTGGAGCCCCCCTTTGATCGCTGGAGTCTGTCGGTGCGCCCCGTCTCCCCGGCACAAGCATTTCGCGATGCGCTGCTCGGCCGCCTAGCGACCTTCGTGGGCGTCTCGGCGAGTCTGCTCGTCGACGGTCGTGCTACCGCCGCGCTCGGCGAACTCGAGATCGAAGAGAGCGAGGCAGACCGGTTGCAGAGGATCTCGGTGCCGAGCCCCTTCCCCTACGCGGATCACATGCGGGTCGTCGCCCTGGATCCGGCGGGCGAGCTCATCGCGAGCACCTCCGAAGTCGTCTTCGAACTTGCGCGGCGTTTGGGAGGCCGCACTCTTGGCCTCTTCACGAGCTTGCGGCGCATGCACGAAGTGGCGGAGCTGCTCGCGCCGAGGCTCGCCGCGGAGGGTCTCGAGCTCATCGCGCCGCGCCGCGCCAGCGACGACCCCGCGGCGCTACTCGAGCGCTTCTGTCGGGGCGGAACGGTGCTGCTCGGGGCGCGACGTTTCTGGCAGGGGGTCGATCTTCCCGGGGACCTTCTGCAGGCGGTGGTGATCGAGAAGCTTCCCTTTGAGGTTCCCACCGAGCTGCGCAAGAGGCGGGAACTTCGGTTGCGTCAAGCCGGACGCGACGCGTTCGGCGAGTTCACGCTCGGAAAGATGTTGCTGCATCTGAAGCAGATGGTGGGGCGATTGATCCGGAGCGAAGAGGACCGGGGCATCGTGGTCCTCGTCGAAAGCCGACGCGATCGCGCCTACTTCCGTCGGATCCGCGAGGCGCTGCCTCCCTCCTGTCCACTCCTCGAGGCAAACCTCGAAGACCTGGACGAGATCCTCCGACAGGTGGGTTTGCCGCAACACTGACTGCTACGCTGAGGCGCATGTCGGATGAACGGGTCGCATTGGTTACGGGTGGAGCTCGAGGGATCGGAGCCGCGTGTTCGCGTGGACTCTCCGCCGAGGGGTTTCGGGTCGTGGTCCACCACCGTTCGAGCGGAACAGAGGCCGAGAAACTCGCCTCGGAACTTCCGGGGTCGTTGGCCCTGGCGGCCGATCTGTCGGTCCCAGAGCAGGTCGACGCACTCATCGCTGCGCTGAAGGATCAGGCCGGGCGGGTTGACGTCTTGGTGAACAACGCCGGCGTTAATGTGAACGCCCCCACGCCGGCGATGAAGCTTGAAGACTACGATCTGGTCGCCAATTTGAGCCGCGGCACTTGGTATCTCACCAAACTCGTGTTGCGTCGCTTCATGCTCCGGCAGCGCGCCGGGCGGATCATCAACATCTCGAGTGTGGTCGGGCACATGGGCAATCGCGGCCAGTCGCCCTACACAATGGCCAAAGCCGGCCTCGACGCCCTCACCAAGTCGCTGGCCCTCGAGCTCGCGGGGCGCGACATCCTGGTCAATTCAGTGGCCCCCGGCTTCATCGAGACCGATATGACCGCCGAGCTTCCCGAGGAGGCGGCGTCGTGGATTCTCGACCGGGTGCCGCTGGGGCGCATGGGAACACCGGAGGAGGTGGCGGACGTCGTGAGCTTTCTCGCGACCCGCGGGTCGTATATCCACGGCACCGTGATCCACGTGAACGGGGGCATGTATCCCGGCTGATCGCCGCGAGCTTCGGGGAAGGGGGCGCAGTTGACACGCGTCCTGGTCGCCGGTTGCGGCTACGTCGGCAGCGCCTTGGCGGAACGTCTGGGTCGATCCGGCGCCGAGGTCGTGGGTTGGCGGCGCCGCGCCGGGGTCGGCGCACCAGCGGGTGCTCGGCTGGCGTCCGTCGATCTCACCGACCGCGGAGCGGTTGCGCGCGCCCTCGCCGCTGAAAAGCGGTTCGACGCGGCGGTGTACGCCGCGGCCGCCGACGGCGGTGACGAGGCTTCCTACCGGAGTGCCTACACAATGGGTCTGCGAACGCTCCTCGACGGCTTCGAGGAGATCGCACGACCGCCGGGTTGGATTTGCTTCACATCGAGTACCTCGGTGTACCACCAGCGCGACGGCGAATGGGTGGATGAGAACAGCCCCACGCAGCCAGCGGATTTCCGGGGGCGGATCCTGCTCGAAGTTGAAGACGAACTTCGCGAACGCTTCGCGGCGTCGACGTCGCTGCGCCTGGGCGGCATCTACGGACCCGGGCGTACGCGCCTCGCGGCCCAGGTGCGCGACCGACGCGCTGCGCTGATCTCAGGCCCGCCGCACTACACCAATCGGATCCATCGCGATGATGCGGCGGGCGCACTTGCCCATCTCCTCGCACGCCAGCTCTCCGGGGTGGCGACCCCTGCGGTCCTACTGGGCGTCGACGACGAGCCCGCGTCGCAGCGCGCCGTCCTCGCCTGGCTCGGCGAGCGCCTGGGCGTCGAACTTCCTGCGGACGAGAGCGGGGCGCCGCCGGTCGGCGGGGTCCGTCGCACGGGCAGCAAGCGCTGTCGCAACGCGCGGCTTCGGGCCACGGGCTACGCGTTTCGCTATCCGACCTTCCGCGAGGGCTATGAAGCGGTTCTCTCTGTGGACCCCGCGTTCCCGCGCTTTCGGAGTCCTGCGCCTTGTCGCGGCAGCTCGTAGTTCACCGTCACCCGAATCTGGAAGGAGTCCCGCCACCAACCCGAGCGCGCGTGCGGCGGTGGCTGGACACCCTGCCGCCCTTCTTCCGCGACGCCCGACGGCGAGCTTCGGCACGCGCGCCTATTCGACGGTGATGGTTATGCGATCGGAAACGACCGGGGGGTCGTGCGGAACGTGGTTCTGATCGCCCAGCACGAGCTGAAGGGTGTGCACCCCGGGCTTCATTTGGATGGTGGTTTCGGTCTGGCCGCCCCCGAAATGAAGATGACGTTCGTCGGCGGGCACCGGCTCGCCGAGCGGGGGGAGCTCGGTGTCGATCAGCAGATGGTGGTGGCCCGTGCCGGGGCGCGCCACGCCTGCCGGCGCGACCCCCATGCCGCGCAACCCGAAACGCACCGTGACGGGGCTTTTCACGACCGCCCGGTCGGCCGGCGAGATGATGTAGAGCTGCGCGTCTGCGGGGGCTGGCGAGCGCGGGATCTCGGGCGCCGACCCCGCGCTTTGCAGGCTGACGCCCAACGTGACGCCCAACGTAACGACTACTGCGACACCGAGTTCGAGCAGCCAGGATCCGTATTTCGCAAGCCCCATTGGTCCTCCCGAATCCCGTGAGATCCTAGGCCATCGTGAGGCCACCGCTCACCGAGAGCGTCTGGCCCGTGATGTAACCCGCAGCCTCCGAAGCCAGGAAGGCCACGGCCGGCGCCACATCTTCCGGTTGGCCCAGCCGTCGCATCGGGATCGCGCGCTCGAGTGCTTGGGTGAGTCGCCCCGCGTCGCCCCCGCGTGCGGCCATCCCCTGGAAGAGCGGCGTATCCACCGGGCCCGGGCACACGGTATTGGCAGTGACGCCGCTGCGCGCGCTCTCGCGGGCGACGGTCTTGGTGAAGGCGATCAACCCCCCCTTGGCGCCCGAGTAGATCGCCTCGCCGGAGGAGCCCACCCGGCCCGCGTCGGAGGCGATGTTGACGACGCGGCCAAAGCCCGCCTCGAGCATCCCCGGGAGCACGGCGCGGGTGAGCCGCATGGGTCCGGCGAGATTGATATCGAGCACGCGGGCCTGAAACGCTTCGTCAGTGTCGAGGAAGCGTTTGAACTCGTCCCAACCGGCGCAGTTGACCAGGATCTCGACGCGGCCGAAGTGGCGCTCCGCCGTAGCGAGTGCGTCAGCCACCGACGCGGTCTGGGTCACGTCGAGCGCGACGCCGACTCCGCCGATCTCCTTCGCCACCGCCTCGCACGCCGCGAGGCTGAGGTCGGCGACCGCGACCCGACGGCCGTCGGCAGCGAGGGCCCGGCAGATCGCCGTGCCGATTCCTCCCGCTCCTCCAGTGACGAAGGCCACGCGTGCACGATTCTCTGCCATGGTGCCTGGTCCTTGTGGTTCGTTGCCGGGCTCGTCTCGCGGAGCACCGCGGTCCGCGCGTCAACCGCTCCGGAATTTCGAGAAATCGGGTGGGCGCTTTTCGTTGAAGGCGTTGACACCTTCCATCGCTTCCGGGGTATTCACGAACTGGTCGAGGCCCGCAAACGCGAGCTGGCCGATGCCCGCCATGTGCTCGCTGTCGCAGTTGAACGAGCTCTTCAGGAAGCGCAGCGCGGTTGGACTCTTGTCGAGCATCTCGTCGGCCCACTGGCGGACTTCGCTGCGGAGTTCGGCGAGGGGTACCACCTTGTTCGCCAGCCCCCAGGTGTACGCCGTCTCGGCGTCGTAGAGGCGGCACAGGTACCAGACTTCGCGGGCCCGCTTCTCTCCGATGATGCGGGCGAGGTAGGCGCTTCCGAAGCCCGCGTCGAAGGAGCCCACGCGCGGCCCCGACTGTCCGAAGCGGGCGTGGTCGGCGGCAATCGTGAGGTCACAGATCACGTGGAGAACATGGCCGCCCCCCACCGCCACGCCGTTCACCGCCGCTATCACAGGCTTGGGGATTTCGCGGATGATGCGGTGAAGCGCCTCCACCTCGAAGATCCCGTACTCGGTGGGGCCGTAGTCGCCCGTCTCCTGGCGCTGCTTCTGGTCCCCGCCCGCGCAAAACGCCTTGTCGCCGGCGCCGGTGAGCGCCACGACGCCCACCGTGGAGTCGGCCCAGGCGGCCTTGAAGCAGCGCAGCAGCTCGTCGATCGTACGGCCGCGAAAAGCGTTGAAACGATCGGGGCGATTGATGGTGATCCAGGCGAGGCCCCGCTCGACTTCGTACACCACATCTTCCAGTTGGTTGAGCTCCAAATGTGTTCTCCAATCAGTTCGCGACCAGATCGAGCAGGACGTCTAGACTGGCGAATAGTTCCTCTTCCGGGATTGTGAGCGCCGGGAAGAGCCGCATGACGTTTCCCGCCGTGACGTTGACGAGAATGCCGCGCTCGAGCGCACGGCCCGGAAGTGCTGCGGCCCGCTCGGCGTCGCGCAGCTCGAGCCCGATCAGCAAGCCGCGCCCGCGCACCTCGGAGACGCGGTCCGGGCGCTCTGCCGCGAACGCCTCGAGGCGTCGAACCACCTTGGCGCCGAGCTCGGCCGCGCGTTCGACGAGTTTCTCTTCGGAGATGGTCCGCAGCACAGCATTCGCCGCGGCGCAGGCCAGCAGGTTGCCCGCGTACGTGCCGCCGTGATCCCCGAGTGACACTGTCTTCGCAACCGCCTCGGTACACAGGAACGCGGCGATCGGTACGCCGCCCCCGAGCCCCTTCCCGAGCGTCAACACGTCCGGGACTACGTCGTCGTGCTCGAGTGCCAGCCATTTTCCAGTGCGGCCGATCCCGGTCTGAATCTCGTCGAGGATGAGGAGGGCGCCGTGGCGATCGCACGCCTCGCGCACGGCCCGCAGGTAGCCGGGCGGCGCGACGTGGACGCCGCCCTCGCCTTGCACTGGTTCAACGACGAATGCGGCAGTGTCGGCATCGATGGCCGCCACGGCGGCGTCGGCGTCGCCGAAGGACACCACGCAGGAGTCCGGCAGGAGCGCGGCGTAGGGGTCGCGATGCTTGGCCTGACCGATCACGCGCAACGCACCCAGAGTTCGACCGTGGAAGGACGCGGAGGTCGAGACAAATTTGGAACGCTGCGTGGCGCGATGCGCGAGCTTCAGCGCCCCCTCCATCGCTTCGGCCCCCGAGCTCAGGAAGAAACAACGCGTCAGGGCGGCGGGAGCGATCGCGAGGAGCCGCTCGCAGAGTTCGAGCTGCGGCAGGCTGTAGAAGAGATTGGTCGTCTGCATGAGGCGGCCGGCCTGCTCCGCAATGGCGGCCACCAGGGCGGGATGCGAGTGGCCCAGTGCGGCTACGCCCCAGCCAGAGGTGAGATCGATGAACTCCCGGCCTTCCACGTCGCGGACCCGGGAACCCTGACCCGAGACCAATGCCACCGGCATCCTCTTGACAACGGGCAGGAACACCCGCGCCTCGCGCGCTACGACCTCGTCGAAGGTAGGGGGCATGGCAAGCTCCTCACGGTGCACACCGGCTGGATCGTCCTCGGCTCGTTCCAGGCTCTGCCGCAAGCGGCGCGCGGCAGAGCGGCGAGAGAACCGGAGGGCCGTCGGGCGGAGTTCCTGTATGAGCGCCCAGAATGCTCTACCTTGGCGCCATGCGAAACCCCCCGGTCGGTGCTCCCTCGCCGGGCGCCCAAGCGATTGAAGCTCCGCTGCAGGATTCGTTCGGTCGGCGGATCGAGAGCCTCCGCATCTCGGTGACGGATCGCTGCAATTTCCGCTGCCTGTACTGCATCCCCGACGAAAATATCGAGTGGCTGCCGCGCGAGAACCTCATGACCCTGGAGGAGATCGCCCGGGTGGCGCGAATCGCCGTAGCCGCCGGGGTGCGCAAGCTGCGGATCACCGGGGGCGAGCCCCTGCTGCGCAAGAACCTGCCCTTTCTGGTGAAAGAGCTCGCGGCGCTGCCGGGCCTCGAAGACCTCGCCCTCACGACCAACGGGACGGAGCTGCCGCGGCTCGCCCGCCCCCTGGCGAAGGCGGGCCTCAAGCGGGTCAACGTGAGCCTCGATTCCCTCGACCGCGAGAACTTCGCACGGATGGCACAGCGCGATGCCCTCCCCCAGGTGCTGGCGGGAATCGATGCGGCGGTAGCGGCAGGTCTTGAACCGATCAGCATCAACTGCGTGGCGATCCGGGGTGCGAACGATCGCGAGGTCCTGGCCTTCGCCCGGCTCGCCCGCGAGCGCAATTTCGAGGTGCGCTTCATCGAGTTCATGCCCCTCGAACACGGCCATCGCTGGGGCGAGCACGCGCTAGTCCCGGGCGACGAGCTACGCGCGCAAGTCGAGAAGCACTACGCGCTCGAGCCGAGCCCCGCCCAGGACCCGCACGCGCCGAGTCGGGACTGGGTCTTTGCGGACGGGGCACCCGGCGTGCTGGGCTTCATCGATTCGGTGACCGCTCCCTTCTGCTCGACCTGCAATCGCATCCGGTTGACCGCCGACGGTAAGCTCCGTACCTGTCTGTTCTCGCTCCGGGAGCACGACCTCCTCGCTGCGCTCCGAGGCGGGGAGAACGACGCCGAGATCGCTGCCCGCTTGCGAGCCGGCGTCCGGGCGAAGGAGCTGAAGCACCACATCACCGACGGGCTCTTCGAGAAACCCATCCGCACGATGTCCCAGATCGGCGGCTGAGCAACCTTTCGCCGAATCGCGCTGTCCCACCAAGCTCCCCGCCGGCTTGTACGCACTTCCAGACCTCACCACATCTCATTACAAGGGGGATCCCATGGAATGGGAACGCGATCGCATTATTCTCGAGGGGATCCAGATTCCAGCCGCCCTCGGGGTCACCGCCGCAGAGCGCCGCATGCGGCGCCCGGTTCTCCTGGATCTCGAGGTGGAAACCGATCTGAGCCGCGCGGGGCGAAGTGATCGGATCTCGGACACGCTTCACTACAAGCGGATCTTCGAGGTGGTGGAAGACGTGGCCGGGAACCAGGAGCACAAGCTCGTCGAGGCGCTGGCCGAACGGATCGCCCGCGCGGTGCTGGTGAACTTCGCGGCCGAGGCCATCACGGTGACTGTACGCAAGCCCAAGCCGATTGCCGGCGTACTCGAGCACGCGGGGGTGCGGCTGAGACGCACCCGTGATTAATACTTTATAAAAATGTATATTTTGATTCTATATTCCGGGTCTCCTATGCTCTTTTTTGCGCCTGAGCAAGGAGTCTCCGATGCATCGCGATCCGTCCGAATCAGCAAGCCAGAAGTACGATCCCGCGGACCGGATCCCTGCCGACTGGCTCCCGCCCGACGTCCCGGCGATCACGCTCGGCAACGCGGGTCTCGACGCGATGTCGAAGAACGAGCGGATCAAGCACGCCAGCCGAGGTTTTCTCCTCGTGGACGACGGACATGGCGAAGCGAAGCCCTTCCGGGAGGAGATCGAGGCGCTGAGCCGTGGCGCAGCTCCCACGATCGGGAACGTCGGCAAGGAGCTCTCAAAGTTCCTCGGGGTCTACAAGCAGCAGGCACGCGGGGAGCGCGGCCGCAAGACGGACCGCTTCATGTTCATGGTTCGTATCAAGTGCCCGGCCGGCGGCGAACTCGACGCGCGGCAGTGGGCGGCCCTCGACGACGCCGCCGACGCCCACGCCGACGGGACGCTGCGGATCACCTCACGGCAGGCCGTTCAGTTTCACTGGGTCGAAGGTACCCAGCTCGCCCCGCTGATTCGGGGCCTGAGCCGTCGTTACCGCCGGGATGCGACGCTGGGCGCCTGCGGCGATATCAACCGCAACGTGATGACCTCGCCGCTCGACGGCTTGGACAGCTGGGATCCCCGCGCCCGCGAGCTCGCCCAAGCGATTGCTGACGAGCTCGCTCCGCGCAGCGCGGCCTATTTCCAGATCTTCGGGATCGACGGGAAGGGCTCACCGGGTCGGTCGCTCCAAGCCGAAGAACCGCTCTACGGATCCCAGTACCTGCCCCGCAAGTTCAAAGTCGGCCTCGCTCACCCCCACGACAACTCGATCGATCTGCGCACCCAGGACATCGGGCTGCTACCCGTCGTCGACGGTGATGGCTGTGATGGAGGCCGTTGGGATTTGTATTCGGGCGGCGGCCTGGGACAGACCCACAACAATCCGCGCACCGCAGCGCTTCTCGGCCCCTACCTCGGCCGGATCCGGCGCGACCAGGTCGTCGCTGCGGTGAGGGCAATCGCGATCCTTCAGAAAGAGAACGGCGAACGTAAAGAGCGCCGCCTGGCCCGCTGGAAATACACGCTGCGCCGGATGGGCGTGGCGACCGTGAAACGCGAGCTCCGCGAACGGTTTACCGTGGACCTCGAGGACGCGATTCCGCAGCCGCTTCCGGAGGCTCAGTTGCTCCTCGGCTGGAACCGCGCCGCCGACGGCACATCGTTCTACGGAATCTCGGTCGATAGCGGCCGGATCGAGCCGCCGCTCCGGGCAGCGTTGCGGGAGGCTGTCGAAAGCCTGGGCCTGCGTGTGCGGTTTACCCCGCACCAGGACGTGGTTCTCTGCGGCATCCGGGATCGCGGAGCGTTGGAGGCGATCCTGGATCGCCACCGGGTGGGGCGGCCGGAGACGCGCTCGGCGGTGCGGCGCTGGGCGATGGCGTGCCCCGCGAAACCGACCTGCGGGCTGGCCATGACCGAGGCGGAGCGTGTTCTCCCGGGCTACCTCGAGGCGATCGAAGCGGCTGGTTTGGGTCACGTCGAAGCTGAGATCCGCATTACGGGTTGCCCCAACAGTTGCGCTCGTCCCCCCTCCGCCGAGATCGGAATCTTCGGCTACGGGAAAAACGATCACGTCTTGCTGGTCGGCGGGTCACGCACCGGCTCGCGAATCGGAAAGGTGCTCTACCGGCGGATCCCCGGCGAGCAGATGATCCCGATCTTGGTGGGCTTGTTCCGGGTGCTCGATGAGCGCAATCGAGGCGGCCTACCCGCGGGCGACTGGCTTTGGCAAGCTTCGCCCCAGCAACTGCGGGAATGGATCGGAGTCGCCGACGGAACCGAGAGCGGGGCCGCCGCCTAACTCCCGACCGATTGAGCCCGCGCCACGAGCCGCATTGCGGGGGAGCTGATGTCCGAGAGCGCGATCTCCGATTCGGAGCTGAACGCCTCGATCGAGCGGGCGCGTCGCTGGGTCGACGAGGCAGAGCGGGTCACGGTGCTGACCGGCGCCGGCATCTCCACCGAATCCGGCATCCCGGATTTCCGGGGCCCCCGGGGCCTCTGGACCAAGAATCCGGAAGCCGAAAAGATGGCCACGATCCAGAACTATCTGTCTGACCCCGAGGTGCGCAAGCGTGCCTGGCGCGATCGCCTCGTCCACGTCGCCCGCCGCGCCGAGCCCAACGCCGGCCATCGCTCCCTCGCTGAGCTCGAGCGCCGCGGGAAGCTTCAGGCGCTCCTCACGCAGAATGTCGACGGTCTCCACCAGAAGGCCGGCAACAGCCCCGGGCGGGTCGTCGAGATCCACGGCACGCTCCGCGAGGTGATGTGCATGACGTGTGAGGCCCGTTGGCCGATGGAGCACGCCCTCGATCGCGTCCGCGTCGGTGAGGAGGACCCCTCCTGTGAGAAGTGCGGCGGGATCCTCAAATCCGCCACGATATCCTTCGGACAATCTCTCGTGCAGCGAGACCTGCTACGTGCCCAAGCGGCCGCCCAGAACTGCGACCTGATGCTCGCGGTCGGTACGACGCTGGCGGTCTACCCGATTGCCGAGGTCGTACCGGTGGCCAAACAGGCCGGGGCGAAGGTGGTGATCGTGAACGGATCTCCGACCGAGATGGACGATCTGGCGGACGTGGTGTTGCGCGGCCCGATCGGGGAGCTTCTGCCACGGGTGGTCGGGGGCTGATGGACTCCGTGGTATATTCGGGGAGTCGGCAATGCGTCCGAGCCGCTAGGCGACTACAACCCCTGGCCAATAAGGATCCACGCTGCGTGGCCCTCCCCCCCACCTCGCCACAGATCCCGCTCGCCCGGCGCGAGGCCGAGGCGCTACTGCGCGAAGCAGTCGACACCGGTCGCATGGACCGCGGTCCGGCCGAGCGCCTCGGGAATCAGTTGCTGCGGGATCGGGCACTCCTCGAGTGCACCGCGGAGGCCGCCCAGGAGGGGAAGCGTCTCGCCTTCGGCGATCTCGTCACGGTTTCGCCGAACGTGTTCATTCCGCTCACCAACCTGTGCCGCAACCGCTGCACGTACTGCACCTTCGTCAAACATCCCAACGATCCTGCCGCCAAGACGTTTGGCCTCGACGAAGTCGGGGCGACTTGCGCCGCCGCACGTCGGGCCGGGTGCATCGAGGCCCTCTTCTGTCTGGGTGATAAACCCGAGCTCTCGTTTCGCGACTATCGCGCGTGGCTCGAGAGCCAGGGCTATACCACCACTGCCGATTATCTGGTCGAGGCCTGCCGGGTTGCTGTCGAGCAGGGAATGCTTCCCCACAGCAACGCGGGTCTGCTGACACAGCCACAGATGGAGGCGCTGCGCCCGTGGAACGCGTCGATGGGCCTGATGCTCGAAACGACGAGTGAGCGCCTTCACCAGAAGGGCGAAGCCCATTTCTGGGCGCCCGACAAAAAGCCCGAACTGAGGTTGCGCATGCACCGTGAAGCGGGAGAGCTGAAGATTCCCTTTACCACCGGCATGTTGCTGGGGATCGGCGAGAACATCGAAGAGCGCGTCGACACACTGATCGCGATCCGTGAATTGGCCGACCACTACGGGCACATTCAAGAGGCGATTATCCAGCCGTTCCATCCCAAGTCGGACACCAAGATGCGCGGTGCTCCGTCTCCGGAAGACGATGACGTGGTCGCCTGGGTCGCGATGGCGCGCCTCATTTTGGGGCGCGAGATCCACGTCCAGGCGCCACCCAACCTCGTCGAAGGCTCGAATCCCGACCGGGTCAGTCTGCTCGACCGGTTGCTTGGCGCGGGGGTCGACGATTGGGGCGGTGTCTCCCCGGTCACGGTCGACTACATCAACCCGGAAGCACCCTGGCCCAAACTCGAGGTCCTCCGCGACCGCACCGAGGCGTCTGGCCAAGAGCTTCGCCAACGCCTACCGCTATATCCCCGGCACTTCGCGCAACCGGAGTTTGTCGATCCAACGATGCGTCGCGCGATCGCGCACATCGCGGATGAAGGCGGCTACGTCCGGGCACGTGCGGGGAACCGCGCCGAGGAGGCCGCATGAGCTTGGAGCGGCTGATCTCCGAGATCTCGCCGGCGGTCGCCGGTATCCTCGATCGCGCCCTGCAGGGACGCGAGCTCTCGGTGGACGACGCGGAGGCCTTGCTTCAGGTCCAAGGCGGCGACCTGCTCGCGTTGATGCGCGCCGCGGATCTGGCGCGGCAAGACGACAAGGGTGGCATCGTTACCTTCGTCGTGTGTCGCAACATGAACTTCACCAACGTCTGTTACACCGGCTGCACCTACTGCGGTTTCTCCCGGCACAAGGACGACCCCGACGCCTTCGATTACCCGATGGAGGTCCTGATCGAAAAGGGGCGTGATGCGGTAGCCCGCGGGGCGACCGAGTTCTGCATCCAAGGGGGGATCCATCCCAACAAGGATTACACCCACTATCACGAGATCGTTACGACGCTAAAGCGGGAGTTTCCCCAGATCCACCTCCACGCATTCTCCCCCGAGGAGATCGACTACGGCCAACGCTCCAGCGGGATGCCGCTTGAGGAGTATCTGTCGTGGCTGCGCGACGCGGGTCTCGGCACGATTCCCGGCACCGCGGCCGAAATCCTCGACGATGAGGTGCGAAAGATCATCGAGCCGCGCAAGCTCAATACGTCGCGCTGGGTGGAGATCGTGAAGGCCGCGCACCGGGTCGGGCTGCGCTCGACCGCCACCGTCATGTACGGACACATCGAGCAACCCCGCCATGTGGCGGGCCATCTCGAACTAATCCGCGACATCCAGAAGGAGACCGGAGGCTTCACCGAGTTTGTGCCGCTTGGGTACATCCACGAAAGGAACCGGCTCTACAATCACCTCGGCGCTCGCCCCGGCTCCAACACACCTGAGGACGTCCGGATCGTCTCCGTCGCGCGTTTGTTTCTGCGCCCCTGGATCCCGAACATCCAGATGTCGTGGGTGAAGATGGGAACCAAGCTGGCCCAGATTGCACTCCTGGCCGGCGCGAACGACTTTGGCGGGACGCTGATGGAGGAATCGATCAGCCGCGAATCGGGCGCCGACCACGGTGAGAATCTGCCCGCCGAAGAGATGCGCCGCCTGATCCGGGAGATGGGTCGGATCCCCGCCGAACGCAGTACGAAGTACGAGATCCTGCGCGTGTTCGAGGAACCGTCGCAAGATCCTCCCTCGCTCGAGCCGCAACGCCATCGAGAGCTCTCCGGTCCGCGCCGCTTCCGGGAAGCAAAGCCGAGCCGAGCGACGGCTTCGGCTCCGCGCATCGGCGCGGCGAGTCCGCTGCTGCAGATCGACGGAGCCGGGTGAACGACGTCCGCTGAGGGCGCTCCACCCGTCAGCGGTTGGCGCGCCGATACACCCGCAGCAGTCCGACTTTCTCCTTGGGCGCCTCGTAGTCGAGGCCGAATCCCTGGGCCTCGATCCGCGAGGCGAAATCCGGCAGCGCGTCGCTGCGCACGCCGAACCAGGTCCCTGCATGCTCCAGCAGCGCGTCGAGCAGCGCGTCCAGGCGAGTCTGGGGCATCTGCTTGCGCAGATGGTGATAGATGCCGAGAAACAGCACCACGTCATACCTTGCCCGCAGCTCGGAACGATCGTCGCCGCCGCCCCCGGGTGCGAGAAGGTCTGTCGGACGGCTCAGATCGACGCACCAAAACCGATGGGCGACCGGAACGTCGCGAAACAAGCGGCGCGCGAAGCGGACCTTATCGTGGTGTTTCTCCAAGCCGTGAATGAGAGTGGCGCCGCGGCGTGCGAACTCGTAGGCGATATGACCTTCGCTCATCCCGACGTCTAGGACGCTCGCACCCGAGGCCCGCTCGAAGAGTGGGTCTAGCCCCTGAAAACGGTCGAAAAGGTCGCCCTGGAAATTCTTGCGACCGATTGCCTCGCCGCGCAGGGCCCGCAGCAATCTCTTGACGCCCATTCATCTCAGCCTAGAGATTTCCTCGAGCTTCGCGACGAGGGCTTCGACTTGGTAGCGAAGTGGGGCGCGTTCCAGGATCGCGCGCTCGACCACCTTGACTGCATTGGCGACCGCGGTGTGGTTGCGATCGAAGGTCTTGCCGATGCGTTGGTGAGAGGCCGGCGTAAATCGCTGGCTCAGGTACATCGCGAGCTGCCTCGGGAGCAGCACGTCGCGGCGGCGCGAGGCCGAGGCGAGGGCATCCGGTGTCGTCCCGAAGAACGATGCGACCACCTGGGCCACGCCTTCGGGCTCGAGCGATGCTTGACCGGGTTGGGCGATTTTGCGCAGCGCGGCGTCCGTGAGCTCCAGATCGATCGGGCGCCCCAATAGCGCCGCACTGGCGACCAGTTGGATCAGGACGCTCTCGAGGTCCCGGACGTTGGAGGCCGGACACGCAACGAGTCGCTCGAGACAATCCCCAGGTAGCCGCACACCGCCGTGGGCGGCTTTCGCGCGCAGGATTTCGCGTCGCAAGGCCGGGTCGGGGGTTTCGAGTTCGGCGCACAACCCCGCGGCCATTCGGGACGCCAGTCGTGGGTCGAGATCGGGAATCTCTCGAGGAAGACGTGTCGCCGTGAACACGACCCGCCGGCCGCGCCGCTGGAGCCACTCGAGCGTATAGAAGAGCTCCAACTGGGTGGCGCGCTTGCCCTGGAGGAAGTCCACATCCTCGACAACCAGTACGTCCACTTCGTCGCGGTATCGGGTCTTGAACTCGGCGGTGCGGCGGCTTCGGATCGAGCCGGTGATCTCGTTGGTGAATTGTTCCGCCGAGACCAGCCGAACGCGTTCGCCACCCTGCCCACGCGCGGCACACGCGATTGCGTGGGCTAGATGGCTCTTGCCGAGGCCCGAACCTCCCACGAGGCAGAGGGGCATCATCGCGAGTTGGCGCCCCTGGGCCACCGCCAAACTCGCTTCTCGGGCCAGGGCGTTCGCGGGCCCGACCACGAAGGTTTGAAAGGTGAGGGGGAACAGGGGAGGCCGGGCCGCGTCGGGGGCGGCATCCGGCTCGCGACGCTTCGGGCGCACCTTCTTGGGCCCGCGCGGCGACGCTGACGCTTCCTCCCCCGGTTCAGGGAGACGCGGGCGGGCGGCGCGGCGGGCTCGGGCACCCGGTGCCACCACGAGCTTGATCTCAAAGCTCTCGCCCAGTTGCGAAGCGAGTCTCCGGCTCAGCAGAGGCAAGAAGCGATCCCGGACCCGCTCGCAATGGAACGAGCTGGGGCACAAGATGCGCAGACCGAGATCCGATGGCTCTGCCACCAGGGGTTCGAGCCAAGCCTCGAACACAAGCGGAGGAAGCTCTTTGGCGAGGGCACGAAGGAGCCCGTCCCAGGCCGATAGAGGTTGGGTCATTTAGCTGATTCTCAGCGATTTTGAGGGTTCTTCCGGCAATTACCCCTGCATTTGCTTGCCGGAAGGGCAATGAGTAGACCACAGCGGAGGGGC
>CAZTOE010000020.1:18590-24679 GCA_964615045.1 uncultured Spirochaetales bacterium
TCCATGCGCACTTCCTGTCCCCGGGCCGCAAGGCCACAGCGGAGGGGCTCTCGCAAGAGTGCGCGCGAGCGAATCGGGAGGGTGGGCGACACGCCACAGCGACGGCGCGAAACGCCAAATGAGACCGCGAGAACCGTCGTTTTGAAGTCCGTTCCATGACCAATTTCGCGGGGTTTCAATCCGGTCGCAAGGTTCGGCCGTTGGCATAACCGGGCGCTTCGGAATTCATCAACCGGCGTTTGTCAATCTTTTGAATCTCCGTTATTCAAACTTTTTCGAGTTCTAGCTAGTTTTTTCGCGCTCAATGGAGCAGGTCGGACGGGCCCGCACTGCGCATTTCCGCAAGTCGAAAGCGCAACACCGCGAGTAACCGGTGGCAGCGATCAACGATTCGATCGGCTTCGAGCAGGCCTTGCTTCTCGGCGGGCGGGACATCGAGCAGCTGGCACAAGATGTTGACAAAGGTGAGGTCGTCGATCCCCGAGAAACGCTGCGGGTCGAGCTGGCCTCCCGTGCGTTGAGACGCAGCTCCGAGCAACTGCTTGAGCACTTCGATCACCTCAAGGCGGAGGGCTTGGAGCGCGTTCGCTTCCGTCGTCGGATCGAAATGGTCTTCGAGGCGTTCGACTCGCGCACTTCGATAGAGCTGGTGCCCTCTCGCCAGTTCCTCGGCGATGCGGAAGCGATGCGTGCCCAGGAGCACGAGGTCGTAGCGCCCGTCGCGGTGGCGCTGGACTCGTTCGATTATGCCCGAACAACCAGTCGCGAAGACCGGTGGATCGCCCGCCATTTGGTCGAGGAATTGGGGGCGCACGGCAACCATTCCAAGACAGCGGCTGCCGTCGAGAGCGTTCGCGGTCATCTCCCGATAACGCGGCTCGAAGATGTGGAGAGGAACCCGGGCGCGCGGAAAGAGTACGACGGTCGGGAGCGGGAAGATCGACAGCGTCTCGGTCGTAGCCTCAGTCACCGCTGAAACCATACCACGCGCTTGACGCCCCAAAGCAAAACCCGAAAATGCCAGCCGTGCAGCTGGAGCTCGCTGAGGTCGTCCGGGGCTGGGGAACCGGGTCGCCCACTCGGATTCCGTCAGTCGCAGCCGCGTCCCGCATCGCGGCAAAGGCGCGCCGCGCGATGGCGCGGGACATCATGGGGCGCCTCGAGCGCGATGCTGGACTACTGGCCGGGCGGTTCGGCCTAGCGTACCGGGTCCTGGAGCCGGAAGGACCGCGCGTAAAGAGCCGCTACGGCGTGTGCTTCTCCGACGGCACCATCCGAATCCGCTTGTTCCACGCGACCAGCGGCCGGCCGCTGCGTTATTCGAGCCTCATCGACACGCTTTGCCACGAACTCGCCCATCTGCGCTATTTCAACCACGGCCGACGCTTTCAGTCCCTGTATCGTCGAATTCTCGAGCACGCTCGCCGAGAGGGGATCTATCGCCCGCAGATGCCAACGGAGGTGCCGCGTCGGAGCCTCCGCCGAGAGCGGGAGGCGCGTGTCGTGCAGTTGATGCTAATCTGAGGGAAGGAGGCGAGCGTCAGCCGTCGACGCCGGCTTCACTTTGCTGGTCGTATTCCTCGAGGGTGTTAGGGCCTTCCAGCACCTGGATCCGCACGTCGTCGCAGGCAATCGCCTTGTCGATCACCTCGCGGAGCAAGCCCTCGACTGTGAGTTCGTCGTACTCGGCCAGGCCATCCTCGAGGGCGGTGCCCGAGAGCGTAAACTCGACAACGGCCTTGATTCTGACGTCCATGAAGCCTCGTGGACCGTGCTACGGTCCTGTAAACCCGCGAAACTTGGGCAATTTCCCGAAGGCTCGAAAGATACCCCACGCCCTTCGGGGCGGCTATGGATGAGTCCAGGTTTTTCTCACTCGGGCGGCGCTTTTTCACGCCCAGTTGGCATCGCGAGAGCCGGCTGTGGAGCTATTTTGCGGTGAAATCACCACTTTTGGATTCGCGGTGAGCGTGCCAGACGGCGAGAACGATAACACCCAGAAGCGTTGCCGCGTACAGCCCCACCGAAGCGGCGTGGAGGCGCCCAAAGCGCGCCGCCGCCTCGGGGTTGGCCGCGTTGTTCGGGTCGGAGAGGCGCACTTGCGCGATGGCTGGTGTCACGAGCAGTTGGCTGGTCGCGCAACAGAGCACCAACGTCAGTGGAAGGAAAATCGCCAGACGCCCCCGGTGGAGCAGCGAGGCGAGCAGGGCGACCACAATCCCAGCGACGACCCCTGCCCAGTTGAGTGCTCCGAGCACCGATCTCACGAGGTCTCCGGCGAGGGGCGGCGGAGCGATCCGCAACGCGGCGGGCGCGACCGAAAAGCCGAAGAAGGCCAGCGCTCCCGCCCAGGCACCGAGGCTCAGCCAGAGGCATGGGCGTAGCACCGCCTCTCGCGGCCAGAGAGTCTTCGCGCTCAAGGACAAGACGCCGGAGTGTCTCGGATCGAGCCCATGGTGTAAAGCTAAGTGCGCGAGTCGGGCGCACCGATGCAGATGAGGTCCAGCACCGCGCGCGGCCGACGCTTGCGTGGCCGAGCTCGATCGAACGAGGTCCAAAGCCGTGGGCGTCCGTCGGTGGTTGACCGCAAAGATCATCGCGTATCTCCAGACCCCGCTGCCCCGCTATGAACGGCGGACGCCCGCCGACCTCGATGCTCTCCGACGCCACATCCGGCGCTGCGACGTCCTGTTGGTTGAGGGCGAGCAGCGGGTCTCCGCGATCATCCGCTACCTCACCCAGAGCTCCTGGTCTCACGCCGCCCTCTACATCGGCGATGAGCTGGTGCGCCGCGGCGGTCGGCTCGGCGATCAGGTACGCGAGCAGTTCGGCGCGGAGGCGGATTCCCTCTTGGTGGAGGCGCTTCCCGAGGGCGTGATCGCGTCACCGCTCGCGAAGTACGCGGAAATGAACGTTCGCCTGTGTCGGCCGCACGGCCTGCGCCGCGACGACGCTTCCATCATCATCGATGAGGCGATCGCCACGATCGGCTGGCGCTATGATCTCCGCAACGTGTTCGACCTGGCGCGATACCTGATTCCGGTCGGGCTGGTCCCCAATCGCTTTCGGGAAGCCGCGCTGCACTACGGCAGCGGTCGGCCCACCGAGGTGATCTGTTCGAGTCTAGTGGGCCGGCTGTTCCAGCGTGTCGGATTCCCGATTCTCCCCACGCGGGTCGGCGACTCGAGTCCGCTGCTGGCCAGGAGGTCGCGCCTGATCGACCGGATCCTCGGGCACCGCAGTCGGGAGTACACCGGCCTGTTCCGAATGCGCCACCCCACGCTGCTGACGCCCCGCGACTTCGACCTCTCGCCGTATTTCGACGTGATCAAGTTCAACCAGCTCGCGGAGGGAGGTTTCGATTACCGGAGTATGCGCTGGGTCCGCGAGAACGGGCTTCTCGACGCCGAATCGTCCGACGAGGACGCTCAGCCTCAAGCCGATCTCGAGCCTCTCCGCGAAGCCAGCGCCAGGGACTGCTAGGTTGGCGTTCGATCGGCAACCGCCGCGGAGCGGAGTGCGGAAGGGCGAGCTGCCACCGGTGGGTGACACCTGTGGAGTTGGGCGGGACGTGTTTTCGAGTGCCATGAGAATTGTCTTTGCGATGACGCTCGGACTGCTGCTCGCCGGCTGCGACCGTGCCGTCGAGCCCTTCGTACCCGGAGAGAAACCCGAGCGGCCCGACCTCGCCCGGATCTTTCCGGAAGGGGCCGCGCCGGCGCCCGCGGGCCCGCCGGCGACCCTTCCCCCTGCGCCGCCCACCGCAGCGCCTGGCTCTGGAGCTCCCGACCCCGCGATTCGAGGTGTCGTGCGCATCGCCGATGAGATCGCGGAAGCGCTTCCCGACGGCGCAACGCTGTTCGTGATCGCGCGCGGCGAAGGCGGTGGACCTCCGGTCGCCGTCAAACGAGTGGCGTCTCCGCGCTTTCCCTTTGCGTTTGAACTGGGTCCCGACGATCGGATGATCCAGACCCGACCGTTCCGGGGGCCTCTACAACTCTCCGCATGGCTCGATCAAGATGGGAACGTCACCACGCGCGTCGCGGGAGACCTTCAGGGCAGTGCTGCGGGTCGCTTCGAAGCCGGTGACCGCGACGTGGAGATCGTCGTTGATGAAGTGCTCTAGCCGCGCGACGGGCGAGATCAAAGCGCGATGTCATTCCACCGGCCAGGTCGCGATTCAGGATCTCCTCGTGTAGGCCTCGCGGACGGCCGCTCCGAACACCGCGCCCGCAACGCCATGGTCTCCATCACTTTGGGTACCCTGGGCGGTCGTTTCCCTGCTAGGTTGTCGCGATGGCCCGGACCGCTCGGTCCCTCCACAGCCAACGCCGTTCGCAAATGCGCCCCAAGATGGCCCTCGGGGACTTTCTCGTCGCGTATCTCAAGCGCGCCGGGGTTACCCATCTTTTTGGTCTGCCCGGGGATCTGGTCCTTGGCCTTTTCCACCGCTTCGGTCGCGAGCGCGGGCTCGAGATCGTCACCTTCTCCCACGAGCCCGCCGTGGGGTTTGCAGCGGATGGATATGCGCGCAGCACCCGCAAGCTCGGCGTACTCTGCGTGACCTACGGTGCGGGTGGGCACAACGTGGTCAACGCGATCGCCGGTGCCTACGCCGAGCAGATCCCCTTGCTGGTGGTGTCGGGCGGACCCGGCGAAGCCGAGCAAAAACTCGCCGGTGTGCATCACCAAGCCAAGGACATTGAGAGTCAGTTTCGGATTTTCCAGGAAGTAACGTGCGATGCGCGCTGCATCACTCGCCTCGAGCGCGCTGCAGATGAGGTGCACGAACTCGTGCGCTCCGTCATGACCGAGTACCGGCCAGGCTATCTCGAGATTCACCGCGATCTGGTCGACCAGACGATCCCGGTGCCGGAAGTGGTGCGCGACTGGGGCGGGAGCTTCGCCCGACCCAGCTCCGACCGGCGGAAGCTCGATGAGGCGGTGGGCGAGACGGTCCAACATCTCAGCTCCGCGAAGAACCCGATCTTGATCGGGGGCGTGGAGCTATTTCGCGCGGGCGCCGAACGGGAATTTCGACGCCTCGCGGAGAAACTTCAGGTTCCCGTTGTGACCACGGTGCTGGCCAAGGGCGTCTTTCCGATGGATCACCCTCTGCACATGGGGATCCACGTCGGCCCGTTCAGCCCGCGCGCGATTCAGGACCGCGTGCGCAAGGCGGATCTCGTTCTCGCCCTCGGCACTCAGCTCACCGACATGAATCTCGGCGCATCGAAGCCCCAGGTCAGGCGCGAGCGCGCGGTGTGGGCAACCGCGGGTCGGGTGAATGTCTCGTTCCACACCTACACGGAGGTGGTGCTGCGCGACTTCGTGGCGGCGCTGGCGGCACAGCGCACGCCGCGCTTCCGGGAGCGCGTCGTGTATCACGACAATCTGCGGCGGGGCGACGTTCGACTGCGCGCGCCGCTGCGCGTCAATGACATGCTGCTCGAGATCAACGAATTCCTCGATCGCAACGCGGGCTACCACGTCGTCGCCGAATCGGGCGATGCCCTCTTTGGGGGCCTCGAATTGCGGCTCCGCGGCGAGGGCCTGTACTTCGCCCAGGGATATTATGCCTCGATGGGCTTTGCGATCCCGGCCGCCCTTGGAGTTGAGATCGGCACTGGACGTCGACCCCTTGTGCTCTCGGGTGACGGTGCGTTTCAGATGACCGGTCCTGAGATTTCTCACGCGCCGAAGCGAGGTCTCGCGCCGATCGTGGTGCTCATCAACAACTCGGGCTGGCAGATCTTTCGCCCCGTTTCGCCGCGCCACGATCTTCTCGAAATTCCGCCGTGGCCCTACGCCGAATTGGCGCAGGCCTGGGGTGGGGTGGGATTTCGGGCCGACACCCGCGGTGAGCTGCGTGAGGCGCTGCGCGCCGCCCACGAGGTTCGTGACTTTGTGTTGATCGAATGCCGTGTGCCGAAGGACGACCTCTCCCCCATCACGAAGCGCTACATCCGCGAAAGCGCGCGCAAGGCCCGCGGAGCGGGCCGCGCAGCGAGCGCTGGGCGAGCGGAGTCGACAGGCAAGGCCCGCGGAGCGGGCCGCGCAGCGAGCGCTGGGCGAGCGGAGTCGACAGG
>CAZTOE010000020.1:24779-27459 GCA_964615045.1 uncultured Spirochaetales bacterium
CAAGGCCCGCGGAGCGGACCGCGGGCGAGCGAAATCGCCCGGGAAGAAGGGCGGCTGAGCACCAGATGGCAGTTCTCAACCGTGAGGAATGGGAGCGAATCCGCGCGGGCGGGCGTACGCGTTATATGCTCCTTTGGGGCGTGTGCGGGCGCGGCATCCCGATCGCACTGGTATTGATGGTGATTTTTCTGGCGCTTGAGGGGCGAAGTTTCGACGCCGAGCTCCTGCGGGACACGTCGCTATGGATTCGGTTCGTGTTGGCCGCGGCGCTCTTCTCGGTTGGGGGCGTGGTGTCGTCCTACAACCGCTGGCGGCAAATGGAGCAGCGTTACGGAGGAGACGGCCCCGGGGCCGTGGGCTAGCCGCCCTGGGTCTCGAGCGGACCTGCCGCTTCCACGCGCTCCAAGATCACATCGACGAGTTTCTCGTGAATCCCCAACGGCTCCGTCACGCGGATTTCCAGATCCGGGTAGACGAGGGCCGCCTCTCGCAACATGCGCGGGATGTCCTCGCGGCTGTGGCGACCCGGCGCGATGAAGTACGGGTGTACGATGACCCGCTCGGCGCCTGCGCCAACGCAGTCCCGAAGCGCCTCGGAGAGGGTCGGAGGCGCTAGCTCCATGTGGGCCGCCCGTACAATGGAGTTCGGAGCGCGCCGCGCCAGCAAGATGGCGATCGCTTCCAGATTCCGGTTGGCTTCGCTCGCCCGGCTGCCGTGATCCACCAGCAGAATTGCGCTACGTCGCGTCGGCAAGACTGTATTCCGCCCTCACCAGTATGGGGTGCTGATTTCGAGATCCCCCAACACCCTCGCGCGACACGCGAGGCGCCGCCGGGCCGGTATCTGATTCCGCCGTTTGGCTTCGACTTCTTCGGCTTGTTCTCGGGTCAGCGCTGTCGATGAACCGCGCACTTCAACCCCGCACCGTGCGCACAACCCGTGGGCTCCGCAGCCGCTGGCAATCGGCATCCCCAACTCCCGGATTCCATCGAGAAGACGGGTCCCCGCGGGCACATGCACGACTCGATTGGCGGGTTGCACTCTCAGCCACGGCATCGCTCAAGATTAGCGCCGTTGCCGGCCGTGACTCGGCTCTTCTACCTTCCGCGTATGTCCAGCGCCGGCATCGTGGTCATCGGGAACGAGATCCTCTCCGGCAAAGTAGTCGACGCCAACTCCCCCTACCTCTGCCGCGAGCTGCGGGCGCTGGGGGTCGACCTCCAGCGCATCTCCGTCGTTCCCGACGAAATCGACGTGATCGCCGGCGAGGTTGCCTTGATGAGCGCCACCTACGACTATGTCTTCACTTCGGGCGGCGTCGGTCCCACTCATGACGATCTCACGATGGACGGTGTGGCGAAAGCCTTCGGGGTAGCGATCGAGCACAGCGAGTCGATTGCCGGTCGCATCGAACGAGCGCAAGGCCGCAAGCCCAACGAATCGCAACTCAAGATGGCACAGATTCCCGCTGGCGCGAAGCTCATCGACTCGGGAGACTTATGGTTTCCTCTGGTCGTGTTTCGCAATGTCTACATCTTTCCGGGCATTCCCGAGTTGCTCCGCAAGAAATTCGAATCGATCCGTACGCAGCTCCAAGGAGTCCCATTCCTGCTAAAGCGCGTCTTCGTGACCGAGCGCGAGAGCGATGTCGCCGAGGTTCTTCACGAATTGCTCGGGGACTTTCCCGAACTCCTCCTCGGTTCATATCCGCGCGTCGGAGTCGAGGACTTCAAGGTGATGTTGACCCTCGAGTCGCGCGACGCAGGCTATTTGCAGCGCGCCCTCGACACGCTTCTCGCTCGCCTTCCCCAGGGCGCCGTGAACCGGGTGGAGTGACTGGATCCCACCGGCCACGAAGCTTGGGCGCGGATTCTCGCCTACCTCCATCCGGTTTGGATGGGCGCGACGATTGGTTGCGCGGTTTTGGCTTTGCGGTCGGGGCTCGGCCTGCGGCGTGCGCGTCAGCGGGGGCGCGCACTCTGGGAAGTGCGACAGCGCCATCTGTGGTGGGCGCGCTTGGCCGTTGGCGGCATCGGACTCGGCTTTGCCGGGGGCGTGGCCTCGATGATCTGGCTCCGCGGCCGGGACCCCTTCGCGACGCTTCACGGCGCAGTCGCGATCGCGGCCCTCATCCTGTTCGCTGCTGCGGGAACCCTCGGTTGGCGGCTCGAACAGGGCGCGCCGGTTTCGCGCGAGGCCCACGCACTGGTCGCCACCCTCGCCGTGTTGAGCGCAGGCCTGGCGTTTGCCACGGGATGGGTCCTGCTGCCCTAGTTCAGGCACCTCGTGCATCTCGAGTGATGGCGTCGGTGGCCCGTTGACGCAGCCATTGATCCGCGAGGACCAACAGCACCATCGCCTCGACCATCGAGACAGCGCGGGGCAGCACGCAAGGGTCGTGGCGTCCCTGGGCTTCGAGCGTCACCGGCTCGCCGCCACGACTCACGGTGTCCTGCGCGAGCCGGATCGTCGCCGTCGGTTTGAACGCGACGCGCAGGAAGAGATCTTCGCCGTTGCTAATGCCACCTTGCACCCCGCCGGAGCGATTCGCGCTGGTCCGAGGTCGGCCTTCAGGGCCCGGTACGAACGGGTCGTTGTGCTCTGCCCCGGTCAGGTAGGTGCCCGCAAAGCCGCTCCCGATCTCAACCACGGCTGCCCCGGGAACGTTGCGCAGCAACT
>CAZTOE010000021.1:0-8054 GCA_964615045.1 uncultured Spirochaetales bacterium
CAAAGACGCCGGTACGGCTCGCAGCGCTCGAACTGTAGGGCAAATAGGCCGCGAGCCAGGCGCTCGAAACGCGGCTCATCTTCCCTCCAGTCGGGCGTGCACATCCAGGCGAGGATTTCTTGCTCGAGGTCGGCGCGGGCGGGATCCGGATGGCCGGTTCGGAGCGTTCGCCGTACCGGTCGGGGTTTCGGGTGGCTCACCGGGGCAGCGCCGCAGCGAGCGTCGCGAGGGCTTTGCGAAATGTCTCGCTGTCGATTGTGAGCGGTGGCGTAATCGAGATCACTTCGCCCGCGGGCCCCGACGGCAGGACGATTACGCCCTGCCGCAGAGCCTCGACCTGAGCGCGCCCTGCCACCTCGCCCGAGCCGCACTCCACACCGATCATGAGCCCGCGCCCCCGCACCGTCTTTACCGAGGGGTGCCGCGCGAAGCCCTCTCGCAACCAGTCGAGCGCGCGCCCACCGAGTGTGGCGCTCCGCTCGACCAGTTTCTCGCCTTCGAGGACGTCCAGACACGCCAGGGCGGCGCGGCAGCAAAGGGGGTGGCCGAGAAAGGTTTGGGTGTGGAGCGCCTCGCCGTTCGACACCGGCCAGGCCTGCATGACTTCGGCGCGTCCAAGGCACACCGAGAGCGGCATCCCCGACGTCATGCCCTTACCCGCGCACAGGAGGTCGGGGATCACGGACTCGTGGTCGCAGCCAAACCAGCGTCCGGTGCGGCCGAAGCCGGTGTAGATCTCATCGGCGATCAGAAGCCAGCCACGCTCGTCGCAAAGCCTCCGCAACCCGGACAGGAAGCCGCTCGGAGGGATACGCTCACCGCCCCGGCCCTGGACGGGTTCCACGAGGACTGCGCCGACCGGGGGCCCGGGCCCCTCGGCCACCTCGGCGACCGACTCGACATCGCCGTACCGCGCGAACCGGGTCGCCGCCGGAAGGCGCGCCGCAAAGGGCTCGCGAAAATCGCGACGCCAGGTGGTATCGAGGGCGCCCAGGGAAAGGCCGTGGTAGCCGCCCTCGAACGCGATCACCCCCGCGCGTCCGGTCGCGAGGAGGCTTGTCTTGAGCGCAGTTTCGATGGCGTCGGAACCAGAGCTCATCAGAACGCCGCGCGCGGGGGCGCCGCCCGGGTAGATCGCGCAGAGGCGTTCGAGGAGCTCGACCTTGACCCGAGGCGGGTGAATGTCGCCCATCGCATGCAGAAGCTGTGAGGCCTGATCCCCGATCGCCCGGACGATGTCGGGGTGGTTGTGACCTGCCACTGCGACCCCAAAGCCCGCGCCGAGATCCACGAAACGATTGCCGTCCACATCCCACACGTTGGCGCCCGCCGCGCGCTCCCAGAAAATCGGCCCTCCGGTTTCGAAGCAGGTCACGTTGTGGCTCTCGACCCGAGCCAACCGCTCGGCGAGGGCGCGCGACGCCGGCCCCGGAATCGTTGTTCGAACAAGGGGCGGTTGGGTTCGCGGCATCGACATGGCTCGATGATAGCGGGGGCCAACGAGCCGTTTCCGCCGCGGGGGGTGCAGTCGTTAGACTCCCGGCAATGACGGTGCTCCAGCCCGCAGACGACAGCGGCCGCGCAAGCGACGGGGATCGGATCCGCGCGGGGTTTCTGGCCCTCGGCGGTGGCATCGCGGTGCTGGGCTTCAAAACCGCCGCCTGGTTTTCGACGGCCTCGAGCGCGGTCCTCTCCGATGCCTTGGAATCCGTGGTCAACGTCGCCGCTGCGGGGCTGCTGCTGTTCAGTTTGCGCGTGGCCGCGCTCCCAGCCGACCGCAATCATCCATACGGCCACGGGAAGATCGAGTTCTTCTCCGCCGGCGTCGAGGGGGCGCTGATCGGCGTTGCGGCGCTTTGGATTGCGTTCGCAGCCGCCCGCGAGCTGATCGAGGGGCCCAGCTTGCAGCGCCTCGACCTGGGGCTGGTTCTGATCACCGCCGCGTCGGTCCTCAATGGCTTCCTCGGCGCGTACCTGCTGCGGTTGGGGCGGCGGACCGGCTCTCTCGCGCTCGAGGCCGACGGCCGTCATCTTCTCACTGACGTCATCACCAGCGCGGCGGTGATCGTCGGGCTAGGCATCGTACGCCTGACGGGCTGGCAATGGCTCGACCCGATGCTCGCCATCGGGGTCGCCCTGCATATCCTGAAAACGGGGTGGACCCTGGTGCGGCGGGCGGTGGCGGGGCTCATGGACGAAACCGACCCCGCCCTGCTTTCGCGAGCGGTCGACGCCCTTGAACGCGCGCGTCGTCCGTGGTGGATCGACGTCCACAGCCTTCGCACCTGGCGGTCCGGGCGGCGCGCCCATGGAGACCTCCATCTTGTTGTGCCCCGCTACTACGACGCTGACCGACTCCACGAAGTGGGCGCTGAGGTGGAGGAGGTCGTGATTACGGCCGCCGCTTCGGCGGGTGAAGCGATCGTGCACTTTGACCCCTGTCGACCCCGGCACTGCCCCACTTGTCCCTTGGAAGGCTGCCCGGTCCGCGAGGCGTCCTTCAAGGAGCTCCGCCCGTTCACCCTGCGCTACGTCACGAGGTCTGATGAGTCGCTCGACAGCGGGCGCCCGCTCGCCTCGGCCACGGTGCCTTGACACGAGCCTTCGTAGCGCTCGGCAGCAATCGAGGAGACCGCGCCGACCGCCTTCGCTTCGCCTTTTCCCGACTGGCGGAGCTGCACCGGACCCGCCTCGTCGGGCGTTCGCGAGTTTACGAGACCCTCCCCCAGGGTCCCGACTTCCAGCGGCCCTACCTGTATGCGGGCGCCGAACTGACGACCGTACTGCCAGCTCCAATGCTGCTGGCCGAGCTTCACGCGATCGAAACCGCCGCCGGCCGCCGGCGCCCCGCGTTGCGGTGGGGTCCCCGAGAGCTCGACCTCGATCTGGTCCTCTATGGCGACACCGTCTCGCGCGACCCCAATCTCTCGCTGCCGCATCCCCGTCTGGCCGAACGGGCGTTCGTGTTGGAGCCCCTGGCCGAGCTCGCACCCGGAATCCTCCATCCAACGATGGGCGAGACGATCCAGTCCCTCGCCGAACGGGCCCGCGATCACGCCGGTGTTTGGCTCTGGCCGGGGCGGATCAATTAGAGATAATAATACTGTATAATAAATTATAATTCTTGATATATTATATCAAGATATAGCGAATCGGATTTCCCTTGATCGCGCCCATCCAGAGGCTCGAGCCATGAAGACTGCCCTCGCAACCAGCTCGCCGCCCCTTGCGAAGAACCCGACCGAAGCCGCCCGCGAGCAGCTCGTCAAAGAGCTCGCGAACGGAGCCTACGAGACTCGCGACGCTGCCGAGCTACTCCGCTGGGCGGTCGACCGCTTTCATCCGCGCCTGGTGCTCTCGTGCTCGTTTGGAGCGCCCGAGGGGCTGGTGCTTCTCGATATGTTGCACCGCGTCGAGCCCGAGACCCGGGTTTTCGTATTGGATACGGGACGGATTCCCCAGGCGACTCACGACCTGATCGATCGCGTCCGGGAGCGCTACGGCAAGCGCGTCGAGTTGATTTTCCCCGACGCCGGCGCGGTCGAGCAGATGGTGCGCGACCATGGTCCGAATCTGTTCTACGAATCGGTACCTCTGCGGCAACACTGCTGTGCCGTACGGAAGATCGAGCCGCTACGTCGATACTTCGCCACGGCGGGCATCGATGCGTGGATCTCTGGCCTGCGTCGGGAGCAGAACGTCACGCGACGCCGCACCCCCAAGGTGGAGATCGACCGGACCCATGGCGATCTGGTGAAACTCAACCCGCTGGCGGATTGGAACGTCGACGACGTGTGGCACTATGTGCGTGAGCACAACGTTCCCACGAACCGGCTGCATCGCGAAGGGTATCCGTCGGTGGGTTGCGAGCCGTGTTCGCGCGCGGTGCGGGCCGGCGACGACTTGAGAGCGGGCCGCTGGTGGTGGGAGTCCGAAGCCAGTCGCGAGTGCGGTCTACACGTCGGGGAGGAATCCGATGGGTCCGGAATCTAAGCCGCGGCCCCGCCTTTCGAGCGGGGGATTGTGCCGCCGTGACTTCCTCTTGGGGTCGGTCGCCTTCGCTCCCTTGGTATTTCTGCCGCTTCGATCCGCCTGGGGGCGCTCCGACGCAGCTGTGGTTCTGCCTGACGGGACTGTCGAGGCCCTCGAGAGAAGCGACTACGTCTACGTCTCACCGCTGCGCGCCGATGGCTCCGAGAGCCGCTGTCACGGAGAGGTCTGGTACGGCTGGATCGACGGAGCGGTGATTCTCAACACCCAGTCGGGAACCTGGAAGGCGCAGGCGCTCGGGCGGGGGCTCACGGGCGCGCGGATTTGGGTGGGAAACTACGGGCGCTGGAAAGGGCTACTTGGCGCCAACGAGAAGTTTCGCTCTGGCCCCCATTTTGACTCCCGGGCGAGCCGCGTCACCGACCGGGCAGTATCCGAGCGTTTGCTCGCGATGTATGACCGGAAATACCCCGGCGATATCGATCGCTGGCGCGAGCGGATGCGGAGTGGTTTTGACAGCGGTGAACGCATTGTAATCCGCTATGAGCCGAGCGTGCCCAAGCCCTAGGGATTCAAGCCCTGCCGTAGCCCGGCGGCGTTCGGAAACCCCCGAGAATCGCGAACAGGCGCTTGGCCAGATCGAGGCAGGTGCGGTCTTCGAGGAACGGGCCCGCAATCTGGATCCCAACCGGCAGCCCCTCCGACGTGACACCTATTGGGATCACCGTCGCCGGCAGATACGCGGGCCCGGCCAGTCCCATCCAGGTCAGCTGGTCGAAGTAGGGACGCGGTTCCCCGTTCACGACGATGCGCCGCCTCCCCATCGGTTCGGCGTGATCGTGGAGAATCGCCGGCGTGGGAAGCACCGGGAGCAAGACCGCATCCCACTCGCGGAAAAAGGCGTGCCATCTCTGCCGGAGTTGCAGGCGCCGCTCATTGGCCGAGAGCCAAGCGCGGTGGCGCTGAGACGAAAAGCGCGCACCGATCGCGTGTTCCTCGGTGGTCTCGTCGCTCCGCAGGGCCATCTTCTCAATCTCGTCGTGGCTGAACGCGCCACACATCGCTGCGCCCAGTAGCTGCCAGAAGATCTGAATGGCGCGCTCGAACTCGAAATCAGGCCGCGCTTTGAAATCGACCCGCGCCCCGTGTCGGGTCAGCGCCTCGGCCGCGGCTCCAAGCAAAGCGCGCACCTTGCCGTCGATGGGAGCGCTCGGTTCGTCGAACCACGCGACGACGCGATAATCGGCGAGGGCCTCGCGGCGTGGCGCCGGGAGCGTGAGCGACCAGGCCCGCCCGTACCATTCATCGGGTCCCGCGAGGATGTCGAGGCCCAGTTCCAGGTCCTCCACGTCCCGGGCCATCGGGCCGGCGACGGCCAAGTCGGCCTGGGTGAGCGTTCCGGGCGGGCCGGGAATCTGCCCGATCGCGGGCACAATCCCGTAGCTCGGCTTGTGCCCCGTGACGCCGCAGGTCGAGGCGGGACCCCGGATCGACCCGCCGATATCACTCCCCAACTCGAGCGGTGTGAAGCCCGCCGCCAGCGCTCCGGCCGCCCCGCCCGACGATCCGCCCACAGTCCGCTCGGAGTTCCAGGGGTTGTTGCTCTGCCCAAAGACGGCGTTGTAGCTCTGGGCGTCTGCTGCGTAGAGCGGAAGGTTCGTCTTTCCCAGAATAACGGCGCCAGCGGCGCGCAGACGAGCGACCGGAACGGCATCGCGTTCCGGGATGAAATCGGCGAGCTCGGGTGCTCCGGAGGTCGTGCGCATGCCCTCGGTCATGAACGAATCCTTGATCGTCATGCATACGCCGTGGAGGGGGCCGCGAAATCGGCCGCGCGCAGCCTCGTGATCGGCGGCGTCGGCCTCTGCGCGCGCGCGATCCGGGTCACGAGTCACCACCAGGTTGAGCGGCCCATCGAGCTCCTGGATCCGCTCCAGCATGGCCTCCACGTGATCGCGACTTCGAAGCGAGCCCTCGCGAATCGCGTGCGCGATCTGTCGCGCGCTCCAGTAAGCCAGTGCGGCCGCGTTGACGTCGCCCATGGTCTCGCCCCGCTACACCACGAGTTTGTGGATGGCTTTGAACTCGGGAGCCCGCGCGTCCTCGAGCCACTCGAACAGTACGCATTCGGTGCTCGTGGGAATGGCGCCGGCGCCGATGATCTTTGACCAACCCGTGTCATCTTCCAGCGGAAAGCGCGCCGTCACCGCGTCGCGTACCAGGTGAACCTCGAGATCGCGAGCGAGTAGATCGTGCGCAGTTTGGTTCACACACACGTGTGTTTCGATCCCGACCACCACCCATTGCCGACGGCCGAGCACCTCGATGTGTTGGCCGAGCCCCTCCGCGCCCCAGGCGGAGAAACTCGTTTTCTCGAAGCGTGCGGTCGCCTCCGGAAAATGGGCGGCGACTTCGGCGCGCGTTGCACCGAGGCCCTTGGGGTACTGCTCCGTCACGACGACGGGAATGTGGAGTACGCCGGCGGCCTCGAGGAGCCGGGTCGTGGCGCGGAGGGTTCGCTCTTCCTGATGAAGCTTCCCCCGATAACCTTCCTGCAGATCAATAACGAGCAATCCCGTGTGTTCGCGATCGAGCACGCCTTGCGGTCGCGGCATATCAGTCCTCCTCTCGCGCCCGTCTTGCGATCGGAACGCTGCGGCGCTGCGGCCCGGCTGCATCGGGCGCGCTGCCCGTCAAGCCGTTTCACAGTCTGGTCGATACCCCCATGGATTACGGGCCGACACCGAGCCCCTCGGGTGCCCAGCGTATCACGACGCGGAGGAGGCCATGCGAACTTCCCATTCTTGTCACTGGATGTTGGTGCTGGCGGTTTCTGTACTGGTGGCCACGGCATCGACGGGCCCGGAGCTCGCGCAGGCGGACCCCGAGGTGAGGTTGCCGTTGGCGTTCGCCGCGCCAGGGGAAGCGGGTTCGTCCTGTTCCGTTCCCGCCGATTCCGCCGCGACGGGTGAGTGGGCCGCGATCCGGGAGCAGCTCGAGAAGGAGGCTGGCGCCTCTGGGAGAGTGCTCCTCAATGGCCACGGCAACAACTATGGCTCTTCGTCTCGGGTCGAGAGCGAGTTGATCGGCCTCGAGGCTGCCCTGCAAGCCGCTAAGTAGTCAGTTCCGTCAAAGTCCGGGCACGTCCGTCTTGATGGACTTCGCTCGGCTTCGCCTCGCTGCGCGCGGCCGGGTGGCCGCTTGCGATGGACTTCGCTCGGCTTCGCCTCGCTGCGCGCGGCCGGGTGGCCGCTTGCGGCTTCGCGCGCCGCTTTGCGGCGCTTGCCTGCTAAGCTCCGCAGACCCCCAACCTGGCGCAAGAGGAGTCTCTCGCGATGACCCCGACCCAGCACAACCTCCGTCTCGGCCTCGTCACCGGCTATTCCGGGGCGTCGGTCCAGATCCCGATCGACTTGATCCAGGAAGCCGAGCGACTCGGGTTTGATTCGGTGTGGAGCGCCGAAGCCTACGGGTCCGACGCCGTGAGCCCGTTGGCCTACGTCGCTGCGCTCACGAGCAAGATCCGTTTGGGGACCGGCATCATGCAGATGCCCGCGCGGTCGCCGGCGTTGACCGCGATGACGGCGATGACGTTGGATTCGATCTCGGGCGGACGGTTCATCTTGGGTCTCGGGCCTTCGGGTCCCCAGGTGGTAGAAGGGTGGCACGGGGTTCCCTACGGCAAACCTCTCACCCGAACCCGCGAGTACATCTCGATCGTGCGGAAGATCCTGGCGCGCGAGGCACCGCTCGAACACAAGGGCGAGCATTACCAGATTCCCTACCAAGGCGAGGGATCGACCGGGCTCGGAAAGCCGCTCAAGAGCATCCTCCACGGCCGACCGGATCTCGAGATCTACACGGCCTCGATCGCGCCCGCGGGCCTGGCCTGCGCTGCCGAAGTCGCCGACGGCGTCATCCCGGTGTGGATGAACCCCGAGCGCTTCGACCTCATGGAGCCCCATCTCCAAAAAGGCTTCGACCGCGCCGGCGGCGGAAAGAGTCTCGCGAATTTTGACGTCGCGCCCTTCGTCACGTGTGTTTTGGGGGAAGACGTCGAGAAA
>CAZTOE010000021.1:8064-27298 GCA_964615045.1 uncultured Spirochaetales bacterium
GGATGCCGGTCAAGGGAATGCTGGCGCTCTATATCGGCGGTATGGGAGCGCGCGACAAAAACTTCTACAACGACTACGCGAGGCGCCTGGGCTACGAGGAGGCGGCCCGCACGATCCAGGACCGCTACCTCTCGGGGGACAAGGCGGGTGCCATGGCTGCGGTTCCCGATTCGCTGGTCGACGAGATCGCACTGGTCGGTCCGGCCGAAAGAATTGGCGATCGCCTCGACGCCTGGAAGGAGTCTCCGGTTCGCACGCTACTGATCGGCACCAGCTCTCCCGAAGCCCTGCGCGTGCTGGCCGAGGCGGCCCTCTGACGAGGCTGCAAGCCGCCCGGTTTCGCATGCGGAAGGACTCGCGCCGGCGCGCGGCGGTCCTCCTCGGCCTCGGCACGACGGCGCTGCTGCTGGTCGCCGCCGGTCCGGGACTCAATGGCTTTGAGATCAGCCGGCATCGCGTGCCCCGCGACCAGATTCTCCCGGGCGGACCGATGCGCGACGCGATTCGTGCCGTCGACCGCCCCTCCTTTGCATCCGTCGACGCAGCGCAAACGGAAGGCTGGGTGCGCGACGATCTCCCCGTGGTTGGGCTCGAGCACAAGGGTGAGGCGCGGGCGTATCCCATTTTTTTGATCGAGTGGCATCAGGTCGTGAACGACCGGGTCGGAGGCGAAGCGATCGCGGTCACCTTCGGGCCCCTGGCGGGGACCCCCCGCGCCTACCGGCGCGAGGTCGACGGCCGGCCCCTCCGCTTTGGCGTGTCGGGACTGGTCTACAACGCCAACTTTCTCATGTACGACCGGGAGACTGAGAGCCTCTGGTCGCAGTTCTTGGGGCTGGCGATTTCGGGTCCCTTTGCGGGGCGTGTCCTCGAGGGTCTGCCGGTCCGACAGGAGAGCTTCGGCGCCTGGCGTGCACGCTATCCCAAAACCCGGGTGCTTCGCCCACCCGAGGAGGAACGGATCGCGTACGCGCCCGAAGCCAGCCAGTACGAACCCTACTGGATCGACGACAAGCCGCCCTTTCCGGTGGAAGCCGAGGATCGACGCTTCCACGCCAAGGAGCTGATCCTGGGAATCGAGGTGGACGGCGAGGCGCGCGCCTATCTGGGCTCTATCGTCGCCCGCGCCGGCGGGCGAGTCGAGGACCGCCTGGCGGGGAGGCCAATCCGCATCGAATTCTCACCGGAGGACCGCGCGTTTCGCTACGAAGTGCCCGAGGGCGTGGCGGTCACCGACGCTTACTGGTTCGCCTGGAAAGCTTTTCATCCCGATACCGACGTGTGGCGCGATCCGGGTCGGGTACCGGGGCGCGAACGCTAAGGCGGCGGGGGGGCAGTGTCCGAGAACCGACACGTGCTGATCGTCGGAGGAGGCATCGTCGGCACCGGACTGGCGTGGGCCCTCGCCGAGCGGGGCGTCGAACCGATCACCGTTGTCGATCTCGACCTGGCCGGTGTCTACGCGTCCTCTGAACTCAACGCCGGAGGCGCCCGTGCCACCTGGTGGCAACCCGTCAACATCGAGTCCTGCCGCGCCACGTTGGATTTCTTTGCTGAGCACGCCGATGAGTTCTCTTTCCGTCGCCTTGGTTACCTCTGGCTTTACACGAATCCGGCGCTCTGGGCTCGGGCCCTCGAGAAGCAGAAACTTCAGAACGCGTTGGGTCTACAGGTAGAAGCTTGGCCTCCGGCGATGATCGGGGAGCGTTTCCCGTTCCTCGACGCGCACCGCGAGGAGCTGCGGGGAGCGACGTATTCACCGGGTGACGGTTTGGTGAATCCCAACGCAGTCCGGCAGTGGTACCGCGCGCGGGCGCAAGAGTGCGGAGTTCGCTTCCTCAATCGGCACTACGTGACCGGTGTGGAGACGGCGCTCGCAAGTGGGCCCGCCGGGATGTTGCGACGGGTCCACTCGATTCGGGCGATCGAGTTGCCAGCCGGGGATCCTGCCGACGAGCGTGGCGTGATTCGCGGACTCCTCACCCACCACCACCTCTCCGGCGGTCTCGCCCTCAACGAGTTGGCTCTCCCCGCGGAACTCGTGGTCAACGCCCTCGGTGCCTGGTCTCCGATTTTTTCCGCGAAGATCGGCGTGCGCGACGTGACCGAGCCGGTGCGCCGCCAGATCAGTCTGGTGGACGTCCGTGAGGCTGATCGGCCGACGGGCCTCGCCGCCGACCGGGTCGGGATGGTCGTTGACGCGAGCGGCCTCTACTTCCACCCCGAGGGTCCCCATTTCCTGGCGGGCTACTCCACACCCGACGAGCCGCCGGGCTATGACTTCGCCTATGACGGAGATCGCTTCTTTGAGTCCGAGATCTGGCCGCGGCTCGCGCACCGGTCGAGCGCCTTCGAACGCTGTGGTCACGTGCGGGGCTGGGCGGGTCTCTATGCAGTGACGCCCGACTGCAGCGGAATCGCCGGTCGGATAGGGGGATTCTCGAACCTGTTCGAGGCGCATTCATTTACTGGACGTGGCGTGATGCAGTCATACGGGATCGCGCGAAACGTGGCTGCGCTGATCGACACCGGCCGTTTCGAAGACATCGACCTCGCACCGCTGACGCGCGATCGCTTCGATGACCGAAGCCGTTGGGTGCTTGAAGAGCTTCACATCTAGGGCGCCAAACCTCCTAAAGCGGGGGTCTAGGGCCCGAAAAACTCGCCTTCCTGTTTGAATCCGCTCCGGGAAGCCGTATGATGCGCCGCGCCGTAAAGGCGCGGTTTAAACCAGCACGGCGATCAGCGGAGTGGCGGATTCCCGGCTCCGCGTCGGTCGGTCGAGCGTTTCGGCGCCGGATCCCCGAAGACCGCGGATTCCGGAAGACCGAATTGGGGGGAAAGATGGCTGCACGGAAAAAGAAGACGACGCGGCGGAAGGTCAGCCGAGGCCCTGCGGAGCTGATCATCTCGAAGTCGCGCGTCAAGGCGGCGGCTCGCAAGTGCAACGTCGGTGGCGACTTCTACGCGGCCCTCGACAAGGTCGTCCGCGAGATGATCAAGGGAGCTGAGGAGCGCGCGGTCGGGAACAAGCGCAAGACGCTGAAGCCGGTGGATCTCTAGGCGAAGCGCCGGCGCGGGGACCCGCGGCCGCGGGTCCCCGGTCTCGGCTACGCCCGCGGGTCGGTTGTCCACGCCGGCCCGCTTCGGCCATCCGGACCGACCCTCCAAGGGCACCAAACCAGCGCCGGAACACCCACCTCTCCATCTGATTTTCGGGGTGGAACCCGCACGGCGTCGATTTCCAGGCCTTCGCCCCACTCCTCTAGCTGGGAGACATCGTCCTCGAACTGCGCCTCGAGCTCTTGGAGCTCGCTTCGCGCGAGCTCGAGATTCTCCTCGGCGTGCGCGATATCGCCGTGCTCCTTGGCCACCCGACCCATCTCTCGGGCGGTGGTCGAAGCTCGCCCTACCGTGCCGGCACTTGCGACTTTGCGTCCAAACAGCGCGCCGAGGACCGTTGCACCGAGCGATACCGCAGTGGAGAACTTGCGCTCGCGGTACTGGGCCTGCTCGCGCTCTAGGCGCTGCTCCGCGGTCTGAATACGTCGCTTCAGTTGGCCGAGCTTGGTGGCATAGCGCCTGCGGAGTTTTTCGACGCTCCGGTCGCGCCGTTCGCGCAGCACTTGGCGAACGCGACCCCGAAACTCCGCTTCCGACTCTTCGGGCGTCGAGTAGAGCTTCAGCTGTTGCACCCGATAGAGCTCGAGCGGCGTGTGCTGAAGGAGATAACTGCGCAGGGTCCTTTGCCAGCTCTTGTAGCGATTCGCGCGACGCGCGGGCGCGGGAAGTTCGGCGAAGGTCGCGCCCGGTTCCGGCGCGTCGTCCATTTCCGGCAGCGCTGACCCGATCCGTCGGGCATTGCCCCAGGGCTCTCCGTCCAGGGGGGCGAGCCACGCGCTTCGCTCCCAGCGATCGAGACCCGAGCCCCGGTGGGCGTAGTGCAGATGTGCTTCCGCCAGCAGCGCGGGTCGGTAGTGGAGCTGTTCGTTCGCGCCCGGGTGTTGAGTGACGGGCAGGAACCGTTCCTCGATGGTGGCGGGTAGAGCCGGGCGCGGCGCCGCCACGTCCGGTTCCCGGCTTGCCGGCTTGGCCGCGGCGGTTTCGCGCACGGGCTCGGCGTGGGCGGCCATGAGCAAGCGAATCTGTTCCCGCGTGAGAGGCCCCGCCAGGTACGAGAGCGCCCAGCGCGTGTGGTAGACGACCGGCTCATCCTCGTGGACGTTGTTCATCATGAAGACCCGGTTCTTGAGACCGGACAAGATCGCGTCTATGCGCCTGCGGTCGAAGATCGCGCCGACTGCCGCTCCCTCAAGGCCGTCGAGCACACGCGCCTTGTCGCGCTCGGTCTGCAGGCGGCCGAGAAACCAGGTGCCGGCGTTCGACAGCGCTTTGTAGTCGAGGTCGACCGGATTCTGGGTCGCCAAAACGGTGCCGAGACCAAAGGCGCGCGCCTGCTTCAGCAGCGTCAGCATCGGCGCTTTGGAGGGTGGGTTCGCGGTGGGTGGCAAATAGCCGAAGACCTCGTCCATGTAGAGGAGGGCCCGCAGCGTTGAGCTCCCCGGTCGGGTTCGCATCCAGGAAACGAGTTCGTTCAACACCTGGGTGACGACGAACATTCGCTCGGGGTCCGATAGGTGGGCGACCGATACGATGCTGAGTCGCGGTCGCCCGTCGGGCGCAAACAACAGACTCGAAGCGTCGAGGGGCTCCCCGCTCCTCCAGAGCTCGAAGCCCGGCGAGGCGAGTAGGTTGTTGATCGAGAGCGCGAAGCGTCCGCGGTCTCCTGCCGGGAAGAAGCTCTCGAGGTCGAGGACGCCGATCCGTTCCAGCGGCGGCCGTTGAACCTGATGGATCAGCGTCGGGAGATCGAGGTCGCGCCCGTCGCGCCACGCGCGGTCGAAGAGGCTTGCGAGCAGGATGTGCTCGCGGCTTTGAAGCGGATCAGCGCGGATTCCGAGGAGACCGAGCAGCCCCGCGACGGCCCCGATGATCCGCTCGCGCAACGCCTCGATGTCGCCGCGGACCGCCTCGGGAGGGGCGGACAAGGTCCCGAGCACGTTCAACGGAACTCCGGCGTCGCTGCCCGGTGTCAGCACGCGGCGCTCGCTGGCCGCGGCAAAGCGGGCGATGCGGGTCGGTTCTTGCCCCCAATCGGCCAGGCCTTTGCGCCACATTTGCGCGACCGCCTGCGCCTGCTCGACGACGCTGCGCCCCTGGCGGGCGGCGTCATTGGCGTCGATCCAGGGCTCGAAGGCGGCGGGATCGAGGGAAGGGAAGCTGAGCAACAGATTGCCCAGGTCGCCTTTGGGATCAATTGCGACGATCGGGATGCCGTCGATCGCCGCCTCTTCGAGCAGCGTCACTCCGAGACCGGTTTTCCCGCTCCCAGTCATCCCCACGCATACGGCGTGAGTCGTGAGATCTTTGGCGTCGTAGAGGATCGGCTCCGCCAGGATCTCGCCGCGCTCGATATCGTAGCGGCGACCCAGGTAGAAGACGCCGAGCTTCTCGTAGTCCACCGAAGGAACCAGGGTCAGTGGGCGTCGGCGAGTTTCTCGCGCCCCTTCCTGATGGAGCCACGCTCGAGCAAGGTGTCGATGTCGGCGATTCCAGCGTTGCGCAGTTTTTCACCGAAGGAAGGACCGATACCTTCGACATCCTCGATTATCAAGTTGGCCACGTTGGTTTCTCCTAAGACAGGAATTGAGGAGACTGTGGGGCTTCGCCTTTCAAGAAGGCCTCGATCTCTCGCGCCGCGTCCAGGTCGCGCATCTGACGCGGGGGGTGCTTCATCGCATACGCCGAGATCGGCAGAAGCGGTCCGGCGAGGCCGCGATCGCGCGCCACCTTCACGTAGCGAATGACATCAATCACGATACCCGCGGAATTGGGCGAGTCCTGCACCGAGAGGCGTGCTTCGAGTTCGATGGGTGCACCGCCGAAGCCGGTCCCCTCGATGCGCAGGAAGCAAACCTTGTTGTCGCCCTGCCAGGGGACATAATCGCTCGGCCCGATGTGGACTTCGTCGGCTCCGATCGCATAGGGAATCTGAGACGTGACGGCCTCGGTCTTGCTGATCTTCTTGGACGCGAGCCGTTCTCGCGAAAGCATGTTGAGGAAATCCGTGTTGCCGCCGGTGTTGAGCTGATAGGTCCGCTCCACCTTGACCCCTCGGTCCGCAAACAGCCGCACGATTTGTCGGTGCAGAATCGTGGCGCCGACTTGCGACTTGATGTCGTCGCCCGCGCAGGGAATGCCCGCCTCGCGAAAGCGACGCCCCCACTCGGAGTCCGAGACGATGAACACCGGGACACAATTTACGAAGGAGACGCCGGTGGTGAGACACGCCTCCGCGTAGGACTGGACGGCCTTTTGGGATCCGACCGGCAGGTAGCTGATCAGGATGTCCGCCCCGGTATCCTGCAACACGCGGCCGATATCGACGGGGGGTTCGTCGGCGACACGAAACGACCGGCCGGCCGGGTACTCGAGCATGTGATCGGCCACGCCGTCATGGGTGGGTGCCATCTGAACGACCACCGGCTGCGGGCTGATCGATGCAGAGATCACCTTGGTGCAGTTGGGCTCGGCGAAAGCCGCCTCGTGGAGGGGGCGCCCGACTTTGCGCTCGTCGACGTCGAACGCGGCGACGACTTCCACATCCGAGGGTCGATAGCCGCCCAGGTCGAGATGCATCAATCCCCAGGCTTCTTGCTGTTCCGCCGGAATATTTTTGTAGTAGTCAATTCCTTGGAGCAGTGAACTCGCGCAGTTGCCCACGCCCGCCAGAGCGATTTTGACCTTCCCCATTCCCCACACTCCCTCCGTACCCAACCCCGGCCGGGCTTCCGACCGCGGGCGAGGCTATTTAGCTCCCTCGCCCGGGTCAAGGGTCACGCCTACCCGGAACAAAAACTCGAGTGGGGCCCGGCGCAGCACCTCGGCGGGGTTCGAGTCGTGTCTTCGGGCCAGGGCGTCGAGACCGAGGCTCGCAACGCGCGCCACTTTCTCCATGGCAGCGGGGATCGATTCGGCGTCGCCCAGCGGCATGCGGTCGGCCCGCGCCACCTTGTTGGCCAGGGCCAAGTAGGCGAAGAAGAAGCTGCTTCCCTCCTCGGGGTCCAGCTCCGCCGCGGCGCGCAGCAGGCTGTGCCGAGCATCGCGGGCCGCAGGCAGGCGGGGAGCCCAGACCGGTAGCGTCCATGGTTCGGGGCGCGCACCCCGCTCCGGCAGCTCGCTCCACTGGCGCTCTGGGACGCGAGCATAGATCGAGGCGGCCTCCTCGGCGCGGGGGAAGCCGAGATCTTCGAGGCGTCCCTCGCGCCAGCGAAACGCCCATTCCTCGGTTCCACTGATCAGCTCGTAACGCACTCCCTGCAAGAATCGCTCATAGAGGTCGCGTTCTTCGGTGAACAGCAGCGTCAGGAGACGCACCGGGACCGAGAGGTCGTCGTTCGCGCGCTGCGCCAACAAGAAGAAGACACCATCGATGGTCTTCGCGCCGGCGGGCGCCTGCCAGGCGCTTGCATCCGCGTCTCGGACCACGACCTCGAGACGATCCTTGAGCCACAGGATCCAAAGCTCCGGATCCAGCTCGCGCGCCGCCTTTAGCAAGGCGTCGTCGCCCGCCTCGCAAAGGCAGCGAAACCACTCGTCCATCGCGGCTCGATTCGTATCGAAATTGCTACACAAATCCAGATCCAGGCATGCCTGGATCTGCTCGGTGGTCGCGTGTTCCACGATCCAGGCGGCGTCATGAAGGCCTGCGGCCTTGATCGAGAAGCACAGTTCCGCCTCGGGAAGCGCCGGAATCAATCGCTCTGGCTCGGCGGCGAGGCTGAGCAGGAGGGATCGTTGAGATACCGGGCATTCGCATACGAGGCGGACCTGCTCGTCGAGATCGAGGCTTGCCAGGTGCATTCGCGCCGCCTCTTGGTCCCGTCGCGCGAGGACCAGGATCCGCTGGGGATCGGATGCCGGCTCGACTGCGGAGTTCATGCGATCGCGTGGTCCTGGGACGGGTTGGGCGGGACCCCCAATCCTAGCGAACCGCGCGGTGCGCTTCGTCGCCCTCCACCGCCGGTCGGGGCTCCTCGGCCGGTCGCTATGCTCCGCCGGCGTGCCGTCGCTCGAGCTCATCCGCTCTGCGCTGCAGGGTCATCGCGCCAAAGTCGTGCGGGATCCCGCGCGCCCCCGCGCGGCCGTTGCCTTGGTGGTTCGCGAACGGACGTCGGGGCCGGAGCTCCTGTTCATCGAGCGTGCCCGCCGTCGCGGCGATCCGTGGTCTGGCCACATGGCTTTCCCGGGAGGCCGCATGGAGCCGAGCGACGGCAGCACCCGTATGGTCGCCGAGCGAGAGACGGAAGAGGAGGTGGGCCTGGCGCTCGCCGAGGCCGAGCGGCTCGGCAGGCTCGACGACCTCCAGGGACACGCCAAGGGACGACCCCTCGCTTTGGTGATCGCTGCTTACGTCTACCACCTCGCGCAGGATCAGGTGCTGTCCACCAATCACGAGGTCGAGCAGGCGCTTTGGGTGCCGGTGGGGCGCCTCCTCGATCCCGCCCACCAAGTCGACTACCCCTCGGCCACCGGGCGCTACCCGGGGATTCTGGTGGGCGATCCCGAGCGTCATATCGTGTGGGGTCTCACCTACCGCTTCCTCGAACTATTCTTCGCGGTATTGGGGTGCTCCCTTCCGGGACGAGGGCCCCTTTCGTAACCCGCGCAGCGCTCCACCGGCAGGGGCGGGTAGGCCGGAAACGCAGGATCGCTTGAGCGCCCGCAACGCCAAAACGTCGCGCCCTTCGCGCTCCGGAGCTTGCGGGCATGGCGACACTCCGAACACAGGCCCACCCGGGCGTCCATTTCGATCTCCTGGGAAGTCTCCCCCTGAGCGATTCCCAGACGAAGCTGGTGGTCGCGCTCCGCTAGACTTTGGCGCTGTGGGGCGTATCGCGCGAATCCTCAGTCAGCTCGAACAGGTCCTCGAGCTCGCGGGGCATTGGCTTGCCCGCTATAGCCCACGTCCGCTCGACGCCTCCACAACCGAGCGCCACCTAGCCTTCCGATGGGATGCCCGGTATGGCTCCGGTCGGCTGGTTCCCGTGGTGGAGCCCCATGTCGTCGACCTCGAAGACCTGGTGGGTGTCGAAGCGGCCGTCGCGGAACTCGTCCGCAATACCGAGCAATTTGTCCGGGGTCTGCCCGCGCAGCACGTACTGCTCTACGGCGAGCGGGGCACCGGCAAGTCGTCAGCGATCAAAGGGCTGCTGGCTCAGTTCGCGGCCCAGGGCCTGCGGCTGGTCGAGGTTCGCAAGGGCGATCTGATCGATTTGCCCGATTTGATCCAGGCCCTGCGCGATCTCCCCCAGCGCTTTCTGCTCTTCTGCGACGACCTGGCCTTCGACGAAGGGGAGACCGGAATGCGCGAGCTGAAGGCCGCCCTTGATGGATCCATCGAAGCGACCCCGGCCAATATCCGGCTGGTCGCGACCAGCAATCGCCGCCACCTCCTGCCGCGTCGGGTAGGCGATCACCGAGCCGCCCAGCTCGACGATCAAGGCGATCTTCATCTCGGAGAAACCAATGAGGAGAAGCTCTCCCTGGCCGATCGGTTTGGTCTGGTGCTCGGCTTTTTTGCCCCCAGTCAGGAGACGTATCTCGAAATTGTCGAGCGCTACGCGGCCAAGGCCGGCATCGCCATCGAGCCTCATGAACTGCGCGCCCAGGCGCTGCGCTTCGCGCTTCGGCGCGGAACCCGCTCCGGCCGGACTGCGCGCCAATTCGTCGATGACCTGGCGGGGCGCTTGGGCCTCGAAGCCACGGGCCCGAGCAGCGCGCCCTGACCCGACCCGCGATCCCAATCTGGCGGCCCTTGGCGCTCTCCGCGCGGGGTAGACGGGCCTCGCGGCCGTGTCCTAAGCTGCTCGCCTCCCATGCGATTCCAGAACTATCAGCCGAGGCTCTGGCGCAGGGCGTCCATCGCGTTCCTCGCGGCCGTGGTGTCGACGGTCCTGCCCCCGGAATGGGCGGTGGCCGAGGCCGGGACCAGCGCACCCTACGAGGTGGCTGGTGAGTCCACTGCCGTCCTGGCCAGCACAAGCCCACCGAACGATGCTCTGGTCGCTTCCGATGCGCTCTTTCAGGACGATTTCTCGGCGGACCTCGAACCGCCCGCGGGTGACCCGCTCGAGGCGGTGAACCGCAAGATCTTTCGCGGCAACCGCTGGCTCGACCGCAGCCTCTTCAATCCCATCTCCCGTTTCTACGGTTGGCTGATCCCGGATCCCGCCAAGCGCGCCGTGCGGGGCGTCTTCGCCAATCTCAACCAACCCGCGATCGCGGTGAACCATCTGCTGCAGCGCGAGCCGAGGCGCGCCGGCGGCACTGGAGCTCGTTTCATCGTGAACACGACCGTTGGGTTGCTCGGGATCTGGGATCCCGCCAAACGCATGGGTCTCGAGGCTAACGAAGCTGACTTTGGCCAGACCCTCGGCAAGGCGGGCATCGGCTCTGGGCCCTACTTGATGCTTCCGGTCTTTGGTCCGAGTACCTCGCGCGATCTGGTCGGCAGTGTGGTCGACATGGTCATGCGCCCCGACACGTGGCTGCTTCCGATTGGAGCGCTCGTGGCGGTGGAGTCCACCAACGGCATCACGCGGATGGAGGAGAACCTCGATTCGGTCGCGGCACTCGAGCGGTCTTCCATCGATTTCTACGCCGCGTTGCGGAGCGCCTATCTCCAGAGTCGCGAGGCGATGATCCATGGGCGGAACGCCGGCGCCGCCCTCGAACCCGTCGCCGCGGCGGCGGTGAATCCCGACCCCGGTCTCGCGGGTGCGATCGAAGTGGCCGATTAAGCTCGCCCGGGCCTCTCGAGCTCAGTGCTGCGTCGTCGAGAGATCTTTAATCTTGTCGCGCAGCGCTTCCAGTAGGGCGTTGAACCCCTCGCGCCGGATGACCGCAGAATACTCGGAGCGCCGAAGCGCCAGTTCGCTGACCGTGCCGTTAAAGAAAACATCGACGATGAGGACTCGCCCGTCCGCGTCGCTGCGTAGCCGGTAGTCCAGCTCGACCGCGTCCCCGTCGGTACGTGTGATCCGCGAACGCACCAGCATAGTATTGTGAGAGGCGGATTCACTACCCGAAATCTCGAAACCCTCTCCGTCGTAGGAGCGAAAGCGCGAGGCGTAGTTGGCGGAGGCCAACCGCGCCATGGTCTCGGTCAGTGAGCCCCGCTGCTCCTCACTGAGGGTCGCCCAGTGGCGACCGACCGACTTTTCCGCCATGAAGGCGAAATCGAAGCTTCGGCGGAGCACCGGATCGAGCTCGGCGCGGCGAGTTTCGAAGCTCCATTGTTCGCCGGCCCGCATGGATCGCAGGAGGCTGTCGTGAAGCTCTTCGACCACCGCGCGGGATGCGGCCAGTTCACCCTCGGTCGCCGCGCGCGCGGCATGTACGACCAGCGCCGCGAGAAGAGCGCACGCGATCCTGGATCCCCTCGTCCACGCCGCACGCGGCAACCAGCTCCTGCGGGGTGCATTGTCTCGGTTCAGAGGGGATCCTCCCGATCGTTGTCGTTCGCGCGGCGTCGCGTCGACGAGTCTAGCGGAGGACGCATTGGGAAAGCCGGGCAGCGTGCCCGCCGAAGCGCAGTGGAGCGGAGTCTTCTTCGGGAGGGTGGTGGCGTTTTGCCAAGCGCGCTGGAAGTGGATTCTCACAGCGACCTGCGTGACCGGGATTGGCGCGGTGTACTACGCCGCCACGCACCTCTCGATCAACTCGGACCCCGACGCCCTTTTCTCTGCGCGACTCGCATTTCGTCGCCACGCCGCGATCGTCGAAGGTGCCTTTCCGGCCTTGCGCCGCCAGTTGGTGATCGTGATTGACGGGGACTCCCCGGCAGTCGCCCACCGCGCGGCGGGCCTCCTGGCGGACCACCTGACACGCGATGTGACGAACTTTCAAGGCGTCTATGCGCCGGGTAGTGGGGAGTTCTTCGATCGCAACGGTCTCCTGTTCCTCACGGTGGAGGAACTCGAGGAGCTCGCGGATCGTCTCGCGTGGGCGCAGCCCTTTCTCGCTGAACTCGCCCGGGAGCCCACCCTTCCGAAGCTGCTCTCGCTCTTGGAGCAGAGTTTTGACGCGGCGGACTCATCCACCCTCTCGTCGCGCGAATGGTCCGAAACGCTCGCTTTGATCGCGGCCGGGTTCGGTTCCTCCAGCGAGGCTCAGCCGGGTCCGATCGCTTGGGAGAACTGGGCCTTTGGAGGAGGCGGATTGACCCGGAACATCCGCTTGGTTCTCGCGGAACCCAGGCTGGATTTCGAGAACCTCGAGCCCACGCGTGCTGCCCTCGATCGCATCCGGGCTCTCGCCGCGGCGCTCGATCTCGATGCCGAACACGGCGTCCGGGTGCGGATCACGGGGGATCTCGCCTTGGCGGCAGAGGAACTTGGGGCGCTGCGATCCGAAGCGCCGTTGCTAGGCGTGGCTTCCTTCGCGTGGGTCACGATCGTCTTGGTTGCGGGTCTGGGTTCCATTCGATTGGCGGTAGCGACCCTCGCAACCCTGGCCGTGGGTCTCGCCTGGACTTCAGGACTGGCGGCGGCTGCAGTGGGAAGTCTGAACCTGCTTTCGGTCTCCTTCGCGGTACTGTTCATCGGCCTCGGTATCGACTTCGGAATTCACTTCGCGATTCGTACCCTGACCTTCCTCCACGAGGGCAAGGAGCCGGCCGACGCGTTGCGCGCCGCGGCGGAGCGGGCGGGTCCCACGCTCGCCGCCTGCGCGGTGACCACGGCGTTGGGCTTTTTCGCTTTTCTCCCCACGAGCTATCGGGGGATCGCCGAGCTTGGCTTGATCGCCGGGATCGGGATTTTCGTGAGTTTGGGCGCAACGCTCGTCGTGTTTCCCGCCCTGGCCTATCGGGTCGGCTTTCGCGGGCGTCCAAATCCGGCTCGTGAGCCGGCGGCAGCGGCTTCGCGCCCTCCCCGGGGCGCCCGCTTGGCGGTGTGCTCCGGTGCGCTCTTGCTCGTGGTGTTGGCAGTCCCGACGCTGCCGGACTTACGGTTTGATCCCGATCCGCTCAATGTGCGCGACCCCAACTCCGAGGCGGTTCGGGCATTCCGGGAATTGGTGGCCGCCGGTCCCGTTTCGCCTTGGACCGCCGAGCTCGTCGAGGCGGATCTCGACCGCGCCGTCGCCCGGGCATCCCTCCTCGAGGCACTTCCCGAAGTGCGGCGCGCCCTCACCCTCGACTCCTTTGTCCCCGACGCTCAGACCGAAAAGCTCGAGATTCTCTCGGACATGACCCTCTTCCTCGGCGATATCCGACCGCGGCCCGCGCCACCCGTGGATCCCGAGCGAGCCGAGGCGGCGTTGGAGTCCTTGATCGCCACCCTCAACCGATGGTTGAGGCAGCCGCCCGACGAGCCGGTCGCGGCTTCGGTTCGGGCGCTCCTTGCTTCGGCCCGTGAGGCTCTCGCACGCTTCCAGCTCTCGCCCGACGACTATCGGGACGTGGAGCGCTTCCAGGCCCGCGTGATTGGCGATCTGCCGGATTGGCTCGATCGTCTAGACGAGGCACTACAGGCGTCTCCCGTTGCGCGCGAGGATCTTCCCAGCGCGCTGCGCGCTCGCTTCATCACACCGGACGGCCGCGCGCGGATTCAAGTGCTCGCGGAACGCGACTTGAGCGCCCCGGGCGAGATCGAGCGGTTCGTCGACGCCGTGAGCGCAGTGGCGCCGCGCGCTTCTGGCAGTGCTGTTCGCATCGTCGAGTCGGCTCGCGCCGTGACGCGCTCACTGCGGCAGGCTTTCTTGTACGCCGTGCTCGCGATCGCGCTGACGCTCTTCGCGCTGTGGCGGCGCGGCTTCGAGGTGCTGGCAGCGCTCGCCGTCCTCGCGCTCGCAGCCCTCTATACGGCCGCGAGTTCGATCTGGCTCGGCGTACCGCTCAACTTCGCCAACGTCGTCGCCTTGCCGCTGTTGCTCGGCATCGGCGTTGATACGGCAATCCATCTGCTCGCCGAGCGTCGCGTTCAATCCCTTGTGTCGACCCGCGCCGCTCGCCGCGCGGTCACCTTGAGCGCACTCACGACCCTCGGCAGCTTCGGATGCCTGGGATTTTCGTCGCACCCCGGCTTGGCGAGCTTGGGACAGCTCCTCGCCTTGGGACTCGCTTGGGTGTTGGTTGTGAACCTCTGGATTCTGCCCGTCTTCCACGCTTTCGAGAAGCCCTAGGCGTCCGCGAGCGCGAACTCGGCGATTGCCTTCCGGCACGCCTCCGGGTTGTCGGCCATCACCGAGTGGCTCGCGCGCGGCACCACGACGAGCCGAGCGTCGGGCAGCACCTCGACCATGCGGTCTGCCACGTCGGGAGAGAGGATGTCCGAGGCGGCGCCGCGGATCACCAGACTTGGACACGCGACGCGCGAAAGCGCATTCCAGAGTTCCCGACTCGTCTCATCCTCCGATGCCCGGGATGTGCTGCGGCGGCCCGCCATGAATCCCGGGTCGAGCTTCGGTTCGAAGCCGCCAGCCGCGCGCTCGCGCAAGGCGTGAGCCGCAATCCGGTCGATCACGTGAGACGGAGCGGCCGGATAGTTTCGCGCGACGAGGGCGCGGTACTCCTCGCGCGACCCAAAATGCGGGCTCGCACCCGAGCGCTCGTTTTCGAGCCGGATGCGCAGCGCGCCGCGCCGGTCGTGCTCGGGACCCGAGTCGATCACCACGAAGCCCGCTACCTGTTCGGGGTGTCGAGCGGCATACCGCGTAGCGATGCGCCCACCGAGCGAATGGCCGATCAGGACCCAACGCGCGATCTCGAGGGCCTCCGCGACACACTCGAGATCGGCCACCAGCTCAGTATCGCCGTAGCGGCGCTTGGGATCGCGCGCCGAATCGCCGTGGCCTCGGAGGTCGAGCGCCAGGGTTCGGTAGTGGGGAGCCAACACCGGTGCGATGTCATCCCAGATGTGGGCGTCGTTTCCAAACCCGTGGACCAGAAGGAGCGGGACGCCCTCCCGGCTCCACTCGAGAAGGTGGATCTGGATGCCGTCGTGTCCATCTACGTGAAGCGACGTCGGTTGCACGGTGAGCAGGGTAGCAAGGGGGGCGGGCGCCGCGGGCGATTCACGCGATCACCGGTGCGGGGCCCGATTCGGGTATGCTTCGCCGCTGTGCCGGCCGCGACCCTGGTTATCGTCAACCCGGTGAGTCGAGGTGGGCGTCGGCGTCGGCGCTGGCCCGCCGTCGAACGGCGTCTGCGCGATTCATTGGGTCCCCTCGAAGTCGAGTTCACCACCGGCCGACGCGACGCCGCCCGCATTGCTCGCGAAGGCGTGTGCGCAGGAGTGGAGCTTGTGGTCGTTGCGGGTGGCGATGGAACCGCGAGCGAGGTGGCGACGGGGCTCCTCGATGCGGGGCTCGCGCGATACGTCGAGGTTGCGGTCCTCCCGTTTGGCACGGGCCGTGATTTCGCCCGGTCGCTCGACCTGCCGAGTGATCTCGAAAAGGTGCTCGAACGCGTGGCGAGCCGACCCGGACGGCCGATCGACGTCGGCTGCGCGCACTACAGGGCCCGCGCGGGCGGCGAGGAGCACGCTCATTTCCTCAATGTGGCCAGCGTCGGGCTCTCGGGCGCGGTGACCGACTATCTCGACCGTCGTGCCCGCCGTGCCAAGCATTGGGGCGGGCGCCTCACGTTCTTCTTCGCAGCATTGCGGTGCCTGGCGAATTGGCGAGCGGTCCCGCTGCGGGTCCGCGTCGATGCGGAGACAGTCTTCGAAGGGCCGCTCGAGCTCGCCGCGGTCGCCAACGGGGGTTGGTTCGGGGGAGGGATGCCGATCGCCCCCGGTGCCCGCCTCGACGACAAACTGTTCGATATCGTCCTGGTCGAGTCGATGGCGCGTCGGCGCCTGATCGGCCGCGTCGCCCCGCGTCTGTATCAGAGCCGCCACTTTGAGCTCGAGGGCGTGCTGCACTTTCAGGGCAGCGAAGTCGAGGTGACTGCCCTCCGCGGGGAAGACACCCAGGCACCCATCGAAGTCGATGGCGAACCGCTCGGCGTGACGCCCGCTTCGTTTGTGATCCACCCGGGAGCGCTGCGAATCCGGGGCTTGGTCGATTGAGCGCCGAACCCTTCGCCTCGATCCGCGAGCGAACGGGTGAAGTGATGCGCCGCGCGAGGTTTGTCGCGATCGACGCCACGTTCCTCGCGAAGCTGGCTTCTGAATGGGAGACACGACCCTCACTTCCGATGTGGGATCCGGAGACGCATTTCAGCGGCGATCGCGAAACCCTGCTCGCCTATGTGCTGACCCTCGACGCGCTGAACTTCGGCTCGGGTTGGTTTCCGTGGCTGCGCAAACGCGAAGGGCGCTCGGGTTACTACGTGCTCAGCTTGGGACTCAAGGAGCGCTTCGAAGCGGAGGGCGCATGGAGCGCGCGTGCGCTGCAGCAGATCGATGAGGGTGAGATCGCCCGCGTTCTCGGTCAGGACTCTTGTCACACTGAACTGGCCGAGCTTTTCGGCCTGTACGCACGAGCGCTCCACGATCTGGGACTGCTGTTGGAGAAGCACTTCGCCGGGCGCTTCGAAGCGCTGGTCGAAGCCTGTCACGGGTGCGCCGCGAACCTCGTTCTCACCCTCGCCCGGATGCCACTCTTCCGCGACGTCGCGCAGTATCCGGGCGGCCTCGAAATCCCCTTTTACAAGCGCGCCCAGATCGCCGTCTCCGATTTGGCCGCCGCCTTCAGTGGCAACGACTACGGCGCGTTCGCCGATCTCGGTCAGCTCACCGCTTTCGCCGACAACACGGTCCCGCACGTTCTGCGTTGCGACGGGGTCTTGCACTACGAGGGGACGTTGGCGCGCAGCGTCGACTCCGGCGAGCCGCTGCCGCCCGGCAGCCCGCCGGAGGTGGAGATTCGCGCCGCGGCGATCCAAGGGGTGGAGAGGCTGGTGCAGTATCTCCGCGAGCGGGCCGTCGCGGTCTGCGCGCGCGAGGTCGACGCGTGGCTTTGGAACCGGGGACAGCGATCGGAGTACAAAGCGCTTCCCCGGCACCGAACCTGTACCCCGTACTATTGAACCGTGGCCGCAATCCGCGAAGGAAGACGCATCTTGGTGTTGGACGGAGCGCTGATCGCGATGATCGCGTTGGCTACCGGGCTCGCCGGGCTGGCTTGGTGGCAGGGGGGTGGCGAACAGCTGCGGGGTGGGCTCGCCCGGGGCGTGACCATGCTGGGGCGCTTCGGATTGCTGATTGTGGTTTCGTTCCTTGCCGCGGGGTTGGTGGAAACCCTCGTGCCTCGCGAATGGATCCGCGGCCAGCTCGGCGCCGAAGCGGGTTTGCGCGGGATAGCCCTGGCCGCGGGCGCCGGCGTGCTGACGCCATCCGGACCCTTCGTCGCGATTCCCATCGCCGTGAGCTTGCTGCGCGCTGGCGCCGGAACGCCGGCCTTGGTGACCTATGTGAGTGCCTGGGGCCTCCTGGCCCTCCATCGGCTCATTGCCTGGGAGATCCCGATGTTGGGGATTCGTTTCGCGTTGAGCCGCTGGCTGTTGTGCTGCCTGTTCCCGATTGTCGCCGGATTCTTAGCTCGCGCCCTCACCCGTCTCGGCGCTCCCTAGCTCGAAGCTCTGTCGCCCTCCGCCCGGGCGATTGCCAGGATGCGCTGCGCCAGCAGCGGAGCGACCCCCTCTTCTTCGTGTTTGAAGAAGAGGAAGATCTCATCGAAATCCTCCTCCCGGAGCCGCCGGAGCCAGGCGCCGAGGGCCCGATCGTCGTATGCGGAGGCGCGCAGTCGCGCGTATCCAAAGGGGGCCGTTCGAACCAGTGGCGCGGCCTGCTCCGGATCGTCGAAGTCAGCAGCCACCAAGGCGGCGTCCGCCTCGCGAAGGCGCGTGTAGGTCTCGTCGACAAACCACGAGCGGTGGCGGAACTCGAAGGCCGCCCGGACGCCAGCCGGCACACGCCCGAGCAGGGCGTCCAAGAGCTCCGCCTCGCGACGGCGGTATGGCGGAAGCTGGAAGAGGAGCGCTCCGAGCCGTTCGCCCAACACCGCGGCCACGGAAACAAAGTGGGAGAGCGACGCGCCGGCCGACTCCCGGTCTTTCGCGTGCGTGATCCGCCGCGGCGTCTTGATCACGAAGCGAAAGGCATCCGGCACCTGTCGGGCCCAACCCTCGAGGATCGACGCCTTGGGCATGCGGTAGAACGTGTTGTTGATCTCAACGGTCGGCAGTCGTTCGGCGTAGAAGCGGAGCATTCCGTGGGCGGGCAGGTCGGGGGGGTAGAAGGGACCCCTCCAGGCCGGATAGCTGAACCCGCTGGTTCCGCTGCGAAGCTTCATCCGACCATTCTCGCGTCTTTTCGGCGGCGATGGGAGCGCTGCCGTCCCGATAATTGACACTGCAAGCGGGTCGATTATGTTCCCGGTCTCTCCAGCCCTGGGGTCCCTCCCGGGGCGGTTTGTGCGCTCGTGGCCCCGCCAACGACGCCCGGCGCTGACAAGGCCGAGCTTTTCTGCAGAACTATCTCTGCAGTCCCACTTGCGAGGTGAACCATGCTGTCGCTCGAAGATGTCGATCCCGGTACGCAGGTCACCCACAAGAACACAGGCCTCCGCTATCGGGTGTCCGACCTCGGCGAAGAGGAGGTCTTGCTGTCCCCGGAGAAAGAGGGCTTTGAAGACCTCCTGGTGCCGATGGAGCTCTTCCTCCAGGAGTTCGTGAGCGCCGACCGCTATAGCGCGCCACGTGCGCGGCGTGGCCGGGGCGGCGGCCGGGGCACTACTCGCGCGCGTGCGCCCAGCGGCCCCAAAGCGCGGGGGCGTATCAAGAAGATGGTCCGCGACCGCGGCTTTGGCTTCATCCGGGGCGACGACGGCAAGGAAGTATTCTTCCACCGCTCCGGGCTCAACGCCGGCGACTACGACGCCCTCAACGAGGGTGATTCGGTCGAGTACGTGATCCAGGAAGGGCCGCGCGGGGCGCGGGCGGAGAACGTGCGCGCCGCGAGCGCCGCGACCGACGCCGCCGCCAGTTAGCAGGCCGACCGAAGGCCGGCCTGCGCGTACGGCGAGCCGCAAAGCGGCGCGCAGCGAGGGCCAGGCCCGAGCGGAGTCCACCAACGACGGCGAAGCCGAGCGGAGTTCATCGAGCTAGCAGGCCGACCGAAGGCCGGCCTGCGCGCAGCGAGGCGAAGCCGAGCGGAGTTCATCG
>CAZTOE010000022.1:0-17619 GCA_964615045.1 uncultured Spirochaetales bacterium
CTGATGTTCTCGCTTCACACCGACATCTGCGCGCCGTACATCCGCGATTTCGGAACCGAGGCCCAGAAACAGCGCTACCTGACTGGCGCGATCGCCGGCGAATGTCTGCTCGCGGTGGCGATGACCGAGCCCGGGACCGGGTCGGATCTGGCGAGCATCAAGACCACCGCGCTGCGCGATGGCGATGAGTACGTCATCAACGGTTCGAAGACGTTTATCTCTCACGGTCAGATTGCGGATCTCGCGATCGTGGTCGCCAAAACCGACCCGCAGGCCGACCCGCCCCACAAGGGCATCAGTCTGATTCTCGTGGACGCCGAGACACCCGGCTTTGAGAAGGGCCGAAAGCTCGACAAGCTCGGGCTTCCGGGTCAGGACACGAGCGAGCTTTTCTTCAACGACTGCCGCGTCCCCGTCGCCAATCGGCTTGGGGAGGAGGGGTCGGGTTTCAAGATGCTGATGTCCGAGCTCCAACAGGAGCGTCTGTGCATCGGGATTTCGTCGATGGCCTCTTGCCGTCGCTCGCTGGACGATACCCTCGAGTACGTCAAGCAGCGCAAGGCCTTCGGGCAAACGATTGCCTCTTTCCAGAACACCCAGTTCAGGCTGGCGGAGCTCGCCACCGAGGTGGAGGTGGGCCAGGTCTTCGTGGATCGCTTGCTGCGCGCCCACACCGAGGGTGATGACGTTGTTACCGAGGTGAGCATGGGGAAGTGGTGGGCGAGCGACCTGCAGAAGCGCGTCGCGGCCGAGTGTCTTCAGCTCCACGGAGGGTACGGCTTCATGCGCGAATACCCGATCTCCCAGGACTACGCCGACGCCGCCGTCCAGTCGATCTACGCCGGTACGAACGAGATCATGAAGCGCATCATCGCCCGCCGTTTGGGCCTTGAGTAAGCCTCTGCTTGTCTGAAGCGGGCAACGATCACTGGATCTTCGGCTACGGTTCGCTGGTGTGGCGCGCCGGATTCCCCTACGCCGAGCGGTGCCCGGCGTGGATCCAGGGCTACAGTCGACGCTTCTGGCAGGGATCGACGGACCACCGGGGTCGCCCTGGGGCACCCGGCCGAGTGGTCACCCTGGTGCGCGACCCCGGCGCCACCTGTTTTGGCATGGCGTATCGCCTGACGCCGCAGGACCGGAGCGACGTGCTCGATCACCTCGACCACCGCGAGCGCGGCGGCTACGAGCGGATCGAGGCGGCGCTCCATTTCGAGCAATGCGGGGAACGCGAACGGGAAGCGTCGACCGCCTGGCTCTACATCGCGACCCCATCGAATCACAATTACTTGGGCCCCGCCGGCCTGGATGAGATCGCCGCCCAGGTGCGGATCGCGTACGGCCCGAGTGGTACGAACCTCGAGTACGTGCTCGAATTGGCGCGCTTTCTTCGCGAGCATCGCGCCCAGGACGATCACGTCTTCGCGCTGGCCGAGCTACTGACGCGATAGGATCCCGGTGCGGGTGGAACGGAGCAGACGCGACCGATGACGATGCGACGCATCGCGATACTGCTGGCGCTGGGCTTTTTCGTGTTGAGCGCCGCGACCTACCTGGGGGTCTATCTGGGAGAGCGCGAAGCGCGCGGCAACCGTTCCGAGTACCTCGCTCGCAAGTTGATCAAGGATTATCAGCGCGAAGGGTCTCTCCCGGAGGTGTTGAGTGACACGCAGCGCCAGGTCTTCGAGAGCCACCGCGAGCGGGTGGGTGGAGCATTCCGCCGGATCGCCCGGGAGCTCCGCGGAGACGTCTGGTATTTCGATTTTTGCTTCGAGAGTGGAGCTCACGCTGCAATGGTGGTTCCCGAGGACGGTGACGTCTCGCGCTTTGAGATCACCATCGACACTCCCGAGAGCGGGGGGAATCCCTGTCGCCCGGGCGAGGGATGAGGGGTGCGAGCGAGTGCCGACGGCGGATCCTCGAGATCTACGGAGACGCGCTCGAGACGGCCGGCGGCGTGCTCCACGTCGCCGCGGTGTGGCGGGATCCCGAGGGTCGTCTGCCCACGCTGCGGATCGAGGCCGGCGCCCCCCGCAGCGCCACGGATCGCTTTGTCCTCGGGCTCGCCCGGGCGCGCGCTGACGCCGTGCTCACCACCGGCCGGATCCTGCGCGAGGAGCCGGATCTTCAGCACCGCTACCACGAAGACCTCGCGATCGAAGCGGCTCTTGCGGAATGGCGGCGCGCGATTCTGGGGAAGCGGCACCGCCCGACGAGCGTCGTGCTGACCTCGGGACGTGACCTCAATTTTCGTCACTCGCTTTTCGCCGGACCATCACCGGTGTGGATTCTGACCCCGCCCGAGGCGGCGGCCGCGTTGCGGGCCCGGGGACTTCCGCGCGGAGTGACAGCCTGCGGTGTTGCGAACCTCACGTTACGGCGCGGCATCGAAACGTTGCGCGAACGGGGTTTCGCCACCGTCGCCGTCGAAGCGGGGGCTTCGACGAGCCGAGCGCTCTACGAACCCGGGTGGCGGGTGGATGAGCTGTCGCTCTCGTTCTTCGCAGGGGCAGAGCTCAGCACGTCCTTGCGCGGTCCGGCGTTTCTCTCAGCGGCACGCCTGGCGGCGTCGCTGGGCTCCCCCGTCTCTCTGCACGTCGAGCAGGAGCCCGACGGCCGCTGGCTCTTCGCCCGGTTTCTGCCCCGCGCTTGACGGCGTCGTTGTACTCGAGTAAAACTTGCGCCATGCGGCGTTGGCACGTGACGGGCCTACTGACTCTCGACCTGCTTCTTAGTGAGGCGGGAGAGGGCTAGCTCGGCCGAACGCCAGCGTTTTACACAAACCCCTCTCCCGCCGCTCCGGCGGGAGAGGGGTTTGTGCTTTTGGCCCTCCGCGGCTCTCTGACACCGATTACTCCATGGCTCCCACCGGACCGGCATCCGAGGAATAGAGCCATGCGCGACGCAGCAACCAAGTACCGACCCTTTCCGACGATCTCGAATCCCGAACGCCGCTGGCCCGATCGGACGCTCCGTCATCCCCCGATCTGGTGCAGCGTCGACCTGCGCGATGGCAACCAGGCCCTGGTCGAGCCGATGGGCTTCGAGCGCAAGCTCCGCATGTTTGAGACGCTCTGCGCGATCGGCTTTCGCGAAATCGAGGTCGGCTTTCCGAGCGCCTCAAACACCGATTTCGCGTTCGTGCGGCGCATCATCGAGGAGGATCGAATCCCGGAGGACGTGACGATTCAGGTGCTGACGCCGGCGCGTACGGAGTTGATCGCACGTAGCTTTGACGCGCTCCGCGGCGCGCGCCGCGCCATTGTGCACCTCTACAACTCCACCTCGACCCTTCAGCGTCGGGTGGTGTTCGGCGAGGACCGCGCAGGCATCGTGGCGCTCGCCGTGCGCGGCGCGCGGGCGGTCCGGGAGCTCCGCGAGGCGCACCCGGAGACCGACGTGGTCTATCAGTATTCACCCGAGAGTTTCACCGGAACCGAGCTCGACTTCGCGGTCGAGATCTGCGAGGCCGTGCTCGATGTTTGGGAGCCCGACGCCGGCAGCCCCGCGATCCTGAATCTCCCCGCCACGGTGGAGATGGCGACGCCCAACGTCTACGCCGATCAAATCGAAGTTTTTGGGCGCTCGATCCGAGGTCGCGATCGCTTCGTCCTCTCGGTTCACCCGCACAACGATCGCGGCTGTGCGGTAGCGGCGGCGGAGCTCGCCCAAATGGCGGGTGCCGAGCGTGTCGAGGGGACGCTCTTCGGCAACGGCGAGCGGACCGGAAATGTCGACCTGGTCACCCTGGCGATGAATCTCTTCACGCAAGGGATCGACCCCCGGCTGGACCTCTCGCACATCGACGCGCTCGTCGAGCTCGCCGAGTTTTGCAACCGCTTGCCGGTCCATTCGCGTCATCCCTACGCCGGAAAACTCGTCTTCACGGCGTTCTCCGGTTCGCACCAGGATGCGATCAAAAAGGGCCTCGAAGCGCGACGCCGGAGCGGCGACCCGTACTGGGAGGTGCCCTACCTCCCGATGGATCCCGGCGATGTGGGCAGAAGCTACGAGGCGGTGATCCGCATCAACAGTCAGTCCGGGAAGGGGGGGGTCGCATACCTTCTCGAGCGGGACCACGGCATCTCGCTCCCGCGGGAGCTGCAGATCGAGTTTAGTCGCGTGGTACAACAGCTGACCGACGAGCGCGAGGCGGAGCTCACCTCGCTCGAGCTGGCGGGTCTCTTTGAAGCGTGGTGGAATCGGGAGCCCCGATGCGACATCAACTCGTTGGAATCGACGCGATCGAAGCGGCGCTCGAGCGGCCCGTCGCCGGTGGAGCCGCTCGCGCGGGACTGCAGCTGATCCTGGTGCAGCGCGGGTTGCGTGACGGCCGCGTTGCGGCGCTTTGTGGCCGCGCTCGGGAGCGCGGGGTTCCGGTGCGCGAGACGTCGGCGGCGGACCTTTGGCGCATGGCGGCAGCAGTCGCTCCGCCCCCACAGCTACTCGGCTTGTGGGGACCGGATCCAAAGCCCGCACTCGGAGAGCTTCTCGCGCGGCCCGGTGCGGTCTGGCTTTTGGCGGGCTCTGCCTACGCCGGCAACGCCGGCTATGCAATCCGCACCGCGGAAGTCTCCGGCGCTGCCGGAATCGTGATCGAGGCCGCCTTTGCGCCCGAGCAACGGCGCCGCGCGCTGCGCTTCTCGATGCACGCGGAGCGTTTCTTCCCGGTGCTTTGGGAGCGCGCCGAAGAGGTCATCGCTCGGGCCGGCGAGTGCCGCCGCCCGATCTTCGCGCTCGAGGACGAGGGAACTTGTGCGCCTTGGGACGTGGATCTCAGCGGCGCGCCACTGCTAATCGTCGGCGCCGAGCGCGACGGGATCCGCCCCGCGCTTCTGGAGCACTGCGATGCCGTGCTGCGACTTCCGATGGCGGGTTTCATTCCCGCTTACAATGTCCAGGCGGCTTTCGCTGCGGTCGCTCTTGAACGCCTCCGGCAGCTTTCGACGCAGGGCGTTGAGGACCCGCGCTAGCGTACCGGCGTGAGCGACGTGCCTTCGCAACCCGAGCTCGAGAGCGAGGAGTGGCTCGCCGTCTTTCGAGCACTGCTCGAGGGTGACCGCATCGCGTTCGCCAAATGGAACCGGCTCGTGACGGGTTTCTTGGTTTCGTTTCGCGCCTACGATTTCGAGGACGAGTGGGACGATCTCCGTCAAGACGTGCTGAGCTCGGTCGCCGAGAATCTTCGCGCCGGCCGGCTGCGCGATCCCCAAGCGCTCGTGGGCTATGCCCGCATCATCGCCCGCAACAAATTCATCGATCGCTTGAAGCGTCGGCTTCGCTGTGCCGAGCGCGAGACCCTCCCCTGGGAGGAGGAGATCAGCACGGCGGCGCTGGTGCCCGGGTCGGTCGAGCTGGCGCGCGAGGACCGCCAGGATCTTCGTCGCGCGTTGGCGGGGTTGGCGGAGCGGGAACGCCTCCTGATCGAGCGCGTGTACCTCGCGGGCGAAACCTACGAGGAGGCCAGTCGAGCGACTGGTGTGCCCCTCGGGACACTCAAACGCCGGCTGCGGGAGGGTCTCGCGCTCCTGCGCGAGGCGCTGGCCGGAACCGGGGGCCGCACGTGATGTTGATCCGATCGCGGTCCGCCCACCGACCTCAAGCTCAGCAGAGACGCCCGACCTACCCCACCAACTGGCAGAAGGAGGCCCGGTGAGCTGCCGCCGCGCCCACGAGATCGATCTGCTCGAATTTCTCGACGCGCCCCGTCGCGCCGACTTCGCGGGGTTTTGCGACCACTACCCGCGCTGCGCCGACTGCTCAGCGGAGGTGCGCGCCTGGGCCGAATTGCGGGGCCAGTTGGCCTCTCACGCCCCGGCCACGAGCTTCCCAGCCCCGCCTCACCCTGGTGCCGAGCTCCTCGAGCGCTTCGAACGCGCGCCCGCCGAGCTCGCCCCTGTCTCGCGCCGCGAACTGGAAGTACATCTCGGCAGTTGCGCGAGCTGTCGCGAAGAGCTCCGGGCGCTGCGCCAGTTCACGCCCGACCGCCTTGCCGCGACCGCGCCGCCCCCCGCCGCGTCGGGGAGCGGGGGAAAGCGCCGGATTTGGTCGCGGCTTCTGGAGATCGCCTGGCACCCGGCTTTTGCGTATGCGCTGGTGGGAGTGCTCTTGTTCCCGCTGCTCTACCGCGTCGTTCGTGACCAGCGGCCCACACGCGCCCCGGTACCCGATGCCTCGAAGCTGGCGTCGGAGCCCGCGTCGCCCCTCGTGCCTGGGTCGCCCCCGGCGCTCGAGCCGCAGGGACGCGCCGAAGCCCCGCGTCGCGAGCTCGCGAAACGCAGCCCCGCCGCGCTCGAAGATCGCGCCGGGCCGTCGGAGGAGTGGGTCGGTGCGGAGGCCGAAGGCCTGAGCGAGCCCATGGCCGGCCGGGGCGAAGCTCTCGCTCCCGAGGCGAGCCCCGCCCAACCGCGTTTTCAGGGGACGCGCACGCGAGAGCTTCAGGGCGCCATGGCCGAACTCCACGAGCGCGACATCTACATCCCCACATTGCGCCTGCAACGCGGCGGGACGTCGCGTGCGCCGGCCAGTGAGCTGCGCGAGGGCGCGCTTCTCGAAGTGCCCTTGCCCCGCGATCATCCCGGCGGTTGGGCGCAGGCCCGCGTGGTCGAGGAATCACCGCCGACGCGCGCCGACGCCAAACAGAGTCAGCCCGACACCCCCCGGGCGTTCGACGAGACGCGGGCCGTAGAGCCGCGGCAGCGCGCCCTTGTCCTTCACATCCCGAAGGAGTGGCTGGGCCCGGGGCGCTACCGAATCGATCTCGAGCTCCGCGATCAGGCTGGCAAAGAGCTTCTCGGTCGCGGTCGGTATCGCCTCGAGGTCGAGGCTCAGTGATCCGCTGTGGCACCATCCCGCGCGAGGAGATCCGCCATGTATGAAACCCTGTCCATCGAACGCGAAGGCCACCTCACCTGGCTGACGCTGAATCGGCCCGCTGCCCTGAACGCCTTGAACCGGGCCATGGTGGATGAGCTCAACGACTTCTTCGAGGGGCTCAGCCAGGATCGCGAAACGCGGGTTGTGGCGATGCGGGGCGCCGGACGCGCTTTCTGCGCCGGTCTCGATCTGAAGGAGGCGGCCGCGCCCGAAGCCGCTCCATCTTCCGCTTCTGCTGCTTCTTCTTCCGCGCCTCGCCCGAGTCCCGTGGGCAGTAGCGTCGCTGAGGGGTTGCGCTCGCAGCGCCGCATTGCCGAGATCGTGATGCGGATGCGCCGGGCGCCGCAGCCGATCGTCGCCGCCGTGCAGGGCGCGGCCGCGGGGGGCGGCTTTGCGCTGGCGCTAGCTGCAGACGTCCGGATCGGTGCGGAGTCGCTGCGCATGAACGCGGCCTTCATTCGCCTGGGTCTCTCGGCGTGCGACATCGGAGTCAGCTATTTCCTGCCGCGCCTCGTAGGGGCCTCGGTCGCATCCGAACTGCTTCTCACGGGCGACTTCGTCGAGGGGCCCCGCGCGCTGCAGACCGGGCTCGTATCGCGACTGGTCCCCGATGCCGAGCTCGAGAAGGCCACCCGGGAGATGGCCGAGGCGATGCTGCGCAACTCACCGCTCGCCCTGCGTCTGACCAAGGAGTGCCTCAAGCACAGCATCGATGCCGGTAGCCTCGAACAAGTGATCGCGATGGAAGACCGCAATCAAATCCTCACCGTTCAGACTCGCGACTTCCGCGAAGGCATCCGGGCCTTTCTCGAGAAGCGCGCGCCCGAGTTCGAAGACACCTAGCTTCGCGCTGGGTTCGCCTTCTCGGCGACCGCACAGCCCGGCAATCCGCGTGCATCGCTCCGCCTAGGTGTAGCCGAGCTCCTGCAAGATGCCGCGCACCGCGTCGGCGGCGGCGCGAAAGGCGCGAGCCTCCTCGGGAGCGAGTTCGGGGCGCAGCGTTCGGACGATCCCCGAGCGGCCCACGACCGACGGCACCGAGAGGAAGACGCCCTCGACCCCGAGGTAGCCGTCGATCAGGGTCGAGACGGGCATGGTGCGCATGCTGTCATGGGCAATCGTTTCGACGATCAAACGGCACGCCAGTGCGATGGCGTAGTTCGAGTGACCCTTGCGCTGGATGACCTCATAGCCCAGCCCAACCGTCTCGCGGAAGAGCTCCCGGGCGGCTCGGGAACTGCCGATCCACTCGCCCCCGCTCTGCGCCAGACTGAGGGCTGGCACCTGGTGCTCGCCGTGTTCGCCCAGGATGTAGGCCCGGATGTCGTCGGGGTGGATGCCCACTTCACGACTCAGGAGCGAGCGGAAGCGCGCGCTGTCGATCAGCGTTCCGGTTCCGAGAACGCGTGAGGCGGGGTAGCCGGATTGTTTCCAAGCGATCGCGGTCATCACGTCGACCGGATTCGTGACCACCAGCAGGACCGCTTTCGGGCTCGCTGCGGTGAGGGGGCTGAGTTCACGCTCGAATAGCTCGCAGTTTCCGCGCGCCATGGTCGTTCGCGCGGCGTCGGCCGAGGGGAGCGGCACCGATGCGGTAACGATGATCAGATCCGAGTTCCCGGTATCCGCCGCGTCGCCGGCGCGGATCTCGACCGGAACGTCGACCAGTGCACTTGCATGGCGCAGATCGAGGGCTTCGCCCTGCGCGACGCGGAGGGTGCGGCTCACCAGGACGAGTTCGCTCGCGTAGCCACTGGTCACCAGCGTATAGGCGATCGTCGAACCCACGCGGCCGATTCCGAAGATGGAGATCTTCACGGCTTTCGCGCGCCCTTTTCTGCGGTCATGGATTACTCTTAGACGAAACCCGCAGCGTGTCCAAGTACTGGGCGCGGAATCCGGCACCGAGGAGGACGTGGGCATGGGTCGCTTGCAGGACAAGGTCGCAATCATCACCGGCGCTGCTGGCGGTCAAGGTCAGGTGGCGGTCGCGCTCTTCGCGCGCGAAGGCGCCAAGGTCGTCGCTTCGGACCTCGTCGAGAAGGGAGCCCTCGCGCCCACAGAGGCGGCGTACCCCGACTCGGTGACGTACCTCCAGGCGGACGTCACCCGGGAAGAGGACCTGCAGCGCATCGTGGCCGCCGCCCTCGAGCGCTTCGGCCGCATCGACGTCCTCTACAACAACCACGGGAGCATGGTCGGGAGTCCCTTCCTCGAGACCTCGATGGAGGAATTCGATCAGGTGATCGCTGTGAACGTGCGGGCCTCGTTTCGCCTCAGCCAATTGGTGGCTCGTGAAATGGCCGGGAGCGGCGGCGGGTCGATCATCCACAACTCGTCGGTCGGCGGCCTGGTCGGGTTCCCCGATATGGCGGCCTACGGGGCGTCGAAGGGCGCGGTCGCGCAGCTGGCGCGCTCGATGGCGGGCGATCTGGCGTCCTACGGGATTCGCGTCAACGCGATTTGTCCGGGTGCGATCGACACGCCGATGCCCCACAAGTATCTGGAGAAGGTGGACGACAAGCAGGCCGCGTGGGACGCCATCGCGGCGATGCACCCGATGAAACGTTTCGGCCGACCCGAAGAAGTCGTGCATCTGGCACTCTTCCTCGCCAGCGATGAGGCGTCGTTCATGACGGGCGCCGTGATTCCGGTCGACGGCGGCTACAGCGCCGTCTAGGAGCGTATTGCCCGACCGCGAACCGCCTCAGCGCTTCTCGCACTGAAGGTCTCGTTCACGATGCGCGTCGCGTCCTGTGGTTCCATCGCTACTTTCGCAGCCCCGCCTGCCGGAGCAGCGGCAGGATCTCTGCACCGAACTGCTCGATTTCCTGGTTGTAGTCGAGCCATGTCAAGAGCACGCCCTCGATACCCGCCTTGGACATCGCGATGATGCGGTCCACGATCTGCTCCGCCGTGCCCACGAGCGGATAGCCGAACCAGCCGTTGATCAGGCGCTTCTGTTGATCCCGGAAGCCTTCCGGTGCCGTCTCGCTCTCGACGCCGAAGATCCGCAGGATGTTGGTCGCTGCTTCGTAGTCGCCTTTCTCCAGGATGTAGTTGTAGTCGCGCCACGCTTCCGCTTCGCTGTCACGGCACACGACCTGTCCGTAGGACATGACCCCGCATTCGCGACCGTAGTCCCGGGCCCGTCGCTTGACGTCCCGCACCGTTTCGGCGGCGGACTCGGCGTCTTGGAAGATGATGAAGTTCAGATCTGCGGCGCGCGCCGAAAAATCGCGACCCGCCAGTGAAGCTCCGGCGTTCATCACCACGGGGTGCGGCTTCTGAACCGGTTTGGGCAGCGCGTAGCCCCCCTTGATCTTGTAGTACTTGCCTTCGTAGTCGAAGTCCTGCTCCGTCCAGATCAGCTTCATGACTTCGAGCCATTCCGCGGTTCGCGCGTAGCGCTCCTCGTGGGGGAGCTGTCGCGCCCCGAACATCTCCATCTCCGGAGTGAACCAGCCGCTCACGATGTTGAGCCCGAAGCGACCGCCGGAAATCTGGTCGATCGTCGCTCCCTGCTTGGCCGCGAGGATCGGGTGCACGGTGGGTACGTGGGAGGTCGCAAAGAGCATGATGCGCTCGGTCTGGGTGGCGAGCGCGGCGGCCCAGGTGTAGACCTCCATGTTGTCGCCGTTGAAGTCGGTGCTGCCGCCGAAGCCCCGAAAGCGACCCACCGGAACCAGCATCTCCAACCCGAGCGCATCGGCCTTCTTGGCGATCGACACGTTGTGCTCGTAGGTGGGCACGAAAGTGGTTTCGGCGTGGGAGATGGTGCAGCCAAAGCTCACGTTGGTCCCAAAGACGCCGAGTTTGAGGGGTTGATCGCTGTAGACGGGAACGTGCTGACGCCGCCACTCGCGCCAGTCGTCCGGGTGGGCTTCTCCCATTGTGGCTCCTCCATTCACGGCGCGAGGCAGTAGAGTTCTGCGGCGTTGCCATACACGATGCGGCGTCGGTCCTCTGCCCGCACGCCGCGAAAATGCTCGCGTACAAACTCCCGGGATCGGGGGAAGGTCGAGGCGTGATGCGGGTAATCCGTTGACCACAGGAGGTTTCCCGCCAGATCGGCCAGCGAGTAGGTCGCCAGACCCAGCGGGTCGTCGATGAAGGTCGCGTAGATCTGACGCCGGAAGTACTCGCTCGGCCGCAGTGAGAGCGCCACGCCGTAGCCTTCCTTGAAGCGGCGGAAATATTTGTCGGCGCGCTCGAGGATGTGCGGAATCCAGGCCGTGTCGCCCTCTGCCGAGACGAGCCGGAGGCGCGGATGACGCTCCAGGACGCCCGTGAAGATCAACGTGAGCAGCGAATGCTGGATCTCCTGGGGACGGCTCACCATTCGCACATACAGTTCGGCCGCCCCGGCGGCTTCGTCCTGCTGGCTCGCCTTGCTCATGCCGGTGAGGGTGTGCAGCGAGAGCGGCATCGACAGATCCTGGGCCGCCGCCCAGAAGGGCTCGTACGCTTTCGAAGCGTAGGGCGCGCCGTCGGGGGGCGAAGCCCAGATCATGGCACCGCGGAGACCGAGCTCGCGGCAGCGTTCCAGCTCGCGGCACGCGCCCGCGACGTCGTAGAGGGAGATCAATCCGAGTCCAGCGAAGCGCTCAGGGGCGCAGCGGCAGAAGTCCGCCAGCCAGTCATTGTAGACGCGGAAGCAAGCCTCTTGAAAGCCAGCGTCCTCGATCCAGAACAGCACGAAGCCGCACGTCGCGTAGAGGACCTCGGCGGCGATGCCATCGGCATCGAGATCGGCGAGGCGGGCGGCGGGATCCCACCCGCCCGGGGTCGCCTCCTCCAGCCCGGCTTCCATGAATTGCTTGTCATAGGTCTTGCCGGCGGCGAACGCGCCCGACACGCGAAAGGGCGGGAGCTTCTCGCACACGAAGAAGGAACCCCTCTCGCCCGCCGGATCGACGACGATGCGCGGAGCCCGGTCGCGGTAGGTGCGATCGATGCGCTCGGTCCAGAGCTGCGGGGGTTCGCACATGTGTGAATCGGCGGAGATCAGCGGCTCGGCCGGAAAATCGGTCACGGTCACTCAGATCTCGAGTTGAACGACGCGCCCGTCGCGTTCGCGGAGGTCGACGAACTCGACATAGGAGCGCAGCGCGTGCGCAGTGGCGATCTTGCCCTCGAGCTCCTCTGCCGGACTCCGCCCCTCGCCGGCGTCCTTGCGCGTGACATTGATGAAGTGGCACTCGGGGGCCAGGGTCGTGATGTTGTGCCAGGCGCCCTTGTCGATCATCACGGCTTGACCCGGTTCGATCGAGAAGGCCGCGAGTCGGGTGTAGTCCAGCTCGTAGGCGTCGGGGCCCTCCGCCTCGCCCGCGGCGCGGTTGGTGGGTGGGGGCGCGACGACCAGGATCATCGAGGCGGTCATCGGGACGAAAGTCTGGTTGTAGGAGAAATGGATGGCCAGCTGCTCGATGCGGCTGGCTTCGGGCCGATAGCGCAGTCGAAGGCGTTCGATTGCGACCCGGCCTTCCTCGCACTCGGGATAGGCCAACAGCTCGCCCTCGATGACGCGCCCGAAGGGCTCGAATGCCTCGGCATCGAGGGGACGCACTCGAACCGGAATCGTATCTGCCATGGAACCTCGCAGGCGCCGTCGGCGTGGCCGGGATCGGAGGGAGAATACCACCTCGATCCGGACCTCGGTGTATGATGGTGCCGAGCGGAATGGACGGGGCGAAAACGCAGATGGAGAACGGCATGGATGACGCGGCGCGACGGGCGGACCTCGCCCAGCGCGTTCGGAGCCGGCAGCTGGTCATAGCACCGGGCGTCTACGATCTGATCTCGGCGAAGCTCGCCGATCAGACCGCGCCTCCGGCGCTCTACATGACCGGGTACGGGACGGTGGCTTCGCACCTCGGCCTGCCCGATGCCGGACTCGCGAGCTACACGGATATGGTGGGTCGCGCCCGCGCCATCGCGGGCGCGACCCAGCGCCCGTTGATCGCCGACGCCGACACCGGCTACGGCGGACTGCTCAACGTCGCGCACACCGTGCGGGGCTATGAGGGAGCGGGAGTCGCGGCGATCCAACTCGAGGATCAGGAGTTTCCCAAGAAATGCGGTCATACTCCCGGCCGCCGCGTGATCCCCGCGGCCGAGATGGCCAACAAGATCCGGGTCGCGGTCGACGCCCGCCGCGACGCGAACTTTCTGGTCGTGGCGCGCACCGACGCGCGAACATCGCTGGGTCTCGACGAGGCGATTCGCCGGGCGCAGATCTATCGCGACGCCGGCGCCGACGTGCTGTTTGTAGAATCGCCCGAGACCGAGGAAGAGTTTGCCCGCGTCGCGCAGGAGCTGGACGCCCCGCTGCTCGCCAACATGGTCGAGGCGGGCCGATCGCCGATTCTCTCGCGGTCTTTCCTCGAAGACCACGGCTTCGCCATCGCGATCTATCCGGCGACCGGCTTCTGTGCCGCGGCGGCCGCGCTCCAAAAAGCCTATCGCTATGTGGCCGAATACGGCAGCAGTCAAGGCCTCGGGATCGAGCTGATGGAACTCGGCGAGATGCACAGCCTGATGGGTTTTGAGGAGGTGTGGGCCTTTGAGAAGAAATGGGCCGACTGAGCGGGTCGCGCGAATCGCGATCGCGCTGTGTGTCGCGCAGCTCGCCGCCGCGGCCCGCCCCGCGGCCGGGGAGGGCGAGGGCGAAGCGGCACCCGGCCGCCAGGAGGTGGAGCTTCGCTACACGGTGACGATGCCGGCGGACTTCGATTCCGCCAAGCGTTATCCCGCGGTCTTGGCCCTCCCTCCCGGCCCCCAGAACGAAGCCATGGTCGAGGTCTCCCACGAGCGCTACTGGGACCACGGGGAGCAGCGCGGATGGATCGTGGTGAGCCCAGTGGCTCCCCAAGGCCGCTTATTCTTCCAAGGCGCCGAGGTGCTCATCCCGGGCCTGCTCGACACGGTCGCCGCGCAACTTCCGGTGGAGGGAGGACGCTTTCACGTGGCCGGTATCAGCAACGGCGGGATCAGCGCGTTTCGGATCGCCGAGAACGACCCCGAGCGGTTTTGCTCGGTCGTCGTGTTTCCCGGCCTTCCGGGCAACGATCGCGATTTCGAACGCCTGTCCCGCCTGAAGGGCATCCCCGTCCACATGTATGTCGGAGAAGGGGACGCGCGCTGGGTGACCCGGATGCAGGCCACCGAGGCGCGGCTGCGCGAACTCGAGAGCCCCGTCACGCTCACGGTGTTTCCGGACGAGGGCCACGTCATCATCCGCAGCTTGTCCGCCGATGCCGTGTTCGATCTGCTCGACGCCGAGCGCGAGGGCTGCCGTGAACGTGGCTCTTGAGCCGCCGCTCTCGATCCGGCGGCGCTAGCGAGACTCTGCGCGGTCCGATGCGCGCGCCCGATCGGCGCCGATGATCGAGCCGGCCGTCAATTGACTTCGCCGTCAATCGACTTCGAGATGGATGTCTGCCAGGAGCTCGTCGCTGGCGACCGCGATCTCGTTCTCGATCAGCCGGCCACACCCCGGGCAGTAGAACTGGCGAAACTCCACGGCGTCGTCGATGAAGCGATGGGGATCGCCGACCAAGGGATTCGAGGTCGCGACCGGGCGGCGCTCCTCGAGGCACCGGCTCTTGTAGTTGTCGCGGAGCGGGCCGAGCTCGGCACCGCAGCTCGCACAGCCCCAGAAGGTGCCGTCGGCGTCACGTTTCGCGGCGAGCACGGGGTTCGCCTCGAGGAGCGTCTCGCCGGCACGGCGGGCGGCGTCCCCGCCCGCCGCCGCGACTCGTTGCTGCCGGATGCGCTCGCGATTCTTCTCCGTTGCGACCGGGTCGACTCCGCCGACGGCGTCGAGCACCGCTCCGTAGATCTCCTGTGCTGCCTCGGGCGTCACGCAATCGTTCTCCAGGTCCCTTTGGATCAGCGCCGGGTCCCGGTCCATCGGGTCGCCAAAGCCGCCGCCCCCGGTCCAGCGCACCGCATACACATCGTCGGCGGTTTGCGTGAAGTTTTCCTGCCGCAGCGCCAATTCCACCCGGTTTCCCACGACTTCCGCGGCGTCTTCGGGCATGTGCCGAGCCGAGAATCGGGTCTGGATGTCGCTCCCGGTGACGAAGGTATAGGCGTTGGTGGTCGAGGGGTAGCCGCCCATCATCCCCGTCGAAGTCGGGGTCGCATTGCCCGAGGAGAGCGTGTCGTGGGTAATCCGCTCGGTGTTGTGGGGAATGAAGCAGCTCTCTGCGGAGAGCCCCCCGCGGTACTTTCCCGCACCTCCCGAGTCGGGCAGCTCCTTGCGATAGAGGAACAGCACCGGAAACGTCTGCTCGGTGTGTTCGATATTGGGCAGCTGGCAGATCGGCGTGCGTGACTGCCCGCCGGTATTGATGCCATCCCCGTGGGCGAACGCCCCGATCGCTCCGCCGATCGGATCGATCAAGATGTAGCCGTACGGCTGTCCCCACTGGTCCACGCCACGGAAGATCGTGGCCGGCCACTGGCTGGTTCCGCCGATACACATGATGTCCGAGCGCAGTTCGGGGTTGGGATAGAGCAGCTTCGAGATCACGTTGTAGGCCGGGTAGAGTGAGATCTCCATGGCCTGGGTCGGCGCTGTGGAGACCGACGCTGGGAAGTCGGCGCAATTGAAAGTGCCCGGTGTCGGGTCGAACTCGATGTGCCGCAACGCGCCACCGACGGCGAAGTACTGGTCCCAGCATAGGAGCTCGTTGATCGCCACGATCAGGGAACCTCGCCACCCGGAGTAGGTGGCGTTCATGGCGCCGTCCTGGGGAGCGGTCCCATCGTTGCGGAAGATCAAGGTCTCGCCGCGCTTCTCGAGCTCGAGGCATACCCGGTGGGTGCGGCGATCGCCGGGTCGGCACGCCTCGACGTAAGTCCGATCGCGCCACACCCCGTCGGGCAGGGTCTTGAGTTTGGCCAGGAACGCGCGCTCGGCATTGTCGAGGATTCGTTTCATGACCGCCTTCACAGTGCGCGCCCCGTAGCGGCCGATCAGCGCGTGGACGCGCTGCTTGGCGGTGAGGTTCCCGGCCAGCTGTGCTCGACAGTCGAGGGCGACCATCTCGGGCTTTCGCGAGGAGCGCAGGTAGAGGTCTTCGATGTCCTTGCGGACTCGGTTCTCCTCGACGATGCGCACCGGGGGGATCAGGATGCCCTCTTCAAAGGCGCTCTCTGCGGAGGGGCAGAAGCTGCCCGGGGTGATGCCCCCGATGTCGTACTGGTGGAGACAATTGGTGACCCAGCAGAACAGCTCGCCCTCGTGAAACACCGGGCAGATCAGCATCACGTCCATCTGGTGGGCGGCCCCGACCCAGGGGTCATTGGCGAGATACATGTCGCCGTCGCGGATGCCCGGATTCTCGCTGCGGTTCTCGAGGATCCATTTGACTTGGGTGTCGGTGACGCCGGACATGTACTGCATGTAGGGGCCGAAGTAGACGAACTCACCGTCCTCGGTGAGGATCGAAGGGTTGAGGTCGAGGGCGTACATGGCGACCGGAGAGCCGGAGATGCGCTGGATCGTGCTGCCGTGTTCTTCGTTGATGTTCCAAAGATTGTGGCGCACGACTTCGTAGGTCACCGGGTCCAAATCGGCTTCCGCGTCTCGATGCAGGCGCAATTGGGGCGCGATGCGCAGCTCGGCAGGCGGCACGTAGCCCCGCCGCACGCCATCGAAGAGCTCCAGGGGCATTTCACTGACGCGGGTCATCGCCGATCTCCTAGACTTCGAGCTCAAAATCTCCGAAAGCGTCCACCGTGAGCCGTTGCCCAGGGTGCACGACAACCGAGGTGGCTTCGGTCTCGACCACTGCGGGCCCTTCGATCCGATTGCCCGGCCGTAGTGCCGCCCCGTCGAGGATTCGTGTGGGCACTGCGCGCGCCAGCTCCGGCCAGTGGATCGGCCGTTCGGGTCGCCGGGCACCGGCGGGTGATGCCGCTCCCTCGAGCGGCTGTTCGCTCAAGGTGGGCTTGGGCATCGGTGCGGTGGCGCGGCAGCGGAAGGTCACGATCTCCAGCGACGCGCCGGGCAGCGACGCACCCTGCCCGTAGAGCAGCTCGTAGCGCTCCACGAAGGCGTCGTGGAGGTGGCTGAGATCGCGACCCTCGAGCACGTTCGCGGCGATCTCCACCTCCACCTCGTTGATCTGACCCCTGTGCCGCATGTCCAGGGAAAATTGAAAGCGCTGGCGTTCCGGTCCGACGCCGTCGCGCTCGAGCTGCGCCGCACCGCGCTCGCGGAGCCCGCGGAGCGTTGCCGCGACGCGGCGCGGGTCGAAGGGCGAAGCGGTGATCTCGACCTTCTCGTCGACGTGGAGGATGTCCGAGGCGGCGGCGCCGAAAGCGCACCAAACGGAAGCGGTCTCGCGCTGCGGGATGATCACCTTCTGGATCCCCAGTTCGCGGGCGAACACCGCGGCGTGGACGGGGCCGGCGCCGCCGAACGCGAAGAGCACAAAGTCGCGGGGATCGAAACCCTTCTGGATGGTGGCCTTCCGGATCAGGTCCGCCATCTGGAACTCCACGATCTTTGCGATCCCGCTGGCGCATTCGTAGAGGCCGATCTTCAGGCGGTCGGCGACCTCCCGGATCGCTTTCTGCGCCGCCGCCAGGTCGAGTCGCATCGAGCCGCCCGCGAAGTTGTCCGGATCGAGATAGCCGAGCACGAGATCCGCGTCGGTCACGGTCGGCTGGCTCCCGCCGCGCCCGTAGCACACCGGCCCGGGATCGGCGCCCGCGCTCTGCGGACCC
>CAZTOE010000022.1:17629-25198 GCA_964615045.1 uncultured Spirochaetales bacterium
CTCAGCAAACCACTCGGTGGCAGGTATCCGAGGACGGCGTTGGCGTCGGTGACCGTCGGATGCAAGCCACCGAGGCCGTAGCATGCGGGACCGGGAACCGCTCCTGCGCTCTGCGGACCCACCCGCAAGCTCGACGTCACTTCATCGATCCAGACGACGCTTCCGCCCCCGCTCCCGATGGTCTGGATGTCGACCTTGGGCAGGAAGTACTCGTACTGGTTCACGATGCTCCGGTACGACGAAGCGGGTTTGCCCTCGTAGATAATGCCGACGTCAAACGAGGTTCCCCCCATGTCGGCGGTGATGATGTTGGGATGGCCGATCACGTCGCCGAGATACTTCGAGCCCATCACGCCCGAGACGGGACCGGAATCGAGGGTGAGGAGCGGCGCCTGCATCGCCTTCGCGACCGAGATCGTGCCCCCCGCACACTGGGTGATCTGAAGCCGCGCGCGGTAGCCCTTGCCCTGGAGCTCGCGATCGATCGCGTCCAGGTAGCGGGAGGTGACGGGTCCGATGTAGGCGTTGAGCGCGGTGGCGGTGGTTCGTTCGTACTCCCCCCACTTGGGGGCGAGCTCGTGGGAACACGTCACGAAGAGACCCGGGGCTTCCTCTTCCACGATGGCCCGAATGCGCGCCTCGTGATCGGGGTACAGGAAAGACCACAGCGTGCAGACCGCGATGGCCTCGCAGCCGGCGTCGCGGAGCTCCCGGGCGGCGCGGCGCGTCTCCTCTTCGTTGAGGTCGACCACGACCTTCCCGAAACAGTCGACCCGCTCCGAAACGCCTCGGATCAAGCGCTTCGGTATCAGCGGGTCGGGCTTCTGGCTCTCCGGGATGTGGACCACCAGGCGGATGTCGCGGCCGGTGAGGCCGCGCGATCCCCGCATGATGTGGATCACGTCGTTGTGGCCTTTGGTCGTGATCAGGCCGACGCGGGCGCCCCGCTTCTGGATGACCGCGTTGGTTCCCGTCGTCGTGCCGTGGGAGAGCAGCCCCAGCGCTTCGCAAAGGGCGTTCGGAGCGAGGCCGAGTTTGTGCGCCGCCGCGTCCACCGCCGCCAACATGCCGGTCGCGAAGTTGCCGGGCGTGGAGGGCACCTTGCACGTGACGAGCCGCCCCGCCTCGTCCACGACCACGCAGTCGGTGAAGGTGCCGCCGATATCGATGCCGCAGAAATATTCGGCCACAGCCTCAATTCCAGAGCTGCTGGCTGGCCAGCCGGGCTCCTTCGTTGAGCACTTCGAACTTCTTCCACGCCACCGATTTGGCGATGAGCTCCCATCCCGCGAAGGTGCCGAAACCGCAATCCGTGCCCGCAATCACGCGGCTGCGATCGCCCACGACCTCGACGGCCTCGAGAATCCGGTTCGCGACCACCTGCGGATGTTCGATGTAGTTGACCGTCGAGTCGATCACGCCCGGAATCAGCAGCAACGAATCGGGCAGCGGATATTTCTTGAGCACCGCGTACTCGTGCTGATGGCGGGGGTTGGCAAACTCGAGGGAGAGCGCCCCGACCTTCGCCCCGTAGATAATCGGAAGGATGTCCTCCATCGGAACGTCGTACTCGTGAGGTCCGTCGTAGTTGCCCCAACACACGTGTAGGCGGATCCGGTCGGCCGGGATGTTCTCGACGGCGCTGTTGATCGCGTCGATGTGGAGGGCGACGACGTCCTGGAACTCCCGCGTCGAGTTGCGTTGGAACATGCAGTGTCGCTCCATCGCGAGATCCGGGCAGTCGAGCTGCAACAAGAAGCCGCGCTCGTGGATCAGCTCGTACTCCTTGCGAAGCTCCCGGGCCACGGCGCGGACGTAGGCTTCGTGGGAGTTGTAGAAGCCGTTGCGCAGCGTGGTACACACGATTCCCGGCGACGCGGCGGTCATGAAGGTTTCGACGTAGCGTCCCTCGTGCTTTTTCAGGGCATCGGCGAAGAGTTGGCATTCGCGTTCGGCCGGGCCGAGGTCGGTGTAGCGCACCTCGGCGATCGCCTTCGGCGCATCCATGACCTTGGCCGTCTGCATGCGCTTGAAGAGCATCTCGAGAAAGTCCGGGTGTTCCACCATGTCGCGAAAGCCGTCGCGCTCGCTGGCGCCGCCGTACCCGTCGAGCCGTTGCGCCACGTAGGTCTGAAAGCCGACGCGCGGCTGTTCACCGTCGTTGACGACATCGATACCCGCTTCGATCTGGCGGTCCAGTACACTCCGCACGCCTGCCGCAGCGAGGCGCTCGAGCTCCGCAGTGTCGATGGTCTGGCCGTCTTCTTGCGCAATCAGCAGCGCGGAGAGCGCGGGGTCGCGGGGCAGACTCCCGACGTGGGTGGTGAGGATCCGCTCGTCGCTGCGTCGCATGGGGGCTCCTTTCGCGGGCCGGGATCGACGGAACGCGCGGTCGGCATAGACTTCCCGCTGCCCGGAGATCGAGATTATATCCGAAGGCTTCGGCGCCGAGGAGAAATCATGAGTTCGCCGGAAACCGCAGCGGCGGGGCCGCTCGCCGACCTTCGCGTCGTGGAGATGGGAGTGCTGCTGGCGGGTCCCTTCTGCGGTCAACTGCTCGCCGACTTCGGCGCCGAAGTCATCAAAGTGGAAACGCCCGGAAGCGGCGATCCGATGCGTGGCTTTGGGCCGGCGCGCTTCGCAGGGGATTCTTTGTGGTGGCCGGTTTGCGCGCGGGGCAAGAAGTCGATCACGCTGAATCTCCGCCTCTCCGAAGGCCAGGCCATCGCGCGGCGGCTGATCGAGCGGGCCGACGTCGTGATCGAGAATTTTCGGCCCGGGACCCTCGAACGTTGGGGACTCGACTACCGAAGTCTTTCCGAGCACAACCGCGGTCTCGTGCTGGTACGGGTCTCGGGATTTGGTCAAACCGGGCCCTATGCGTCGCGTCCGGGCTTCGCGGCGATCGGCGAGGCGATGGGCGGTTTGCGCTACGTGATGGGAGATCCCGAGCGCCCGCCGAGCCGCGCGGGGGTCAGCATTGGCGACACCCTCGCCGGCACCTACGCGGCGCTCGGCGCGCTGATCGCGCTGCACGCGCGCCGTCATAGCGGCCGCGGGCAGGTGGTGGACAGCGCGATCTACGAGGCGGTCTTGGCGGTGATGGAGTCGCTGATCCCTGACTATCAGCTCGGCGGATACATCCGCGAACGCTCCGGCGCGACACTGCCGCGCGTCGCACCATCGAATGTCTATCCGACGCGCGACGGTAAGATGGTCGTGATCGCCGGGAATCAGGACAGCGTGTTTCGCCGCCTGGCCGACGCGATGGGCCAACCCGAGCTCGCGCGTGGGGACCGCTTTGGATTGCATGCCGCTCGCGGAGAGCACCAGGTGGAGCTCGATGCCATCATCGCCGCCTGGACGAAGTCGCTTACCGCCGAAGCGCTCTGCGCCCGACTGCTCGAACACGCCGTACCCTTCGGGACACTCTACCGGGCGCCCGAGATGCTCGACGACCCCCATTTCGCCGCCCGCGAGGCAATCGTGCGTCTGGCCTATCCCGGCGGTGGAGAGATCGCGATGCAAAACGTCTTCCCGCGGCTTTCCGAGACGCCGGGGCGCGTGCGCTGGATTGGCCCCGCACTCGGCGCTCACAACGAGGAGATCTACCGCGGGCTCCTCGGCCTCGGGGACGAACGCCTGCGTGAGCTGCGCGAGCGGGGTGTCATCTAGGCGCCGCCAAAGCCCAGAGTGCGGGTGGCAGCGGAAGGGTGGTGGGCTCCACCCGCGAGGGCGCCTAGGGGAGGCCGGCCCCCGGTACCTCGACTTCCGCGATCTCGATCCGGCAACGCGAATCGCTCTTCGCGAGTCGCTCGATGTCGGTGTCCGACGTCAGCATGAAGAGCGTCTTGCGCTCGGGGCCGCCGAGCATGCAGGCGACGGCGGGGTCGCCCCCGGTCGCGATCCGGTGGGTGATTTCGCCGCCCTCTCGCACCCGCAGGTATTCGCCGGTCAAAAAAGACGCGATCCAGATCGCGCCTTCCGCGTCGAGGCAGATTCCGTCCGGGGTCTTGTCGGGAACCGCGGCGTAGACGCGGCGCCCGGAGAGCCCGCCGTCGGCCGGATCGATGTCGAACGCCGTGAGGACGGCACCGAAAGTTTCGGCCACAATCAGCGTCCGGCCGTCCGGTGTGATCACCGAGCCGTTGGGGAAGTGCAACCCGTCGGCGACCACGCGCGCCCGGCCCTTATCGACCAGCACGAGCTCGGCGGTCTTCGGTTCTTCGCCGCCAGTGAGATCGAAACCAAAGTTCCCGACGTAGGCGCGACCCTGGGCGTCGACCACCATGTCGTTCGGGGTTCCCGAGCAGTGGGGTCCCAGGTCGCAGTAGCTCTTGAGCCCACTTCCTTCGAGGGTCACGAGCTGCGCGTCCTCCATCGAGACGATCAGCATCCGCCCATCCGGCAGCCAACCCAGTCCCGAGGGTCGCTCGGGCACGCGCACCACTTCGTCGACCCGACCTTCGAGATCGACCGTGACGACCCGCTGGGCGTGCATGTCGGCCACGTAGAGCTTGTTGTCCCGCCAACGCGGGCCCTCTCCAAAGACCAGGCCTTCGACAAGGGTACGGGTTGCGAGTTCCTGCATGACGGCTCCTTTCGCGCTCAGAAGAGCGTCGTCGAGTCGGGTTCTTCGATGACGTGATTCTCGATCGTGCCGAGGCGTTCGATCTCGATCCGCACCCGGTCGCCGGGTCGCAGAAAACGCTTGGGGTCGAAGCCGATCCCCACGCCGCTCGGGGTGCCGGTTGAGATCACATCCCCCGGCTCGAGCGTACACATCGTCGAAAGGGTCGCGAGCTGTTCGAAGCAGCTGAAGATCAGATGCTTCGTCGAGGAATGTTGGCGCAGGTCACCGTTGACCCAAGTCTTGAGTTCGAGGCTGTGGGGATCCCCCACTTCATCGGGTGTCGTGATCCAGGGTCCCATGGGCCCGTGGGTGTCGAAGCCCTTGCCGAGGATCATGGTGGGTGCCTTGAACTGCCAGTCGCGCACACTGACGTCGTTGACGATCAAGTAGCCCGCGATTACGTCGCGGGCGCTCTCGACCGGGACATGTCGGCAGCGCCGCCCGACGACGAAGCCGAGCTCGCCCTCATAGTCGAGTTTGTCGGACACCTTGGGCAGGTGGATCGGGTCGCCCGTACCGATTACGCACGTGGATTGCTTGTTGAAAAACAGCGGGAACTCGGGTGTTTTCATCCCGGTTTCGGCGATGTGGTCGGCGTAGTTCAGGCCGATCGCGAAAAACTTCGGGGGCCTCAGTACCGGTGCGTTGAGTTGGATCTCAGCGAGAGGCAAGCGGTCGCCCTGGGCCTCTGCGAGGCGCGTCAACGCCGTGGGCCCGGCCGCGAGGAGTGCGCACATCTCGCCCGGCAGGTCGGGTGCGGCCGTGGCGAGGTCAACGATTTCGTCGCCCTCGACGCGGCCCAGGCGCGTTCGTCCCTGGTGGGTAAAAGTGGCCAGTCTCATGCTCTGACTCCGTTCGCTCGGGATTCACCGATAGTGCAAGATCCGAAACGCATCGAGCGTCATCTGCTTGCCGGGAGGGATGACCACCGTCGTCATCGGATCGCGGATGATCGCCGGTCCCGGCACGACGTTACCGGCTGTCAGCTCCTTCATTTCGAACACACGGAAGGGGAGCCAGGCGCCGCGATGATACACTTCGCGGCTGCCCACGTACGCCGAGTCGGTGGGCTTGTCGCCCGCGAGCTCGTGTACCGCCAGGACCGGCCGGGGCTTGGGGGCAATCGCTTCGAGGTGGACAGCCGTCAGCGAATAGCCCGCGTCGGGAAAACGCGCGCCCTCGGGATAGACCTTGGTGTACATGGCCTCAAAGGCTTCGATCAGTCGATCGAGGTCGCCCGCGTCCTTCATGGCGCCGAAATCGAGGCGCGTCTCGAAGCTCTCGAGTTGGCCGATGTAGCGCGCCGAGACGCCGTAGCGGAATGTCACGCGCTCAGTGTCGACCCCTTCCCGCGCGAGCTCGGCGCGCGCTTCGTCCTCGAGCTCGCGCCACGTCGCATCGATCTGCCGCGCTGCCGCGCCGCGCTCCGCGTCGGTCATCCCGTTGGGCACCAGCATCCGAGAGCCGCGGTCGTACCGATGCATGTACTCGGCGCAGGCCGCGCCGAAGGCGGAGAAGCCCGCTGCCCAGGGCATCGTGATGACGTCGGCGAACTCGATGCCCTCGGTGAAACCCCACATGTGAACGGGGCCGGCCCCGCCGTAGTAGAGCAGGGTGAACTCGTGGGTGTCATATCCCTTGGCCGCGATCATGGTGCGGAGGTGATCGCCCATCTCCGTATTGACGATGTCGAGTACGCCCGCGCCGGCCTGATAGACGTCGAGGTCGAGCGGCTTGGCCACGGTCTCTTCGAGGGCCGCGAGCGCGCGATCCCGATCCAGTTTCAGTTGGCCGCCGAGAAAGTAGTCGGGATCGACGTAGCCCAGCGCGACGTTGATGTCGGTGATCGTCAACCGGTCGAACTCGCAGCAGATACCGACCTTGGCGCCCGCGCTGTCCGGTCCCACGTGGAGGCGCTTGTAGTCGTCGATCGACACCACCGAACCGGCACCGCTTCCCGCCGAGTCGATCTCGACCATGGGCAGCGCGAGGCGGTGGCCCGCGATATCGGCGCTCTTGGTGATCCCCATCCGACCGTCGACCAGCAGCCCAACGTCAAAACTGGTCCCCCCCATGTCGGCGGTCACCAGGTTGGGGATCGAGAGCTGTTCTGCGATGAACTGCGCGCCGATCATGCCGCCGATCGGCCCCGAGATCATCGTCTCGTAGAGGCGGGGGTATTCCATGTTCACCGCACCGCCGTGCGACAGCAGGGTGAGCAGGCGCCCCGCATAGCCAGCGCCCTTCGCTTCCGACTCCACTGCGAGGAGCGACTCCCGCACCATCTCGGCCGCGAAACACTGGAACAGCAGACTCTTGAGCCGGTTGTTTTCTTTGGCCACCGGTGCGATGTCGGCCGAACACACGACGGGGAGCGTTTCGCCGCGCGTGGCCAGCACCGACTCGACGATCGCTTTGGCCCGGTGCTCGTGCTCGGGATTGACGAAGGAATAGAGGAAGAGAATGCCGATCACCTCGACACCCCGGTCGAGGAACTCGGCCGCGCCGCGCCGTACATCCTCTTCGTGGAGCGGGATCAGCGCGTGGCCGGCCGGGAGGTGGATGTCGCCCTGATAGCAGCCGCCCCCGATGCGCTCCGAGACGCCCACGACATTGCCCGGGTCGATCAGCGGTCGCGTGTGGTGGTGCAGCTGTTGGTGCAGCGCCTCCGCCTGGCTCTGCCCCAGGTAGGTGAGCCCTCCTTCCATCACCGTGATGTCCTCGAAGCCGCGTGTCACGAGGAGCCCGACCCGCCGACCCCGGCCGGTGAGGATCGTGTTGAGCATGCCGGTGCCGCAGTAAATGTCGGCCCCGCATTGTTCGTGGACGTCGCGGGAGGAGAGGCCGATCGAGGCCGCCGCATCCTCCACCGACTCCCGGTAGCTCCGGGGCTCGTCGTCGCGGCGGGTGATCGACTTCCCGACCGTAAAGCTCCC
>CAZTOE010000022.1:25208-27253 GCA_964615045.1 uncultured Spirochaetales bacterium
CGGGCTTCACCAGGATCGCGTCGGTCATGGTCCCACCCGCGTCGAGGGCGAGGATGTAGTTGCGCGCGCGCGGGTCGGTCAACGGACCCAGCTCTTGGTGCGCTCGGCGCTCCGATCCTGATACCAGTCGGGCGCCTCGTCGGGCAGCGGCCGGCCCAGGTAGTCGCGATAGAAGGTGTCGAGATCCGGCAGCATCTCGAAGACGATCGGGTAGCCGGGAGCGACCACCTCGACGCCGAGCTGAGAGGCACAACCGGGGCAGAAGAACTCCCGGATCTCCTGCCAGCCCTCGGCGGGGACCGCGGGCTTGGGATCGTAGACCTGGTCCATCTCCGCTTGGGTGCGCCGCGTGCGGATTCGGCAGCCGAGCTTCCAGTTCTCCCGGTAATCGCCGAACTCGTGGCCGCATTCGCATTTGGTGATGCGCTGGCCCGCGGCGTCGCGGACGATGAACAGCTTGTCCGTGAGCCGTAGCAAGATGGTGTCACCCCACGGAACGCGATCCTGCAGAATCCGGAGGTATTTCCAGAACCGGTCCTTGTCCTTGCGGCTCATCTTGAGCAGCCGCGTCGCGTTATCCGAGTCGATCGTGCCGTCGTCGAGCTGGCGCACCAGCTCGACGTCAACCCGTTGGTCCTCGCTCACGCTTCGGCTCCTTCGGGATCGAAGGCGAAATCGTCTTCGAGCTGCCAGAAGCCGCGAAATTCCCGATCGAATTTCGCGAACGAGACACTCTGGGCGTACATGGCGCACACCTCGGGGGCGAAATTCCGCTCCTGTACGCGACGGCGTTCTTCGGCCCACCACGCTTCAACCGGCTCCGACTCGCGCAGCCGCGCATCGCGGAGTTCCGCGCGTTGGGCCTCCGTTGCCGCGCGATCGAGTTGCCAGCTCCCGTCGTCCCCACGCCGCGCGACGACGCCGTGCATCGCGTGGACAAACTCGTAGGCGGGCGTCGTGCCATCGTTGAGGTCGCGAAGCACGGCTTCCGGGTCGCGTTCCAGGGGGTCCCCCCAGCCGCCCCCGGCGCCGGCGGCGTCGACGAAGAGATCGTTGTTCCGAAGCGCCAGCTCCGGGCAGTCGGTCTTCCAGATCTCCAGGTTCTTGGCCGTGAGGCGACCGTCGTCGATCATCTCGAGCAGATCGCGGGCGTCCCGGGGCGTCTCGCCCGAGGCGAGCAACTCGTCCAAGTTGGTGCCGCGCGCCGAGATCATGAAACAGCCGGGTGCCGGGTAGGCCCCGCTCATCCCGAGGCCGACGGCGGCCGTGCAGGAGAGCCCGCCGTTGGGTCGGGTGAGTGCGACATGTCGTCCGGGCTGGACGCACCAATGGACCGCCGAGTTGCCGGGCCCGCCCCGGTACTTTCCGTAGCCAAAGTAGCCCTTCAGGAGCTTGCGGCCGAGATAGAAGAGTGGCGGAACGGTGCTCTCGAACTCCTCCGCGTCCCCGATCGTCGCGATCTGCGACCATGCGGCCCAGACGAGCGGCTCGCCATCGCGATAGCAGAACGCGCCGCGGCCGGTTCCGCCCAGCCACTCGAAGTTGGTAAAGCCGTACGAGCTCCCGTCGGCGGCGGTCCCCGCACCCTGGAAGGCGCCCCAACAACCGTCCACGGTGAACGCCTCTTCCAGGTAGCCGCGGGCGAACATCGCACGCGCCACCGCGCCGAACCCGATGCTGTTGATCGAGACGGTCTGCGCCCAGAGGTTCGCGTTGCTCGTGTACTCGTTGTCGGGGTTGTAGATGCTCCCCTTCGGATAGTGGCGCCGGATGGCCAGATCGATCCCGCCCGTCACCTTCGTATTGTGCGAGAACTGATTGATCATGCCGAGGAAGACGGCGCAATCGACACCGCCGGGCGTCGCATTGTAGGAGTGGTAGCCCCAGCGCGAGCTACCCTCGGTATCGAGCAGGAGACCGTCCTGTCCCGGCTCGACGCTCCCCCGCACGTGGATCAGCGTGTTCTTGTTGGCGTGCGACCAGATGTTCTGCAGCCCCTCGTACTTCACGAGCCGGAAGGCGCAGCCGCTGTAGGTGCCGGGAAC
>CAZTOE010000023.1:0-6475 GCA_964615045.1 uncultured Spirochaetales bacterium
TATCCCTTCGAGGCGACCGGCGAAGACGACTGGATGGGACGCCACTTTTTCACCGGGGGCATGATGCCCTCCGACGATCTCCCGCGACGGTTCTCCAACAACCTGCGAGTCGAACAGCAGTGGTGGGTCAACGGAATGCACTATCACCGGACCTGCGAAGCCTGGCTCGCCAATCTCGACGCGCAGCGGACATCGCTGCTCCCGGTGCTCGCCGACACCTACGGGGCTAACGACGCGCGGCTCTGGCTCCAGCGTTGGCGGCTCTTCTTCCTGGGCTGCTCGGAGCTCTTCGCCTGGCAGGGCGGCGGGGCATGGGGAGTGTCGCACTACCTGATGGCGCCCCGGGTGGATGGCGAATGAGGATCGCCATCGTCGGGTCGGGCATCTCCGGCCTGGTTGCGGCCCACCTGCTCCATCGCGACCACGAACTCCACGTCTTCGAAGCCAGTTCGTGGATCGGCGGGCATACGCATACGGTCGATATCGCGCTGGGCGACGAACGGCTCGCGGTCGACACGGGCTTCATCGTATACAACGAGAAGACCTACCCGAACTTCGTCCACCTCCTCGACGCGCTGGGCGTGGCGACCCAAGCGTCGACCATGAGCTTCAGCGTGCGCTGCGAAGCCAGTGGTCTCGAGTGGGCGGGCGGCCACCTCGGCAACGTATTCGCGCAACGCCGCAACCTGTTGAGGCCGAGCTTTCACCGCATGCTGCGCGATATCTTGCGCTTCTACCGCGAAGCTCGGGAGCTCCTCGATAGCGATGACGACAAGGTGACGCTCGCGGACTGGGCGGCCGGACGCGGCTACTCGCGCGAATTCATGGAGCACTACGTCATTCCCATGGGCGCGGCGATCTGGTCGGCGGCTCCGACGGATTTCCGTTCCTTCCCCGCTCGCTCCTTCGTGCGCTTCTTTGCAAACCACGGGTTGCTCGAGCGGCCGAGTGGGATTTGCTGGCGTTCGATCGCCGGCGGCTCCCGCCGCTACGTCGAACCCCTGGTCGCGCCGTTCCGCGACCGCATCCGGCTGCGTTGCCCCGTGGTCGGCGTTCGGCGCGAGGCGGGGGGGGTTCTGGTCCGCTCGGCGGCGGGGCGCGAGCGTTTCGATCGAGCGATCCTCGCCTGCCACAGCGATCAGGCCCTGTCCCTGCTCGAGAACCCGAGCGTCGCCGAGCGACGCATCCTGAGCGCGATACGCTACCAGGCCAACGATGTCGTTCTTCACACCGACGCGTCGCTGCTGCCCCGTTCCCGACGCGCATGGGCCAGCTGGAACTACCGGGTTCCGCGCCAACCGACCGAGGCGCCGATCGTCAGCTACCACATGAATCGGCTGCAGGGCTTGCGTTCGAGGCACGAGCTGATCGTGAGCCTGAACGCAACCGACTTGATCGCGCAGGAAAAAGTGCTGGGCCGCTACACCTATCACCATCCGGTGTTCACGGCGGAAGCCGTCGCCGCGCAGAAGCTGCACTCGCTCATCGACGGCGTGCGCAGGATCCATTTCTGCGGCGCCTATTGGGGCTACGGCTTCCACGAAGATGGCGTTCGGAGTGGCCTCGCGGTGGCTCGGGCCTTAGGCCGGAGCCTCTAACCGTGGAAAGCTGCATCTACGAAGGCCGCGTCCACCACGACCGTTTCGGCGCCGTCCCCCACCGCTTTTCCGCCCGACTCTTCCTCATGTACCTCGACCTCGACGAGTTGCCCGAACTCTTCCGCGGCCGCTTGCTGTGGTCCGCCTCGCGGCCGGCGCTGGCGCGCTTTCGGCGCGAAGACCACCTCGGCGACCCCGAGCAACCCCTCGCCGACGCCGTCCGCGATCTCGTCGAGCGCCGTGGCGCGCGCCGGCCGCGCGGCCCGATCCGGCTGCTCACCCACCTCCGCTACCTCGGATACGTCTTCAACCCCATCTCACTGTACTATTGCTTCGACGCTGACGGAGTCGGCCTCGAGTGCGTCGTCGCCGACGTGGCGAACACGCCGTGGAACGAGCGCCACCGCTACGTGCTGGCGGACGAACGGCCGCGTGAAGGCCCGCTCACCGTGGAAACGCGCAAGGTGCTCCACGTGTCGCCGTTTCTCGCCATGGACATGAGCTATCGTTGGCGCGTCTCCCAACCCGGCGAGAAGCTCGCGCTCGGGATCGAGAACTGGCAGGAAGACGCGCGCGTGTTCGCCGCCTCGCTCGCGCTGCACCGTCGCGAGATCGATGGCCGGGCTCTGGCAAGTGTGCTCGCCCGCTACCCACTGATGACGGTGCAGGTGATCGCTGGCATCTTCTGGCAGGCGCTGCGCCTGCGCCGCAAGCGCGCGCGTTGGTACCCCCACCCCGGCAAGCGCGAGGAAGCGATGGAACTCGCCCGGCGCTAGTCCGTGGCGGTTCCGGACGTGATGATTTATACGCTCGAGCGGCAGCAGTACTTCCGGGCCCCAATCGACGCGGTCTTTCCGTTCTTCGCCGACGCTCGCAACCTGGCGGCCATCACACCGGCGTGGCTCGGCTTCCGCGTTCTCACCCCGGGCCCGATCGCGATGGCCGTGGGGACGCGGATCGACTACCGCATCCGGCTCGCGGGCCTTCCCGTCCATTGGCGCACGCAGATCACCGTCTGGGAGCCCGGTCGCAGCTTTGTCGACGAGCAGGAAAAGGGACCCTATGCGCTGTGGCGCCACACGCACCGCTTTGAGGAGATCGGCCCGGGCGTGCTCATGACGGATCGCGTCGACTATCGCCTGCCCCTCGGCCCGCTCGGCCGATTGGCCCACGCGCTGGCGGTGGGCGCCACCCTGGCGCGCATCTTTGACTATCGCTTTCAGCGCGTCCGGGAGTTAATCGCGTGAGCGAGATCCTCACCACCACGGCCTTCGTCACGGCGGCGATCCTGATCGGCCTGTGGTTTCTCTCGCTGGCACTTCGCGACGCGAGCATCGTCGACATCTACTGGGGCCCCGGCTTCGCGGTGATCGCCTGGACGGCCCATCTGACGGCCGGCCGCGTCTCGGAGCGTGGACTCCTCCTCGCGGTGCTGGTCACGGTGTGGGCGGTGCGACTCGGGACCCACCTGCTGGTACGCAACTGGGGGCACGGCGAGGATTCGCGCTACGCCGCCATGCGCCGCCACCATGGCGATCGCTTCGCCCTCGTAAGCCTCGGCACGGTGTTTGGTCTTCAGGGGCTACTCATGTGGCTCGTGTCCCTGCCCGTCCAGATCGCCCAACATGCGCCGGGGAGCGTGGGCGCGCTCGAGCTAGCCGGGGCCGGCGTGTTCGTCGTGGGATTCGGCTTCGAGGCCGTCGGCGATGCGCAGCTGGCGCGCTTCAGGGCCAATCCCGCCAACGCGGGTCGGGTAATGAACCGGGGCCTTTGGTCCCTGACCCGGCACCCGAACTACTTCGGCGATGCCCTCGCGTGGTGGGGCCTGTTTCTGATCGCCGCGCGCACGCCGGGTGCGCTCTGGACGCTGCCCGCGCCCGCCCTGATGACGGTCTTGCTCCTGCGCGTGTCGGGTGTCGCGATGCTCGAGCGCGACATTGGCGAGCGCCGACCCGAGTACGCCGCCTACGTGAAGAACACACCCGCCTTTGTTCCCTGGTGCCGCCGGCGTCCTTGAGTTTCGGTAATTTGTGTCATGGACACGGAGACCCGATCGACCGCGCGGCGCGCGTGTTCGAAAGTTGGTCCTTCAGGGGCCGTCCCCAGCGCCGAGCAAGCTGCGATGAAGATCCTCTACGTCGAAGACGATGCCGAAGCGCGGACGTTCGTGGGCCGGGCCCTCAAGCGGAGCGGCCTCGCTGTGGACACGGCGGACACCGCCGCGGCCGGCTTCGAGTGCGCCCGCACCGGCGCCTACGACGCACTCGTCCTCGACGTCTTGCTTCCCGACGAGTCAGGCTTCTCTCTCCTGCAACGGCTCCGGTCGGCCGGGATCCCCACCCCGGTGCTCTTCCTCACGGCCCAGGGCGAGGTGGCCCACCGGATCGAGGGGCTCACGCTCGGCGCGGATGACTATCTGCCGAAACCCTTCGCCTTCGCCGAGTTGCTCGCGCGGCTCCGGGCGATCGCCCGTCGCGGACCGCGCATGGTGCAGCGAGCCTTCCAGGTCGCGGACCTGCGGGTCGACGTCGAGGGCCGCCGCGTCGAACGTTCGGGCGGCCGCATCGACCTCACTCCGAAGGAGTTCTCGCTATTGCTCTATCTGGTCGAGAACCAGGGGCAAACGGTCTCTCGCGCGATGATCACGGAGAGGGTCTGGGGGTACGGCTTCTCGGCCCACGACAACCTGATCGATGTCCACGTGACTCGCCTTCGGAAAAAGGTGGATCGCGACTTCGAGACCAGTCTCATCCACACGGTCAAGGGCGTCGGCTACGTGCTCGAGGATCGGGACGGCGCCGATCCGTCGGGCCGTGGCTAGTCGTGCGCCTGGCACGCCGGCCGTTGCCGATCGAGATCCACTGGGCGATCCGGTTCGCGTTGGCGATGTTGTTCGTGGCGGCGCTCACGACCTTCGTCCACTACGAGCTGATGGTGCGGCGCATCCGCTCGGACACGCTATTGGTGATCCGGCTCCAAGCCCAGGAGATCGCCGAGTCGTTCCGGCGCCAGCCGGCGGGAGGCGATCTCGTGGGCGCGCTCTCGGCCTACGTCGACCAGCACATCGCCAGCTCGGACCCCGATCTTGACCTCGGCATTCGTGTGGTCGACGCGGACGGTCGTCCGGTGATCGCCCGGGGCAGCTTCGAGCGTCTCCGGTTCCCCTCCCCGCAGCCGCCCGGCAGTGGCGAAGGCGAGCTGCGGGAGCTCGACCTGGGAGCGGCCAACCCCTATGTGATGTGGACCACGCGCCTGCCTCGCGGCTTCGTGGAGATCGCCATCGACAGCCGCCGCTTCGCGCGCGGTCTGCGCGAGCTCGGCCAGAGCTTCCTTCTCCCGCTCCCCGTCCTGGCGGCGCTGACGGCGCTCCTCGGCTGGTGGCTCGCCCGGCGCTCGCTGGCGCCCGTGGCCCGGATCGCCGAAGCCGCTCGCCGCATCACCGCGTCGCAGCTCGATGAGGAGCTTCCCATTTCGGGATCGGGCGACGAACTCGACCGGCTCGCCCAGACGCTGAACGCCATGATTGCGCGCCTGCGCAAGAGCTTCTTGCGCACTCGCGCATTCTCCAGCAACGCCGCCCACCAGCTCCGGAGCCCGGTGTCGGTGCTGCGGAGCCGGCTGGAGAACGCGCAGGCGACCCCCCGCGATCCGCATCTGGACGACGAGATGATTGCCGCTGCAATCCGCGACGTGGACCGCATCGGCGCCACAATCCAGGGGATGCTCCACCTCGCAGACTCCGAGGGGGGACTTCCCGCCGAGCACCGCCGGCTGCTCGATCCGGCGTCGCTGGTGGCGGGGGTGATCGAGTTCTTCGAGCCCTTGGCCACGGACCTGGGGATCACGATCGATTGGAAAGCCGAGGCGGCGGCCCCTCCGGTAAACGGGGACCGCGACTGGCTCAGCGAGCTCTTCTCGAATCTCCTCGACAACGCCATCCGCCACACGCCCCGGGGAGGGAGCGTGCAGGTCGCCCTATCGGTGCGGGACGGCAGCGTGGCCGTCGCGATCCGCGACGCGGGCCCCGGCATCCCGGCCGAGGAGCTGCCGCGGATTTTCGAACGCTTCCACCGGGGTCGGGGCGCATCGGCCCGGGGCGCCGGGCTCGGTCTCCCGATCGCCCGCGAAATCGCCGAGGCCCACGGTGGACGCTTGGAGGTCGAGAGCACCGAAGGGCGAGGCTCGTGCTTTACGACCTGGCTCCCAGCGGAGCCCGTGCCGCCCCAGGCCGTCAGGTTGTCGTAAGGTCGCCCCGCTAGTTTTGCCGCCCGCATTCCGAACAGGAGTGGCATGGTGCTGCAGTGGGTGCCGAAGTTTCCGCGCCGGAAGTCGCGATCTCTCGAGGCAATGGGCCAGCGAAACGCGAGCGCCCTCGGACTGCTGGCGCTGGCGTTGGTACCGCAGCAGGCTGTGGCGGGGGCCGAGCCGGCGCTGCTCACGCTCGATCCGGACGCGACAGCCATCACCTTCTCTCTTGATACAACCCTGCACCGGGTCCAGGGGAGCCTCCACCTCCTGCGCGGAACGATCGGATTCGATCCCGCGGGCGGGCCTGCGTCCGGACTCGTGGTTCTCTCCGCCCGGAGCGCTGCAACCGGCAATTCCCTTCGCGATCACCAGATGCACGACAAAGTCCTGATGAGCAACCGGAACCCGGAAATCGCCTTCGTGCCGACGGCGCTGTACGTCGATCCAACGGACGGCCTGCGAGGCGAGGTCTCTCTGGCGGGGCGGGTGAGGATCCTCGGCGAAGAGCACCCGGTCACGATTCCCGCCCAAGTGAAGGTGGACAACGACCGGGTCCGGATCGATGGACGGCTGCGCGCTCCCTACGTCGAGTGGGGCCTGCGGGACATGAGCGCCCTCTTCCTCCACGT
>CAZTOE010000023.1:6485-18328 GCA_964615045.1 uncultured Spirochaetales bacterium
TCCACGTCGACCCGGTCGTCGAACTCGAGATCCATGCTGCTGGCTCGATGGATCCCCCGTACTCCCGCGCCGCCGACACCCCGTGAAGATCGCGTCCATCGGGCGGGCGCTGCCCCCTCACTACTACGAACAGGAAGTGCTGATCGAGGCCCTGTCGATGCTCTGGGCCGGACGCGTTCGCAATCCGAGAAGCCTGGAACGAATCCACCGCAACACCCTCGTGCGAGGTCGCCACTTGGCGCTGCCCATGGAGCGCTATAAGGATCTCGACTCCTTCGAGGAGCGCAATGACGTTTTCATCCGCTGCGCGGTCGAGCTGGGCGAGCTGGCGATCCGCGAGGCTCTCGAGCGTGCGCAGGTCACGCCCGACTGCGTGGACCACATCTTCTTCGTCTCCGTCACTGGGATCGCCGCTCCTTCGATCGACGCCCGACTGGTGAACCGCCTGGGCCTGCCTCCACACATCAAGCGGACTCCAATCTTCGGACTCGGCTGCGTGGCGGGCACCGCGGGCGTAGCGCGCGCGGCGGACTACCTCCGTGCGTTCCCCCGCGACGTCGCGGTCCTCTTGTCCGTGGAACTGTGCAGCCTCACGCTCCAGCTGGACGACCTGTCCGTCGCGAACGTCGTGGCCAGCGGCCTCTTCGGAGACGGCGCCGCCGCGGTGGTCCTCGTGGGTGCGGAACGCCCGGAGCAACCCGCCGGACCGAAAGTCATCGCGACACGCTCGGTCTTCTATCCCGATACGGAAGACGTCATGGGCTGGCGCGTCACGAGCAGCGGCTTCCGCATCGTACTCTCGGGCGACGTGCCGGCAATCGCCCGCAAGCGGGTCCGCGGAGATGTGCTGAGTTTTCTCCGGGACCAGGGACTCGAAATCCGTGACCTGGCCTGCGTCGTCTGCCACCCCGGAGGCCCCATGGTGCTGCGGGCCTTCGAGGAGTCGCTTGAACTGCCGCCCCGTGCCCTGGACCTCGCGTGGCGCAGCCTCGCGGCGCTCGGCAACCTGTCGAGCGCCTCGGTGCTGATGGTGCTGCGCGATACGCTCGACCAGGAACCGCCTTCTCCGGGAAGCTACGGCCTCATGCTCTCGATGGGGCCGGGCTTCTGTGCGGAACTCGTCCTCCTGCAATGGTGATCCCGTACCTCGTCTTCCTGGCGCTGCTCGGAGTGCAGCGGCTCTCGGAGCTGTGGTTGAGCAGCCGCCACTCGCGCTGGGCCATGGCGCACGGGGGCGTGGAGATGGGACAGGAGCACTTCCCCTGGATGAAGGCCCTGCATGGAACCTTCCTGTTCGCGTGCGCCGCGGAGGTCGTGTTCCTGCAGCGTCCCTTCCGTCCGGCCGTGGGCATCTCGATGGGGCTCCTGGTCGCCGGCGCACAGGGACTGCGCCACTGGAGCATGGCTTCACTGGGTGCCGACTGGAACGCGCGCGTGATCGTTCGGCCCGGCAGCTCGGTAGTCGTGGACGGCCCGTACCGCTTCCTGCGGCATCCCAACTATCTGGCCGTCGTGGTGGAGGGCTTCGCCATACCCCTGGTCCACGGGGCCTGGGTCACCGCCCTCGTCTTCTCGGGGCTCAATGGCGTCCTCCTGCGCGCGCGCATTCGCTGCGAGGAGGCCGCCCTTGCCGCCCACACGGACTGGGCGACGCGCATGGGACGGGACGCGCCGCTGGTTCGAACCACCCAGCGGGGCTCGTGATCCGCGCGAGAACAGACGCGTGCGTGTCCCCGCGGTCGGGCGGCCGCAGCTCGGGCGCGGGTCGGGACGGCGGCGAGACCTTCGCCGTGGCGATCGTGGGAGGAGGACCGGTCGGACTCACCCTCGCCAACCTGCTCGGCACCTATGGCGTCCGCAGCATCGTCCTCGAGCGCGACACGAAGCGGGTAAATCACCCCCGAGCCGTGGGGACCGACTTTGACTGCCTGCGCGCCTGGCAGGCGACGGGCCTCGCCGGGAAGCTGCTCCCCGACATGATCCCGAGCGGAGCCCAGGGGACGGGCCTCGTCTACCGCGACGCCGCCGGCACGATCTTCCTGGAGGCGCGACCGGAGCGCCGGGACTACGGCTTTGCGGTGGGGTATGCGTTCCTGCAGCCTCGCGTCGACCGGGTGTTGCGTGAAGGACTGGACCGCTTTCCGCACGTCGTCGTCCGCACAGGTCACCGCGTAGATTCGGTCGTCCAGGACAGCCGGGGTGTGACCATCAGCGGGGTAGGCGCTGGCGCCACGCCCTTCCGCGTGCGGGCGACCTTCGCAGTGGCGTGCGACGGAGGACGCAGCGGCGTCCGCCAGCAGCTCGACATCCCGATGCGGGGTTGGACCTACGACCGCCCCTGGCTCGTGCTGGACACCCTTGAGCCGGACTCGCCTGGGCGCGACGTGGGCGAGGTGACAATCTGGTGCGACCCGGAGCGACCGACCGTCAGCGTGCCGCGGCTGTACGGGCACCGGCGCTGGGAGTTCTTGGCCCGCCCTGGCGAGACCGAAGCGGAGCTGCTCGATCCGGCGATGATCCGACAGCTTCTGGCCCGCCGCACGGATCCGGATCAAACCGAGGTCGTGCGAAAGGTTGTGTACACGTTCAGTGCGCGGCTGGCCGCGCGTTTCCGCATCGGCCGTGTCCTGCTCGCGGGCGATGCGGCCCACGTCACTCCTCCCTTCGCAGGCCAGGGGCTCGCTATCGGGATCCGCGATGCCTTCAACCTCGGCTGGAAGCTTGCCTGCGTGGCCCGGGGCCTCGCCGGAGAAGACCTACTCGCAACCTACGAGGAGGAGCGGCGGCCCCATGCGCGGGCGAGCATCCGGATCGCCATCCGGCTCGGTTGGATCATGATGCCACGCACGCGGGCGCGCGCGTGGCTTGCCGCGCGCACCCTGCGGCTCCTGGGGCGAGTCCCCGCTTTTCGCGAGTTCATGCGGGAGGGTGGGCCCCGGCCCCGGCCCCGCCACCGGCGGCGCGACGGCTTTTTCGCGGGTCCACGCCGAAGAGGCAGCGTGCGCGGCGCCATGCTGCTCCAACCCGACGTGTGCGGCCCCGACGGCCGTCGCGTACCCCTCGATGCGGTGCTCGGCTCCGGCTTCGCGGCGATCGGGTTCGGCCCGGGCCCACCCCTCGGAGCCGGAGCGAACCACTTCCTCGAACGCCTGGGAACCCGGCGGATTCGAATCGGAGGGAGCAGCTCCCAGGGCGATGCCCTCTGCGTCGAGGACGTGGAGGGCGTGCTCGCAGAGTGGCTCGGCGATACGCGCGAGCGCCTGCTTCTCGTGCGTCCCGATCGCTTCGTCGCGGTGGATGCCCGGGGCGCTGCGGCGGACCGCGCCCTCCGCGCGCTCGCCGTCCGCTTCTCGAGTGCATCGTGAGTCTGCTCGCGCTGCGTCACCCGCGCCTCGCGTGGCTCGCCCTAGCGCTGGCAACTGCGTTCTTCGCCGTGGGTCTCCCGCGCCTGCAGACGGATGTCGGCTTCCGCGCGTTCTTGGGCCCCCGGCATCCGGCAGTGGAGCGCCTTGACCGTTTTCTCGCGCACTTCCAATCCGGCCTCACCCTCGCCGCCGTTTTCAGCTGTGACGAGAGCCCCGTCTGCGAGACGGCCATCGACCGCCCGGTGCTGGATATGACTCGAGGTGTCGCAGATGCGCTGGCCGCGAGTCCCGCCGTGCGCCGGGTCCTGAGTCCCGCCGACGCGCTGCTCCCCGTCTCCGGTCCGGGCGGGATCACCCCACACCATCGGATTGGCCTCGAGCGTGGCGCGATCGACGCGGCCGAGCCGGTCTCGACAGTCGCCTCCGATCCCTGGTTCATCGGCCAGCTCGTGTCGGCGGACGGGCGCGTGGGGGCCATCGTCGCGGAACTGCCCGACTCCTCAAGCGACACCGCGGTACGGGCCTACGCTGCGCTGGACGACGCTCTCGCGCCGTTCGAGCGGGAGGGCTTTCGCTTTCATCGGGTCGGCGGTCCGGTCGAATTCGTCGTCGCCGGGCAGGAGCTCCAGGATGCGACAGCCCGACTTATCCCGGTGATGGTGGCCCTCGTGGGGGCGTCCCTCTTCGCCCTCTTCCGCACGCTCGCGGTGGTGGCCGCGTCGTTGGCGACCGTGGGGGTGGCGGTGCTTTGGACCCTGGGCACGCTCGCGTGGCTCGGATGGCCGCAGAACAGCCTCACACAGACGCTCGCGCCACTGGTGCTCGTGATCGGAGTCTGCGACGGGATCCACCTGATCTCGGGCTACGTCCGGCACCTGGCGAGGCCGCGAGCGACAAGCCACCCCGAGCGCCGCGCTGCGCTCGAGCGGGCGCTGCGCGACGTCGCCACCCCGTGCCTCATGACTTCGGTTACGACGGCCGCGGGCTTCATCTCCTTCGCGACGGCCGACCTTGAGAGCTTTGCGCGCTACGGCATCGTCGCAGCAGTCGGTGTGATGGCGGCCCTCGTGCTCTCGTTCTCGCTCCTGCCCCTGCTCCTGCTGCACCTCTCCGCGGAGAGCATCCACGTACCGCGCACGACGGCGGCATGGGAGCGCGCGCTGGGGCGGCTCGCACTCTTCGCGGAGGTCCGCTGGCGCCCCATCCTGGTCGTCTCGGCCGTGCTCGGGCTGGCAGGTGCGCTGGGGATGACGTCGCTGCGCGTGGACTCGAGCTTCGAAGAGCTGTACGGCAAGGACAGCCAGGTGGTGCGCTGGTCGCACTTCGTGCGTGACCACCTGCGCAAGCCGGACACGCTGGAGATCGATCTCGTTCTTGCGCCGGGTGCCGAGTGGGCGTCGGACAAGACCGCAGATGCGGTCCGCCGGATCGAGGCGGACCTGGCACGCATCGAGTCGCTCGACCCGGGCCGCTCGCTCTTTGACCGGAGCGACTGGCCTGCGTTCGCGGCCGCTGCATCCGCCGACGGCGACGCTCTCGGTGAGTGGCTTTCTCGCGACAGGCGTCACGTTCGCCTCTCGATCGGCGCGGAGAAGCTCCCGCAGGACCAGATGCGGCGGGTGATGAATGCGGTGCGCGCCGCGCTCGACACGGGGCTACCGGTGGGCTGGTCGGCCGAGGCCACCGGGCCCTTCGCCGTGACGAGCGACATGATCGACGCGATCCGGACCACCCAGCTGCGCAGCTTCGCCGCGGCCGGTCTGGCGGTGGGAATCCTCCTGACCATCTACCTCGGCTCCCTCCGCTGGGCACTCCTGGCGCTGCTCCCCAACCTGCTGCCGGTCGTGGTCACCGTTGGGATCATGGGTCTCGTCGATCTCCCGCTCGACATCGGGAGCGCCATGGTGGCAGCAGTCGTGCTTGGTATCGCCGTCGACGACACCATCCACATCCTCGACCGCTTCGGGCGGCTGCGTCGCGAAGGGATCCCTGCAGCGCGCGCAATCGGCCGAGCCGTCGAGGACGTGGGGCAGCCGCTCGTAAGCACGTCGCTGGCGCTCGCCGCCGGGTTCGCCGCACTTTCGGTCTCCCCCTGGGCCAGCGTCGCGAGTTTCGGGATCGTCTCGAGCCTTGCGATCCTGCTGGCGATGCTGGCCGACCTGCTGGTGCTGCCGGCTCTGGTATTCGCAGTCTCGGGCGCCGGGCGCGCCGCCACGGCGGGCGGCGACAACGGCCTCTAGTTTCGGGGGCCGATCTGCGCGTGGCGGTACTCGGAAGCCCTCAGCTTCCCATACGGCCGCTCGTCCCAGCGAGGCAGCGGCGCCGGGTGGGAGTCCGGATTCAGCCGACGGCCTAGCGGCGTTGGCCGAATCAAGGCGACGCCGGAGCTGCCGCGGGCGGTGGGCGACGGACGGGCCCGTATAGGGTGATATCGCGGTCGCCAGCCTCGAGCTCGAGGGTGCGGCTCATGGTCACCCCGTCGACGAACCGCACGATCAAGCGATGCGTCCCGGGGCGCAAGCCGGCAACGCGGAGCGGGGTGCTTCCGACGCTGCGACCGTCGATTTCGATCGCCGCCGGGGTGTCGGAGCGCAGGACGAGGGCCGCCTCCGGGCCGGATGTCGTCGTTTCGCCGCGTAGGAAGCGGCTGGTTTCTTGCGGCGTCGACGGCACGCGCTCGAACGGCGGATGCGCGCCAGCCACTGCCCGGGGACCGATGATCGCTGTCGCTTTGCCCTCGGGCGGCGGTGCGGTGGTCGCGCGCTGGGGCGGCGTTGGGGCGGGCCGCGCAATCTTCGGCGCCTCCGGAGCCGGCTCGGGCTCCGGTGGCACGCTCGGCGCTTCTGCAGTCGCCGGCGACGCCGGCGCGCTCGGAGCGACGGCGCGAGCCGCGCTCGCGTACGCCTCGCTCCGCTCGGTCTCAAGCTGGCGCTGCGTGACAGGCGGCGGCTCGGGCTCGGCAGGGAATGAGACCCGACCAGGCTCGGCGACGGGCGGTGCCGGCGCCGCGGCGACCTCGGCAACCGGTGCCAACGCCCCGCTCGGTGCGGGAGCGTCGGGTGCGTCGACAGTCGGCCGCAAGGGCGGCCGATTCTCGCTCCGCTCCCCGACCGCCGGCACCGGCGGGGTCCTGCGCGGGGCTTCTGTCAGCGAACCCGGAAGTGGCCCGCGCAACCAGGGACCCAGGATCAGACCGATGCCAAAGGTTGCGGCCCCCGCCAACAACGCCAGTCCCCAACCGCGACGCCGCCCCCTGCGCTGCGCCCGGGGTGCATGACGCCGCGGGCGCCGCCGCCGCGGAACAGGGCGCGGCGCAGGCGCCTCTGTCTCGGGGAAGGGGTCTTGCCAGAGCGCAGCCTGGACAGGGGCCGCCGCATGAGCCGGCGCGGACAGCGGCTTGGCGGCTGCCGCCATGCACTCGCGTGCGGCGTGGTTGATTCTGGCGGGGGTCCCACCCGTGGCAGCATGAATTTGATCGATGACCCGGGCATCGAAGCGTTCCGCAACCGATGCGGGGACTCCGGCCCCCGCCAGGCGCTGCGCCACGTAGTCGGCGGTTTCCGCCCGGCTCATCGGTTCGTCGAGCACGACCTGCACGAGCCCGGTGTCGAACGCTTCGACGAGCGCCGACGGCGCCTCCTCGGCGCTCGAAGTGAACACGCAACGGATCGCGCGGTCCGAGGCGAGGTACAGTTCGGCGAGCGCTCTCGCGCTCTCCTCGGGCAGGTTCTCGGCGTCTTCCACCAGAAGCAGGATGCCCCGTTGGCGCGCCGCATGAAGCAACACTTCGACGCCAGATGCATCCGCCGAGCGCGGTAGGCGCGAGGCGATCCAGGTGGTGAGGCCCTCGGGGTCGAGCGTGGGCACCGGAACATGGACGCAGTTGAGGAGGGACTCCGCCTGGCGCGCGAGCACCCGGAGCAGCAGCGACTTTCACATGCCGGTCGGACCGCGCAGCAGCGCGTTTCCCTGCCGTTCGAGGGCCGCCTCCGTCAACGACTGGAGGGCGCGTTCCGTCGCGTCGCGGGGGACGTAGAGCCCCGGATCAGCCGTCAGGGCAAAGGGGTCTTGTGCTTTGCTCATGCATGGCCTCGATCGGAGCCGGCTAGGGGGAACGGTGCGAGGTTACCGACTCTCGTTGGCCAAAGCTGCTGTTGCGGCGGCATCCTCGCTCGGGGATATGGACTAAGTTGTGCGGGAGACGAGCAGGTCCCCATACGAATATCGAGCTCGAAGAGAGCTAGAGCCGAGGGCCAAAACCCCCAGAGAGGAGTCGAGATGGCCAAGCGGGCCAAGAAGAGCGACGACGAGTGGGAACGCGAACTCACCCCGGAGCAATATGCGGTATGCCGGGCAAGGGGAACGGAACAGGCGTTTTCGGGAGCCTACTGGGATTGCAAGGAAGACGGCGTCTACCGATGCGTGTGCTGCCACGCGCCCTTGTTCTCTTCTGAAACGAAGTTTGATTCGGGAACCGGATGGCCGAGCTTCACGAGCCCGACGGAGCCCACCGCCGTGCGGACGGAGACGGACCGGAGCTATGGGATGGTGCGAACCGAGGTCTTGTGCGCGGGCTGTGACGCCCATTTGGGGCACATCTTCCCCGATGGTCCGGCCCCGACCGGTCTGCGCTACTGCATCAATTCGGTGTCGCTGGCCCTCGAATCCGGTCCACCAGGCGGCCGCTCGGAGGAGGACGGGGGCTGAACTTTCCCGCTGCGGTCCTGGCGGTGGTGGAACGCTTGCAGTGCGCAGGGTACGCGGCTGTCCTGGTGGGAGGCTGCGTACGCGATGCACTGCGGGGCGCAATGGTCGACGATTTCGACATCGCCACGTCCGCCCCAACCGAAGTGACACTCGACCTGTTTCCCACCGCGATCCCGATCGGGCTGCGCCACGGAACGGTGATGGTTCCGAGCGCGGCGGGCCCGATCGACGTGACCCATTTCCGCGGGGATGGCTCGCTAGAAGACGACCTCGCCCATCGCGATTTCACACTCAACGCTATCGCATGGGATCCCGCACAAGCGAAGCTGATCGACCCGCACGGCGGTGTAGACGACTTGCGCAAGGGGGTGCTGCGTGCCGTGGGCAACGCCGAAGCGCGCTTCGAAGAAGATCCCCTGCGCGCGCTGCGCGCCGCACGTTTCGGCGCCTCCCTCCAGCTCGAGGCGGCGCCGGGACTGCTGGACGCGATGGGCTGGGCAGCGCCGCTCCTGCCCACCCTCGCCGTAGAGCGCGTGCGCCATGAAATCGAGGGGATCCTCTTGACACCGCGCGCTCGACGCGGCATGGCCTGGTTGCGTGAGAGTGGCCTCGAGGCGCAGCTGGCGCCAGCGATCCGCGCCGACGCCGGGCCGCTGCTGGAACGTTTGCCCCCGAACCTCGTTTTGCGCCTGGCCGCCTGGTTGCGCGGGACCGACCCCCAAGCGGTGCTCGGCCCACTGCGCTTCTCTGAGCGGGTGATCGCCCAGGTCGCCCGGCGCGTGGCGCGCCATCCGATCGACGGTGAGCCGCCGCGTGGCGAGGCCGGCGCGCGGCGGCTCGTGTCGCGGGCCGGGGAAGAGACGGTTCGGGACCTGATCCGACTCCGGGAGGCCGAGCTCGCAGTGGCGCACGAAGCCGGCGAAGACGTGACGGCCGCGCACGCGCGACTCGCCACGATTCAGGCGCTGGTCGAACGGGTGACACGTCGACCGCACGTCGCGCTGCGCCGCCGCGATCTCGCCCTCGACGGAAACGAGGTCATGGAGCTCATGGGGATCGCCTCGGGCCGCGCCGTCGGTGCGGCCCTCGAGCATTTGTTGGACAGCGTCCTCGACGATCCCAGTCGCAACACCAAAGAGGCGCTGCGCCAAGAGCTGCGAGCCTGGCAAAGCGCGCTGGAGGGGGTCCATTCCGGAGGCCGTCCTTCGTGAACGAACCGCTGCGCTTCGGGCTGTGGATCGACGCGCGCAACCCTTCGCGGTGGCGCCGCGACCCGGTCGCCCTCTTTGGCGCACTGCTCGACCAGGTCGAGCGCGCAGAAGCGTTGGGCTGGGACGAAGTTTGGCTCTGCGAGCAGGTCTTCGCGCGCGATGGACAAGCCGCCGCGGCACTCCCGCTCGCCGCCGCCGTGGCGGCGCGCACCGAGCACATTCGCATCGGCACCGGCGTCCTCCCGCTACCCCTTCTCAATCCCGTTCGCGTGGCCGAGGACGCGGCCACGCTCGACGTGCTGTCGACGGGTCGGTTCGACCTCGGTATCGGCCTGGGACCTCGCGAAGCGGGCGAGCGCGGGAATGCCTCGCTTCAAGAACGCGGCGAGCGGGTCGAGGAGGCTGTGGAAGTCCTGCGGCGTCTGTTCGCCGGTGAGCGCCTCGCTTTTCGCGGACGCTTCTTCACGTACTCCGACGTCGAATTGCACCCCCGACCGGTGCAGTCCCCGCTTCCGATCTGGATGGGCGGAAGCTCCGCTGCTGCTGCGCGGCGTGCGGGCGCCCTGGCCGACGGTTGGATCGGCTTCGGCCCGCTGGCAGAACACGTGGAGCTCTGCCTGCGGAGTGCCGAAAGGGTCGGTCGTCAGCCCGAGCACTTCGGTGTGGCGGGCGGGATCCCCGGTCTCTTTGTGGCCCTAGACCCCGAGCGGAGGCAAATCGAGGCCCGCGAGCATTTTGCCTATCAACTCGAAGTGTACCGAGATTGGTACCAGACGTTGGGAATGTCCGAGGCCCGTGAAGGTGGCCTCTTCCCGGGCTTCTCGGTGGTGGAGCCCGGAGCGGGCATCGAGTGCATCCGATCCTACGTCTCCGAACAGCGCGTCAACCGCTTCTTGAGTTTTGGCGCGCCTCCGGGCCTCCCCCGCGAGTGGTTTGACGAGCACCTCGAACTGATGAGCCGCGAAGTGCTGCCGGCGCTCCGGTAAGAGGGATGCGGGACGGGAAGACCATGCAAACGGTCGCCGCAGTCGTGTATTCGGATTTTCTCTGCCCCTGGTGTTACAACGCGTACACCAAACTCGAGGCCGTGCGAGCCGAGCTGCCCTTCCGTCTTGAGCTCGCGTGGCGAAGCTTCTTGTTGCGCCCCGTCGCGCGCCCGGGCCGCGACCTCGAAAAATTTCGCGCCTACACCGAGAGCTGGCGGCGAGTGGGAGCGGACGAACCGCGTGCAACATTTCGCGTGTGGGCGAGTCAGGAGAGTCCGCCCACTCACAGCCTCCCGGCGCACCTGGTCGCCAAAGCCGCGCAAGCGCTGGGGGAGGAGCCCGGCGCGTCAATACGCGTGCGCCTGTTCCGAGCGTATTTCGCCGAGAACCGCGACATCAGTAGCGAGACGACGCTGCGCGAGTTGTGGCGCGACCTCGCGCTGCCGGAGCGGGGGTTTGAGGAACGCGGGCGCTGGACCGACCGCGTCGAGAGCGAGCACCGGGAAGCCGTCGACTGCGGCGCGACCGGCGTTCCGGCGGTGCGACTGGCCACCCACGAGTTTGTCGTCATGGGCGCGCAACCGCAAGCCGTCTACCGGAGATGGTTCGAGCGGGCGCACGCCCTCCAGACCGAGGAGGGAGCATGAGTCGCGTGTCCTACGAGTGCGACGGGCCGATCGCGGTCATCACCCTGAACCGCCCCGAGGTACGCAACGCGATCGACCGCGCTACCGCCGAGGAGCTGGCCGGGGCCGCGCGCCGTTTCGAGGCCGATCCCGAGCGCAGCGTCGCGGTGCTGACCGGCGCCGGGGATTGTTTTTGTGCCGGCGCCGATTTGAAGGCCTTCTCCGAGGGACGCGGCAATCGCGTGACGCCGGACGGCGACGGTCCGATCGGGCCGAGCCGCATGTTGCTCTCAAAACCCACGATCGCAGCCGTCGAAGGGTACGCCGTGGCTGGCGGCCTGGAACTCGCGCTCTGGTGTGACCTTCGCGTCGCCGCCCGCGACGCGGTGTTCGGAGTCTTCTGCCGACGCTGGGGTGTACCGCTCGTCGATGGCGGCACGATCCGTTTGCCGCGCCTGATCGGCCACAGCCACGCCATGGATCTCATCCTGACCGGACGCGGCGTGAGCGGGGAAGAGGCGCTGCGGATGGGCCTCGCCAACCGCCTGGTCGCGCCGGGTGCGGCGCTGGCGCAGAGCCTGGAGCTCGCGCGGCAGCTGGCAAAGTTTCCACAGACCTGCCTGCGGGGCGATCGGCGCTCCGCCTACGAGCAATGGAGCATGCCGCTCGGGTCTGCGCTTCAAAACGAGTTGCGCATCGGGATGGAATCCATCCACGCTGGCGAAACCGCCGCCGGCGCCACCCGCTTCAAGGAAGGTGCGGGGCGCCACGGGCAATTCGAGGCGTAGCCGGCGAGGCGCCACGGCGTCCGCTCAAGAGGCCGGAGCGGCGCGGAGCGACGCGAGGCAGCCGGTCTCCTGAAGAAGCGGATCGAGGGCGCCGTGATCGCCCACTGCGTCGTAGCGGGCGCGGAGCACGCGCAGCGCTCGGCCGCGGGGGATGAGACCG
>CAZTOE010000023.1:18338-27065 GCA_964615045.1 uncultured Spirochaetales bacterium
CGCGGAGCGCCGCGAGCGAGCGCGCGTGGTACTTCTGGGGCGCCTGGCGAAACGGCCCGCCGGCGAGTTGGACCTCGAATTCCGCCTCCCCGGTGGCGAGCGCCCCCGCATTGGCTAGCGACCAGGGCAAGAAGTGGCCGGCGATCTCGTCCCGCAACAGCGGTGCGAGGGTGGGTCGAAGGTCAGCCCAGCTCTCGAGCGAACCGCCCGGGCGCGGATCGAGGACCCGCTCGACCCACGCCAGCACATCCGGCCCGCGCTCGCGCAGCAAGGCACCGGAGGTCACGTCGAGGCCGCATTCGTAGAGTTGATGGCCGAGGCCAAAATCAGCGAAGACCGGCCGCCCGCCGAACAAAAAGCGCCGCGCACGCAGATGCTCCTCAAGGAGATCCACGAGGCGCGCGTACGAGGCCTCGATCACGGGTTGGTTGAACTCGCTGGAACCCACGAAATGCAGCCGGCCGACCATACGCTCGCGAATTCCGGCCGCGGCCCGCGCTACTTCCGGGCCATCCGCGTCGGGGGCGATTGAGAGCGCGAGGCGTTCGGAAGTGACCAGCCGATCGGGATCGCGCCACCAGCGATGGTGAAACATGGGCTTGTTGACCCACTCGTCGGCGTACTCCTCGATCAACGCCGAAACAAATGCCAGGGCGAGGTCTTCGGGATGAAACGGGGGTTCGGGGGCGAGGGCTTCGAGCTTTTCGAGGATCGGCGTCGAGTCCTGCCAGGCCTCGCCCTCAGGCGTTACAACCAGCGGCACGAGGGGGAGTCGCGCATGCTTCGCGAACTCCTCCTCGCAGCGACTGCTGCGGACAATCCATTCGTGCGGTAGCCGCTTGTAGCGAAATCCGGAACGAACCTTGACCGAATAGGGCGAGAACTCGCTTCCATAGATCCGATAGGGTCGCGTCATGAACGCCTCGCTGATGCCCCGGGGTATCTCAGCTCGCGGCGCCCCGTTTCCACGCGGTCGGGTAGCGCAGGCCGAGATTGAGGATGCGTTGAATCAGAACAGGATAGGAGAGCCCGGCCGCCGCCGCCGAGGCCGCAAAATCCTCCTCGCGACGCAGGTCGGGATTCGGATTGGCTTCGAGGACGAAGAGTCGCCCGTCGTCGGCCAGACGCAGATCGACGCGGGCGTAGCCCGAAAGCCCGAGCGCCCGAAACACGCGCCGGGCGAGGCGGGTCGCCTGCCTGACCACCGCTTCGGGCAACGCGCGCGCCGGTCCCGTCTCAATCCCGATCCGCTGCTGATAGCTCGGATCCCACTTCGCGCGCGCGGTGGCGATCGGCTCATTCCCTTCGGGCAGACGCTCAAAGAACATCTCCCAAATCGGGAAGGTTGTCAGGCGTTGGTTGCCCAGGACGCCGACGGTGAGTTCGCGGCCCGCGATGTATTCTTCGGCGAGGGCATCCGTCCCAAGCCGGCGGTGGATGAAGCGCACGCGCTCGGCGAGGTGCTCGAAATCCGTGACGACCGAGGCCTGGGCGATGCCGAGCGAAGCTTCCTCCTCGAGTGATTTCACGATCTGTGGGAAGCGCAGACCGGCGCGGGGTCGGAGCGACCGACCGCTTGCGTAGACGCGAAACGCCGGTGTTGGAATCCGGTGATAGCGGAGGATCTTCTTGGCCAGCGCCTTGTCGCGGGCGAGCAGCAGGCCGCGAGGGTTGCAGCCCGCCTCGGCGACGCGGAGTAGCTCCAAGTAGCTCGCGATGTAGGCCTGGTATACCGCGACATCTTGGAACTCCATCAACAAGTTGAAGACGATGTGCGGCTGCCAGCCTTCGATGTGCTGGCGAATCGGATCGAGGGCGTGGGAGACGCCGAGGAACTGGACGTCGTGACCCAAGCTGCGCAGGGCTTGCGCGACGTCGTATTCCTTCTGGTAGTGCTGCGCTTCGCGTTCGGGGAGCCGTTCGAGCTCGACGGGGGGGATCAGGTCCTGGTGGGTGAGAATCAGGACGCGCAGGCGCCTCAACGATAGAACTCCCGCGTCTCCCCCCGCCCTCGCCCGCCACCGGGAAGACGCGTCGTGCCGCGCCCCCCGGCCCGCGCTGCCGTGTAGCGCGCGCGCCGCCGGCGATAGTGATCGGCGAGCGTGTAGCGAAGTTTGGCGAGCGAGTCGGTGTGCTCGCGAAGGCGGCAGCACCGCGTCTGGGGGCCGACTTCGTGCATCAGCGCGTTCACGTACAACAGCTTGCGCAACGCCGGGGTCGCCGCGTAGCGCCGCCGCCATCCAGAATGCGGCGTCAGCCAGACCGCGAAGGTCTCGGCGAAATCTTCACCCGGATGGCTCTGCGCATACCAGCCCTCGAGGTGTGTCACATAGGCCGGATCGCGAGGCCGCGCCCGGTAACGGACGCGGTATGGGGTTCCGAAGGGCCCGAAATGCTCGCGCCAGCTCGCCCGTCGGTGAAGCTGGTAGGCGTTGTCGACGGCATGCCCGGCCTCGTGGCGCAAGAGCTTCAAGCAATCCCGCTCACTCGTGCCCTCGACCTCCTGCCCGAAGCGCCGCTCGAGCCGGAGGAGCCGCGGGTGAGCCAGATAGAAGGGAACCGCAAAGCCCGCGACGCCGTGGGGTGTGAACCAATCCGTGGAGAACCAAACGTGGGGCCGCGCGCGGAGGCCCGCCCGCGCGAGCTCGTCGTGGAGCCGGGCAACGCGCGGCGCGAGGGGCGAGGCCTCGATCCGCAAGCCGAGGTCGCAGAGACGGACGCCGAGAAGCGCCTCATCGGAAAGGATGTGCCACCAGGGCGCGGCTGGGCGGCGGGGAGACAAGGGGGGCTCCTCGGTTCGATTCGTCAGGTCGGTGGCCGCCGGCGCGGCGGGGGCGACACCAGTCTACCGCCGCCCCGGCCGAGCTGTCTGCGGTAGAGTGGGCGGCCCAACCGGAGGACCAAGTCGATGCAGTTCGACCTTCAACAGACCGACACGCTCCTCGCCACCACGCGTGCGGTTCGCAAGCGTCTCGATCTCAAGCGTCCGGTGGAACGCCAGGTCATCCTCGACTGTCTGCAGCTCGCCACCCAGGCGCCCACCGGCTCGAACCGCCAGGGCTGGCGCTGGCTCGTCGTCACCGACGCCGACAAACGCAAGCAGCTGGCGGACCTGTACCGGCGGGGCGGCGAGGCGTATCTCTCGCAAGCCGTGAAGGATGCGAAACCCGGGAGCCAGGATCACCGGGTCTTCGAATCGGCGCTGTATCTGGTCGACCGCTTGGCGGAGGTCCCGGCCCACGTGATCCCGTGTATGGAAGGGCGCCCTTCTCACGAGAGCATGGCCTACGAAGCCGGGTATTGGGGCTCGATCTGCCCCGCCATCTGGAGCTTCCAACTGGCGCTCCGCAGTCGAGGCCTGGGCTCGGTGTGGACCACGCTGCATCTGGTCTACGAGAAAGAGGCAGCAGAGCTGCTGGGAATCCCTGGGGACGTGACCCAAGCCGCACTGATTCCGGTGGCCTACACCAAGGGCACTGACTTCAAACCCGCGGAGCGGCCGCCAGTGAGCGAAATCACCTTCTGGGATCGCTGGGGCAGCTGACGCCTACGCCGCTTGCACGGTCACGGGCACGCCGTTCAGCACCGCGTTGCCGGAGGGTTCGTCCATTTCCCCCTCCGTCAGGTGGTTGGCGCTGACCCCGCAGTGGGACCGGGCCACCGCGAGCTGCGCTCCCGCGAAGTCATGGCCATAGCCGTGGGGCAAGCTCACGACGCCCGGCGCAATCGCGTCGGTCAGTTCGAGGCTCACTTCCAGCTCCGCCACCCGGGACCGGATGCGAACGCGAGTGCCGTCGCTCAGTTCGAGCCTCCCCGCGTCCTGGGGATGCATCCGCAGGGTGCAGCGCTCGCGCCCGCTCATAAGCGACGGCAGGTTGTGCATCCAGGAGTTGTTGGACCGCAAATCCCGGCGACCGATGAGAATAAGGTCGTTCGCGGGGGCAGGCGCATCGAGCTCGGCGCGCAACCGCTCGAGATCGCGCGTCACCGCCTCGGGAAGCAACTCGATCTTGCCACTGCGAGTTTCGAGAAGCCCTGGAAGCCGCGAGCCCAGTGGCCCAAGATCGACGCCGTGGGGTCGCGCGCGCAAGGCGGCGAGCGACAAGCCCTCTGTATCAACTCCAAAACCCTCACCATAAGGCCCTGTGCGCAATAGAAAATCCACGATCTGATCGCACGGAGTCTCACCTTCCAGCAGCGCCCGGATCGGCGCGGGGTCGCGACCTGCGATCGGCGAGTGGGGATTCGCCACCTCGCTCTCGATGAAGCCTCCCAACACTTCGTCGTCGACTGCCGCCGGGTCGGCCCCGGCCCCCTTGCCCGCCGCGATCAGCGCGAGCCGCGCGAGGATCTCCGCCTCGCTGGGTCCCGCCGCTGGAAAAATCGCCTCGGAGTAGTTGGCGACGTGGCGAACGGCGGCCCGGTAGAAGGTGAGGTCGTAGTGGCTGCGTTCCAGGGGGGAAGGTGGCGGCAGAATCACATGGGCGTGACGCGTGGTCTCGTTCAGGTAGAGGTCGACGCTCACCATGAATTCGAGCGAGCCCAGGGCACGATCGAGGCGTGCTCCATTGGGCGTCGACAGCACCGGGTTGCCACCCACCGTCAGGAGCGCGCGGAGCTGGCCTTCGCCCGGTGTCTCGATTTCGTCCGCCAGCGTGGCGACGGGAAATTCGCTGCGGACCTCGGGAAGCCCGCGGACCCGTGAACGCCAACGACCGGTCCGAAAGCCGCGTCCGCCGGGAGCCTCGGCCCGGAGCCGCGCATGCGCCGCCCGGGGAAACATCACTCCGCCGGCCCGGTCGAGGTTGCCGGTGAGCAGGTTCAGAAGCTCCGTCGCCCACGCCGCCAAGGTTCCAAAGCGCTGCGCGTGAACTCCGATGCGGCCGTAGACCGCTGCCGCCCCCGCCGCAGCCAACTCCCGGGCCAAGCGTCGAGTCGTGTTGGCATCGATGCCGCAGCGCGGGGCCACCGCCTCGGGCGTATAGGGAGCCAGCAGCGCCGGCGTGGCTTCGAGCCCGGCGGTGAAAGCGGCGAGCCGCCCGGGTGCGGCGCGACCCTCTTCGAGCAGCACCTGCGCCAGCGCGAGCAGCCAGAGTGCATCGGTCCCGGGCCGAATCGGATGATGCTCATCGGCGTGTTGTGCGGTGCGGGTCCGGCGAGGATCGATCACGACGAGCCTCCCGCCCCGCTCCCGCAGCGCGCGCAGACGACCCGGAAGATCGGGCGCCGTCCAAAGACTCCCGTTTGATTCCCAGGGGTTCGCTCCCAACATCAAGAGGAAGTCGCAACGATCGACGTCCGGGACGGGGAGCGCTCCGGGATTCCCAAACAGCAACCCGCTGATGAGCTCCTTGGGCATTTGATCGACGGTCGAGGCCGTGAAGAGATTGCGACTCCCGAGAGCCTTCAACAGCGGTCGAACATAGAGGCCACCGGCCAGGTTGTGGACGTTGGGGTTGCCCAGGTAGATGCCCAAGGCGTCCCGGTTGCCAGCGCCCAGGAGCGGCGCGAGGCCCGCCTCCACCCGCTCGAAAGCTTCCTCCCAGGAGGCTTCGCGAAAGCCCTCGCCGTCTCGGATACGCGGGCTCCGCAGGCGGTCGGGGTCATGGTGGAGTTCGCCGAGGGCCGCTCCCTTGGGGCACAGATAGCCGCGACTGAAGACGTCCTCGCGGTCGCCCCGGACCTTCGCCACGCGGCCTGCCCGCACCGTGATCTCAAGGCCGCAGGTCGCTTCACAGAGGGGACAGGTGCGGTAGCTCACCCGGTCGGCCGGCGCGTCTTGCATCGGAAAACTCCTTTCGAATCCGCCCCCGATGGTCGCACATCGGCGCGGCGAGCAGCTAGGATCGCGCGAGCCGCCGGTGCGGGGCGGACAGGAGAGGCCGTTTGCATCGACGCCCGCTGCTCGAGCTCTTGGATCGGTATCTGGTGCACCATGCCGAAGAAGAGGCCCAGGTGGAGCGCATTCGCGAGCTTGTGATGGCTGAACCGCGTTGCTTCGACCGGGACTGCTATCCGGGTCATGTGACCGCGTCGGCCTGGATCGTGTCCTGGGATCGGGAGCACGTCCTTCTCACGCAACATCGCAAGCTGGGTCGCTGGTTGCAGCTCGGGGGCCACGCTGACGGTGAGAGCGACGTGAGGGCCGTCGCACTGCGGGAGGCGCGCGAAGAGTCGGGGATGGAGGAGTTCGTGTTTGCGTTGCGAACGCCGGAGCCGATCCCCCTGGATGTCGACGTCCACCCTATCCCCGCCCGCGGCGACGAACCGGCACACGAGCACCACGACATCCGCTTTCTGCTCCTGGCGCGACCCGGGCAAGCGCTGGTGCGCAGCGAAGAATCCACTCAGCTCCGGTGGTTCGCGCCGCTCGAGCTCGGACGCGCGACGACCGACGAAAGCGTTTTGCGCCTCGCGCGCAAGGCAGACACCTGGCTCGCGACCGAGGCGACACCGTGAGCAGCGCCCCCTCCTACGAGGCCTACTGCCCTCACTGTGACGTCAGCCACCCTCCGGGCACGCGCCGCTGCGTCCATTGTGGCAACGAGGTGATGAAACATCGGCCTCCCACAGAGGCAAAATGGCGACGGACGGCGCCCGCCGAGGAGCTGCCGGGGGTCCAGCCCGGGGAGGCGGAAGAGGCCGAGCAAGAGGCCCCGCCGCGGCGCACCTCGGGTCCGTTGCGGCTGGCCATCTCGCTGGTGTGGATTCTCGCGGCGGTCGCCATCACGCTCTACCGGGCCTGCACCGGTCAATAAGTTGCGCGTCGTGGCCTGGAACGTGAACGGGCTTCGCGCCTGTGCGCGCAAGGGGTTTGGCGCCTGGCTCTCCCGGTGCGGGGCGGAGATCGTCGGCGTGCAGGAGGTTCGTGCGCTGCCGCACGAGCTCCCGCCTTCGTTGCGCAAGCCGCGGCACTGGTCGGCCGACTTTTCGCCGGCGCACCGTCGGGGTTACAGCGGCGTCGGGCTCTTTACCCGGCATCCCCCTGATCACATCGAGACCGAGCTGGGAGACGCGCGCTTCGACCGGGAGGGGCGCCTCCAGATCGCCCGCTTCGGCCGGTTGGCGGTCGCCAACGTCTATTTCCCCAAGGGCAGTGGAACCGCGCGTGACAATAGCCGCGTACCGTACAAGCTGGCGTTCTACCGGGCGCTCTTCGAGCGGCTCCAAGCGGAGCGCCGCAGGGGAGCCCGGGTACTGGTAATCGGCGACTTCAACACCGCGCATCGCGAGATCGATCTGGCGCGACCCAAAGAAAACGTCCACACCAGCGGCTTCCTGCCGGAGGAGCGCGCCGAACTCGATCGCTGGTGCGCCGCGGGCTGGGTGGATACGCTGCGCGCCTTCGACGCGAGGCCGGGTCGGTACACCTGGTGGAGTCAGCGCGGCGGAGCCCGCGAGCGCAACATCGGGTGGCGCATCGACTACGTGTTTGCGTCACCGGCCGCCATGCGCTTCGTGCGCGGGGCCTTTATCGCCTCTCGCGTGCGCGGCTCCGACCACTGCCCCGTGGGCGTCGAACTCGATGCCGCGGTCCGTACTTGACCGGCGTGGCCGAAGCGGCGAGCTCCGAACCCCAACTGACCCGCCTGCGCAAGACCGGCTACGCGCTGGGAGACATCTCGCTGAACGCCGGTCTGGTCTCGCTGGCTTTGGTGTATGGATCGTATTTCCTGCCCCAGGTCGCGGGGGTGCGGCCGCTCTACGCCGGCCTGGTGCCCCTGATCGGGCGCATGGTCGACGCGCTGAGCGACCCGCTGATGGGGCGACTCTCCGACTGCACGCGGTCGCGCCTCGGCCGCCGGCGCCCCTATTTCTTGTGGGCGGCGCTCCCGTTCGGGGTTTCCTTTGCACTGCTCTGGAGCGACGCGCCCTTCACGGGTCAGGGCGAGCGCTTCGCCTATTACGCGGTAGTGTACTGCCTCTTCAGCCTCGCGTTGACGGTGCCCTCGGTGCCCTACGTCTCGATCCAACCCGAGATGGCGCGCGATTACGATGAACGCACCTCGCTCAATACGTACCGGGCCATCGGTTCGATCGCCGGCGCGGTGTGCGCACTTGCGATGCGGCCGTTGGCAATCGCCTTGGGAGGCGGCAGCGAGGGCTTCGCGCGGGCCGGCTGGGCCATGGGGGTCGCGCTGGTCATCCCCTGGTTCTTTGTCTTCGTCGCCACCTTCGAACCGGCCGAGTTCCGCGAACGACCGGTGGCGAGCTCCTTTCGATCCACGCTGCGCGACGCCTTCGAGCGCCGGAGCTTCCGGGCACTGACCGGGCTCTACCTGCTGGGCCGCGTGGCGATGGATATTGCCGGAGCGATGATGCTGCCGTTCACCGCCTACTGGCTCGGCCGGGCGGAGCTGTTCGAGCCGATGATGGCGCTGTTCTTCGGTTTCGTGGTCGTCGGGTTGCTCCTTTGGCGCCGCCTTGCCGAGGGGCGCGAGAAGGCGGGCATCTTCGCTGTCGGCTGCGGCTGGTGGATGCTGGCGAGCTTGCTCGTGTACGCGGTTCAACCCCAATGGCCACTCTGGCCGCTCTTCCTCTTCATCCCGCTCGTCGCGATCGGCTACGCCGTCGTCGATCTCATGCCCTGGTCGATGATCGGTGAGGTCATCGACGAAGACGAGGTCGAAAGTGGGGAGCGTCGCGAAGGGACCTACAACGGTATCTTCACCTTCGCGCGCAAGGCGGGCGGCAGTGTCGGCTTCGCGCTCGCCATGGCGATCTTGG
>CAZTOE010000024.1:0-8789 GCA_964615045.1 uncultured Spirochaetales bacterium
CCAGCACCGGGTCAATATGGAAACCATGGACGCCGACGGAACCCCTCTTCCCTCCGGCGGTGTCCTCGATGCCTTCGACGTGCCGGCTGGACCGGGCGTGCGCGTCGACACGTTCGGCTATCCGGGCTACGCGACGGTACCGAGCTTCGACTCACTGCTCGCCAAGGTCATCGTCCACTCGCCTTCCCCCCGTTTCGAAGAGGCCGTGGCAAGGGCCTATCGGGCGCTCTGTGAGTTCAGAATTGAAGGCGTCGCCACCAACCTGCCCTTTCTCCAGAACCTGCTGCAGCACCCCGATGTGCCGAGCCTCCGGGTGCATACCCGCTTCATCGAAGAGCACGCAGCCGCCCTGGCCGCGGCTCCGGAAGGGGGACACCGTCGGCTCTTCTTTGACTCCGCCGAGGAGGAGGCGGCGCAAACTGCATTTGCGGGGGCTCGCATCGACGCGCGCGACCCCCTGGCCGTGCTCGAGCTCGGACGGGCGACGGCACCAGCAGGAGCCGCCCCAGACAGCACCCCCGAGACCATGCCGCGTAAACAGCGTGCGCCCGCGATCACGGGGCCAGAGGGGACGCGCGCGGTATTGGCGCCCGTGCAGGGAACCATCGTGAGCCTCGATGTGTCGGAGGGTGACGCCGTCCACGAAGGGCAGACGATCCTCGTGATGGAAGCGATGAAGATGGAGCACGTGATCACGGCCCCGTGCGGGGGCATTGTGCGTCGGCTCGGCGTCGCTCGCGGCGATACTGTCTACGGTGAGCATCCGCTGGCCTTTCTCGAAGAGACGGAGGTCGGGAGCGTCGCCGAGGCGGCGACCACGCCCGTCGATCTCGACGCCATCCGCCCGGACCTCGCCGAAGTGCAGGAACGACACCGCATCGGGCTCGATGAGGCACGGCCCGATGCCGTAGCCCGGCGCCGCAAGACCGGGCAGCGCACGGCCCGCGAGAACGTGGCCGACCTCTGCGACCCCGGCAGCTTCATCGAGTACGGCCCACTCGTGATCGCCGCGCAGCGCCGCCGTCGTTCGGTGGAAGAGTTGATCGAGCGAACACCCGCCGACGGCATGGTGGCCGGGATCGGGACGGTCAACGCCGGCCTGTTCGACGACCGCGCCGCTCGCTGCGCGGTCATGTCCTACGACTACACCGTGCTGGCCGGTACCCAGGGCCAGCAAAACCACCGCAAGAAGGACCGCCTGTTCGAGCTCGCCGAGCATTGGAAGCTCCCGGTCGTGTTCTTCACTGAGGGTGGGGGAGGCCGCCCGGGCGACACCGACGGGCTCAGCATGGCCGGGCTGGACTGTCTGGCCTTCCACTTTTTCGGCCGCCTGAGCGGGCTGGTCCCCCTGGTAGGGATTACGTCGGGCCGCTGTTTTGCCGGCAACGCCGCCATTCTCGGTTGCTGCGACGTCGTGATCGCGACCAAGGGTTCCAACATCGGGATGGGGGGCCCCGCGATGATCGAAGGCGGAGGGCTCGGGATCTTCCGACCTGAGGAAGTGGGCCCCCTCGAGGTCCAGGCAGCGAACGGCGTCGTCGACATCGCGGTCTCCGATGAAGCCGAGGCCGTCGCGGTCGCGAAGCAGTACCTATCGTACTTCCAGGGGCCGCTGCGCGAGTGGGATTGCGCCGACCAGCGCCTGCTGCGTAGCGCCATCCCGGAGAACCGGCTGCGCATCTACGACGTGCGCCGCGTGATCGAAACCCTGGCCGACCGCGGCTCGGTGCTCGAGCTGCGGCGCGGTTTCGGCCGCGGCATGGTGACGGCCCTGATCCGCATCGAGGGCTGCCCGCTGGGGCTCGTCGCGAACGACCCGAGCCATCTCGCGGGGGCGATCGATAGCGACGGAGCAGACAAGGCCACCCGCTTCATGCAGCTCTGCGACGCGTTCGATCTGCCGATTCTGACGCTTTGCGATACGCCGGGCATGATGGTGGGCCCCGAAGTGGAACGGACCGCGCTGGTGCGACATTGCTGTCGAATGTTCGTCGTGGGGTCCAACGTCAGCGTGCCGATGTTCACGATCGTGCTGCGCAAGTGCTACGGACTCGGCGCCCAGGCGATGGCGGCGGGCAGCTTGAAGGCCCCTTTTTTCACCGTTGCTTGGCCGACCGGGGAATTCGGCGGCATGGGCCTCGAAGGGGCCGTCAAGCTCGGTTACCGCAACGAGCTCGCGGCGATCGATGACCCCGAAGAGCGCAAGGCGCGCTTCGAGGAGATGGTCGAGCGCATGTACCAACACGGCAAGGCACTCAACACCGCCTCGCACTTCGAGTTTGACGACGTGATCGACCCCTCCGCATCGCGGGTGTGGATCTCGCGTGCGCTGAACTCGGTACCCCCGCCGCTGCCGCGCGCGGGAAAGAAACGGTCCTGCGTCGATACGTGGTGATCAAAGCGCCGCGCGGCGGCCGGGTTGGGGTAGAATGAGGCCGCCAACGAGGAGGGCTACCCGTGGCCATCGCGGTGAACGGTATCGCGCATATCCAGCTCACGGTGAACGATCCGGGACGCGGCCTGCCTTTCTGGGAAAGGTTATGCAACTTCCTCGAGATGAAAACGCTGCTCAAGAGCGAGGAAGCGATCTACTGCATCGGAAGTCGCACCGGGATTCTGGTGCGCGGAGCCCCCGCCGGAAAGCGCGATCACCGTTTCGACCAAGATCGCGCCGGCCTCCACCACTTCTGTTTTCGTGCCCGAAGCCGCGAAGACGTCGACACCATCTTTCGTTTCGTAGAGCGCAAGCTCGGCGCCCACATCGTCCACGGGCCGGAAGAAGGCTCGCAGTTCGCGCCCGGTTACTACTCGATCCTCTTCGAGGATCCCGACGGCATCCGCGTCGAGGTCAATCACGTCCCGGGTCGGGGACACCTCGGAGAGGGCGGCCGACTGGGCCCGGGCGGCGCCGGGCCCGCCACCCGCTACGGCGCCGAAGGTCTCACCGATTCCAAGGGCTGAAACCGGCCCGAACGATCGCCCAGCAAACCCAAAAGGAGCTCCCCCATGACCCAGCGCGTGATTCCCGCCAGCATGAAGGCCTTCTACGACACCTACCATTTCGCGCCCGCCGTGATTGACGGCGGCCACGTCCGCTGTTCGGGGATGATCGGCTTCGGCGCCGACGGCAAGGTACCCGCGGACCCGGAAGCGCAGTTCACGCAGGCGTTCGAGAACCTGAAGGATCTCCTGACCGAAGCCGGCGCGTCGCTGAGCGACATCACCGAGATGACGACCTTTCACGTGGGGCTGAGTCGGCACTTGAGCACATTCACGAAAGTGAAGGATCGGTTTGTTCAGGATCCCTATCCCGCCTGGACCGCGATCGGCACTCCGGAACTCGCCCTCCCGGGTGCGCTGGTCGAGATCCGCGTCACGGCGCGCCTGCCCAGCTAAGTGACACCCGCGGCGGCCGCCCCAAGCGGTCGGCCGCCGCGCCGCCACGGGGTGGGCCCCTCCGATGCAGCTCGGCCTCTACGCCAACACACACGGAATTTTCTTTCGGGACGAAGAGAACCTGTTCGGCCGCAGCATCGCGGCCGAGGCGATGCGACCGGTCGAGGTGGCGCAGCTCGCGGAGGCCTCCGGCTTCCACTCGATGTGGTTTCCGGATCACGTGTGCATGCCGCTCTCGAGCACCAGCCCACACGTCGCCAACGCGTCCCGCACCCGCGCCTACGAACCGCGCCACACCATGCTCGACGCCGCCGTTGTGATGGGGGCCGTCGCGACCTCCACCGAGCGCCTGAAACTCGGCACCAGCGTGCTGATCGCCCCCTATCGCGGCCCTCTGAACGACGCGCGCCAGTTCGCCACGGTGGATGTGCTGTCGAAGGGCCGCTTGATGCTGGGCGTCGGCGCAGGCTGGATGCAAGAGGAGTTCGACGCGCTCGGCCTGCCCTACGCCGACCGGGGCGAGCGCACGACGGAGTGCATCGAGATCTACAAACGAGCCTGGAGCGACGAGGTGGTCGGCTTTGAAGGAAAACACTACCGCTTCGCGGAGCTCTCGATGGACCCGAAACCGCTGCAGAAACCGAGGCCGCCGATTCTGTACGGGACCGTGGTCCCAGCCGGTGCACGACGCGCGGCGCGGCATTGCGACGGCTTGTATCCGCTCTTCCTGGACCCGGGCGCTGACCCGTTCCGCTTTGCGCCCCTCCAGGAGATTGCCCGCCGAGAGCTCGCCGCCCTCGGGCGCGACCCAGCGGACTTCCACATGATGGCCGCCGCATCGATGCGGATCACCGACGGCTCGGATCCGCCGACGAGCCGGCGCGAGCGCCCGATCTGCACCGGCACGCCCGCGCAGATTCTCGAGGATCTCGAGCGCTTCGCCCGAGCGGGCTATTCCCTGGTGGTCGCGGCCTTCGATTGCCCTTCTGGCAAAATGGCGGAGCTCCGCGACCAGATCGAGCGCGCAGGCAGCACCTTGGTACGAGAGGCGAGCGGGTTGCAAGCGGCGGGGGGCTGGCGCCCCCTCGTTTGAGACGCCGCGACCGCGGGGCCCCTCCGCCCCGCTCGGTCGGATCGCTCAATCCGCTCCGTTGGGGTCGTCGATCAACATCTTCCAGCTGCCGTCAGCCTGGCGCCGCATGACCTCCATGCTCCGCCCTGCCATTTCGAGCGCGGCGCCTTCCGGATCTTCGCCGGTGAGCTTCCAAGAAGCGCTCACCAGCGCGATATCACCCGCCACGGTGCAGCGTTGGATCTCCAGGTTGAGGCTCGGTTTCGTGGCGATGAAGCCCTCGAGAACCGCGCGCACGGCCTCGGGACCCGCGTGGGTCTCGCCGTCGACGACAAATGCGGCTTCGGCATCGTATTCGGCCTGCGCGGCATCGACATCGCGGCGATTGATGGCATCGATGATGCGGGCGTCGCACTCTTGGGGCGTTCGGGCACTCATGAATTCCTCCTCTTCTCACTCCCGTGGCGTCATCAAAGCACGCCGGCCGTGTGAAAGGCAAGCGGCGCAGCATCGACCTGGCATAATCTTTGACCCGTGACGCGACCGAAACGGAGTATCGACCTCGAGGGTGTGCGCCGCTTGGCAGCCTACGCCGGGCTCCCGCTGTCGGAAGAGCGGGCGTGCGTCCAACTCGATTTCCTCCGCGCCCAGATCGAAACCTTCGAGACCTGGGAGCGAGAGTTGCGTCTCGGCTTTTGGTTTGAAGACGGCGAGTTCTCGTTCGTGCGCCCCGCCGTGGTGTACCGACCGACCTGGGAGCGGCCCACCCCCCTCAACAAGAGACGCCCAGTGCGGGCGGAGTCCTGAGACGTGGCCAGCGAGCTGCACTGGCTCGGGGTGACGGAAGCCGCTGCCGGGCTTCGAAACGGCACCTTCAGTTCCACCGAGCTGGTCGAGGACACCCTGGCCTGGGTCGAACGAGCGCAACCGGTCACCCACGCATATGTCGAGCTGCTGGGTGACCGCGCCCGCGCGGAAGCCCGGCGCGCCGACGAGGAGCTGCGCGCCGGTCGCGATCGGGGCCCCTTCCACGGGATCCCGTATTCGGTCAAAGACGTGATCGCGGTGCGCGACGTACCCATGCGCTGCAACACCGAACTCGGCCCGGCCAAAGCGTTCACGCCGCGACGCGACGCGACCGTCGTCGCGCGCATGCGGGAGGCGGGCGCGGTGTGTCTGGGCAAGGTCGCGACCCACGAGTTCTCCTGGGGCGTCACCAGCCCGCCGTCGCGCAATCCCTGGGACGGCCGCAGCGTGACGGGCGGATCGAGCGGGGGCTCGGGGGCGGCGGTGGCTGCCGGACAGGGCGCGGCTTCGATCGGCGCCGACTGCGGCTGCTCAGTGCGCAACCCCGCGGCGCTCAACGGAGTGTGCGGCATGCGCGTGACCCACGGACGGGTTCCCACCACGGGCTCGGTGCCACTCTCGATGACCATGGACACCATCGGGCCATTGGCGCGCTCGGTGCGCGACACGGCACTCCTGCTTCAGGTCATAGCGGGTTGGGACGCCGAGGATCCGACGTCGTCCACCGCGCCGGTTCCCGACTTCTGCGCCGGCTTGGAGCGCGGCATCGACGGACTCCGGATCGGCGTTCCCTCCGACTACTTCTTCGACCACATCGAGCCGGGCGTGCGCGCTTCGGTCGAAGCCGCAGTCCGCACCCTGGGCGAGCTCGGCGCCGAGATCGTCGATCTGCCCATGCCCCGGGCGAAGTACGCCAACGGCGCGTTCCTTTTCGTCATCGGCGAATCGGCGGCGCTCCTCGACGAGTACACCTATGAACGCGCAAGTGAGTTCGGGGTGGACGTCCGCAACTTCGCCGAACTCGGCAACCTGCTCCTGGCCAAGGATTACTGCCGTGCCCAGCAGGTGCGCACCCTGGTTCGACAGGATTTCGAGCGCGCGTTTGAGACGGTCGACGTGATCGTGACTCCGACCGTCGCGGCTACGGCCAAGCCACCCACCGATGATCCCGTCTTCATCGACGTCCGGTACGCCGACGGCTATAGCGAGGACGTGCTGTGGGCGTACTGCCGTTGCACAATTCCGGTCAGCATGGCGGGATGCCCGGCGCTCATCGTTCCGTGCGGACTTGCTCCCGACGGCCTGCCCGTCTCGATCCAAATCGTTGCGCCGGCCTTTGACGAAGTGACGGCGTTCCGCGCGGGAGCCGCGTTCGAGGCGGCAACGGGATTTCGAGAGCTGCGCCCCCGCTATCTCACCGAAGTCACGAGAGCGCGCTGAACCGACCTTCGCTCTGCCGGGACGCCGGTGCCCGCTTCCCGTGATCAGCGCTTGCCTCGAACGGGCCCCGGGAGGACGATCGGCGTCTCCCCGGCCTCGGGCGTCACGGCAACACGCCGGCGTAGGCGATCTGGCTGCGCGGGGACGCTGCCGCCTCACACAGTTTCGTGTCGGGATGGTGAGCGACAGCCATGACGCGCCCGTGCTCCCAGGGTCCGCTGCGGAGGATCCGGTGCCCGCGCCCCTCGAGCTCGACCACCACGTCGGCGGGCACGCGGGCCTCGGCCGCCAACCATCCGGGCTGTGCAGTCCGCGGATAGAACGAGCTCGGCAGGTGCAACGTGTGGAGGGTCGGCGCATCGATCGCCGCCTGCAGATCCGGGGGCTCGCCCCGAGCATGGAAGTCCACCAGTTGAAGAAAGAAGAGAAGCGTCCATTGATCCTGCTGGTCGCCTCCAGGTGTGCCGAAGGCGATCTGACGCCCATCGGGCAACTTGGCCTGGCTGGGCGTGAGCGTGGTGCGGGGCCGCTTGCCGGGTCCGAGCGCGTTTGGGTGATCCGGGTCGAGGCAGAACATCTGGGCGCGGGTTCCAATCGGGAAACCGAGCGATGGGATCACGGGCGACGACTGGATCCACGCCCCGCTCGGTGTCGCGGAAACCAGATTGCCCTCGCGATCGAGCGCATCGAGGTGGGTAGTGTCACCGCGACCGCGCGCTGCCGCGAAGGCCTGCGGCTCGGCCGGGACGACTTCCCCTTCCTCGATCCAGGGCCATCCGCGCGGTAGGCGACCGAGGCCGGGGCGGAACTCGAGCGAAGCGCGCTCGGGGTCAATCAAGGCGCGCCGTTCGCGAGCATACTCCACCGAGAGCAAGCGATTCAGTGGAACGTCCACGAAACGCGGGTCACCGTAGTTCGCGTCGCGGTCGGCGAAAGCGAGCTTCGCCGCTTCGACCCAGAGGTGGATGGCATCGGCGCTCGGGTACTCCAGCGCAGCGAGATCGAAGCCCTCGAGCAACCGCAGCTGCTGGAGAAACACGGGGCCCTGGGTCCAGGGCGGGCACTTGAACACCGTGGCGCCTCGATAGTCAGTGGACAGGGGCTCTTCGATGTCGCCCTCGTAGCGCGCCAGGTCCTGAGCCGTGAGGAATCCTGCGTGCGAGCGGCCCTGGTCGTCGGGAAGCGGAGCGCGCAGGAAAGCCTCGATCGCTTCGGCCACCCAGCCCTGGTAGAAGGCGTCGCGCGCCGCACGGATCCCCTGCTCGCGGCTCCCCCGCGCCTCGCGTTCGACGCCCGCGAGGCGCGCGAAGACGCTCGCGAGTGCCGGATTTCGCATTCGATCCCCGACGGCGGGCACCGGGGTGTAGAGCGCCGCGCTCGTGGGCCACGAGGTCCGAAACTTCTTGTCGAGCAGTACCAGGGTGTCGCGCAAAAACGGATAGACCGGGAAGCCACGCTCGGCCAGACCTTGTGCCGGCCCGCTCACTTCTCCAAAGGAACGCGTGCCGAAGCGTTCGAGCAGGATGCACCAGGCATCGAGGGCAGCAGGCACCGTTGCGGCCAAAAAGCCGCTTCCGGGGATCCGGTCGAGACCCAACTGGGCGAAGGCCTCGATCGTAGCGCGGACGGGCGCGACGCCCTGACCCGAGATCGCATGAGTGCGGCCAGCCTCCGCCTCGTGATAGAGGATCGGCACTTCGCCCGCCGGGCCATTCATGTGCGGCTCAAGCACCTGCAGCGCAAAACCCATCGCGCACGCCGCATCCGCCGCGTTGCCCCCGTCGGCCAACATGCTCGCTCCGATCGAGGTTGCGAGATAGTGACCGGCGCTGACGGCTCCGCCGTAGCCCCGCAAAGTCGGTCGGGTGGTGAAAGGCATGGAGCGGATCGTAGCAAGGGGCGCGGCGACGAGGGGGAGCGCTGAACTGCAGCTGGTCCCGGTTTGACTCGCTCGCCTACGGCACGCGGGCCGCCCCGCGGCCCTCGCCTCGCTGAACTCCGCTCGCCTACGGCTCGCTGCGCGGGCCGCCCCGCGGCCCTCGCCTCGCTGAACTCCGCTCGCCTACGGCTCGCT
>CAZTOE010000024.1:8889-26795 GCA_964615045.1 uncultured Spirochaetales bacterium
GCGCGGGCCGCCCCGCGGCCCTCGCTCAAACCGTGATGACGCTGATGCGGTTGGTGGTCCCGGCTTCGCGCGAAATTCCGGCTGTCACGATGACGATGTCGCCCGGCTCGGCGCACAGTTCCCGGGCCTGGGAGACACCGAACTCGGTCTTCTCGTCGTCGCTTCCATCGCCGGTGTACAACAGGCCGGTGACGCCCCAGTTGAGCGCCAGTCGCCGCACTACGGAAGGCACGCTGCTCACGGCTAAGATGGGGCAACGGGGCCGGTACTTCGAAATCGAGCGCGAGGTGTAGCCACTTTCCGTGTGGGTCAAGATCGCGGCAGCCCCGAGGCGGTGCGCCATCGTGACCGCGGCCTGGGCGGTAGCCTCGGTCACTACGTTGGCCGTCTCGTCTCGGCTCTGCTGAAGGTAGCCGTACTTGTGGAGCACGGATTCCGCTTCGAGGGCCAGGTTCGACATCGTGCGAACCGCCTCGACGGGAAAGCGGCCTTTGGCGGTCTCCCCGGAGAGCATCACCGCCGAAGTGCCGTCGAAAATGGCATTGGCCACGTCGGTCGCTTCAGCGCGGGTCGGGGTGGCGTTGCGCTCCATCGAGTCCAGCATCTGCGTGGCGGTAATGACCGGTTTACCCGCCAGCACGGTTCGGTGAATGATCTCCTTTTGCGCGAGCGGAACCCGCTCCACGGGGAGCTCGACGCCCAGATCCCCCCGGGCCACCATGGTCCCGTTGGCGACCTCCAGGATCTCGTCGAGGCGCTCTACGCCTTCCTGACTCTCGATCTTGGCGATGATCGGCACCTCCATCCCGCGACTGCGGAGGATCTCGCGGATCACCATCACGTCGGCGCCGCTGCGCACGAACGACGCGGCGAGGTAGTCGGCTTCGAGCTCGATCGCGAACAGCAGATCGTCGAGGTCGGCGGGACCCATCGAGCTCAGGCTGAGCGCGGCACCGGGAATATTCACGCCCTTTCGGGCGCCCAGTTCCCCGCCCCGCATCACCTCACAGATCACGGTATTCGGCTCGACGCGCTCCACGCGCAGCTCGATATGGCCGTCGTCCAGAAAGACGCGACTTCCGGGCGACACTTCGCGGGGCAACCGAACGTGGGAAACCGAAACCCCTTCCTGGTTTCCCATGCGCCCGTCGATCCACAGCGCGAAAGAGTCGCCGTCGGCGAGGTCGACGTGTCCGGTCGCGATCTCTCCCGTCCGGATCTCGGCACCCTTGGTGTCGACCATGATCGCTACCTGGGTGCCGAGCTCCGCCGCGGCTTGGCGGATCATCTCGGCGTATTTGGCATGGTCGGCGTGGGTCCCGTGCGAGAAGTTCAGCCGCGCCACGTTCATCCCCGCCTCGATCAGACGGCGGATCATCTCGATCGAATCGCAGGCGGGCCCGACCGTCGCGATGATCTTCGTGCTGCGCAGGCGGCGCCTGGGCAAGGTTCCTTCCCCCTTTGAACAGTTCGCGCCCGGACCTTAGCCCCCGACCTCGCCCCCGCTATCCCTCAAGAACGAGGTCGGCGAGGGTCCGAAGCTGCGCGGGGTCGCGGGCAAACACGAGCAGAGAGGTCACGGGGGTCTCGCGCCAGGCCGCGAGGCGGTCGCGAATCCGATCGCGGGTTCCGACCAGCGCGACGGCATCGGCGAGTTCGTCGGGAACCGCCGCGATCGCCTCCTCTTTGTGACCCGAAAGGAAGAGCTCCTGAATCCGGTCAGCGGCTTCCTCGAAGCCCATCCGGCCGACCAGCTCCTTGTGGAAGTTGCGCTGCTTGGCGCCCATCCCACCCACGTACAGCGCCAGGTTCTGCTTGACGGGCTGAAGTCCCGCCTGGAGATCGTCGGTGATGGCTACGGCCACCCCCTGGCTGATCTCAAACCCGGGCTTCGCGGGGCGCAGCGATTCGCGATACAGCTCCAAGTGGAAGGGAGAGTAGTAGAGGGGGAGCCAACCGTCGGCGATCTCCGCGGCGAGGGCCACGTTCTTGGGCCCTTCGGCCCCGAGAAAGATCGGGAGCTCTGCGCGCAACGGATGGAGGATCGGCTTCAGGGTCTTCCCCAGTCCCCACGCTCCCGGGCCGGTGTACGGCAGCGGGTAGTGGGACCCTTCGCTGGCGACCGGCGCCTCCCGCGCCAGCACTTGCCGGATGATGTCCACGTATTCCCGGGTCCGGGCCAGTGGCCTGGAGAAGGGCGCTCCGTACCAGCCCTCCACCACCTGGGGACCCGACACCCCGAGCCCCAGGATCATGCGCCCGCCGGTCAAATGATCCAACGTCATCGCCGCCATGGCGGTTGCGGTGGGGGTTCGCGCCGAGAGCTGGCAAATGCCCGAACCCAGCCGAATCCGCTCGGTGTGCGCGCCGAGCCAGGCCAGCGGCGTCAACGCATCGGAGCCGTAGGCCTCAGCGGTCCACACCGAGTCGTAGCCCAGGCGTTCCGCTTCCTGGACGAGTTCGACGAAGCCGCGGGGCGGCGCGGCCCCCCAGTACCCCAGTTGGAGACCGAGCTTCAGATTTTTCACCAGCGACCTCCGGTTTTCGGTGGCGTCTCGACACTGGTATTCTACGAGCCCAACGATCCGGGAGCGGAACACCATGGCGTACGATTTGCTGATCCAAAATGGCACCGTGGTGGACGGCACGGGGGCGCCGCGCCAGCGGGCCGACGTGGGCGTCGCCGGTGGAATCATTGTCGAGGTCGATCGGCGCCTCACGGGGCCCGCGGAGCGTGTGATCGACGCCTCCGACTTGATCGTCGCACCGGGATTTGTCGATCCCCACACCCATTACGACGCCCAGATCTGCTGGGACTCACTCACCACGCCCTCCTCCTGGCACGGCGTCACCACGCTCGTGATGGGAAACTGTGGCGTGGGTCTCGCACCCTGTCGCCCGGAGTCCCGCGAGGTAGCCGCCTGGGACCTCGTGAACGTCGAGGCCATCCCTTTCGATGTGCTGAACCGCGGCGTGACGTGGGATTGGGAGACCTTCCCCGAATACATGAACGCCGCCCAGCGCCGCGGCACGGGAGTCAACCTGGGCTTCCTCGCGGCCCTCACGCCCTTCCGGCACTACGTCATGGGCGAGGAGTCGATGGAGCGCGCCGCCACTCCGCCCGAGACCAAGAGGGTGGCAGCGCTTCTGAGGGAAGCGATGGAGGCCGGCGCCTTGGGGTTCACCACCACCAACGTCGCGCAGCACATCGGCTTCCACGGGCGACCGCTCGCCTGTCGCAACGCGAGTCGGGACGAGCTCCGCGCCTATGCCCACGTGCTGCGAGACATCGGCCGCGGCAGCATCGAACTCGCGCTCACCAATGAAGTGTCGGTCGTCGACGAGTCGGAATACGAGCTCCTCGATCTGCTTCTGACCGAGAGCCAGCGGCCGGTGACCTGGCTTGCCTTGCTCGGTCGCGACGACAAACCCGACGCCACTACAAACACCTTGCGCGACACCGAGGAACTCCTGCGGCGAGGCGCCATACCCCAGGTGACCTGCCGCCCGCTGATCGTGCAGATCGACCTTCGCACCCCTTTCATTTTCGCAAACATGGAGTGCTGGAATCCCGCGTTCAACCGCTCGCCCGAGGAGCAGAAGCGCCTCTACCGGGACGAGGCGTTTCGCGCCGCTTTCCGCAAGGAACTCGAAACGCCCAAGATCTTTTCGGCGAAGTGGGAACGGGCCTTCATTCATCAAGTCGCCGACCCCGCGTTGCGCGCACTCGAGGGTCGAAGCGTTGCGGAGGTCGCTCAGGAGCGCGGTGCCGATGCCATCGACACGTTCCTCGATCTCGCGCTCGAAGACGAGTTGTCGATGCAGTTCAGCTACGAGCTCTTCAACGCCGACGAGAGCCGGATCCCCGAGCTGATCACCGACCCGCGGACGATGATCGGCCTTTCCGATGGCGGCGCCCACGTCGACATGCTGTGCGACGCGGGCTATTGCACGTACCTGCTCGGCACTTGGGTGCGCGACCGCGCAGCCATGACCCTCGAATACGCCGTCCAGCGCATCACGTCGGAGCCTGCGGCCTTTTTCGGCATCACCCGGCGCGGTCGCATCGCGCCCGGGCTCGCCGCGGACTTCGCGATCTTCGATCTGGAGCGGGTGGGCTCGGAAAAGCGCGGGGAGATGCGCCACGACCTGCCCGGCGGCGGGCGGCGACTGGTCATGCCCGCGCGCGGGATCGAGTACACGATCGTGAACGGCGCGGTGCTCTTCGAGCGAGGCACCCACAGCGGAGCGCTGCCGGGTCAGGTGCTGCGGTCCGGGGACGCCTGAGGGGCACCGGCCGGGCCCAAGGGCCATCCCAACGGAGGACGCGAAGCGTCGGCATGCCCCGAGTGAGCGAACCCCCCGGCATGCTGCAAGGGATCCGCGTCCTCGACTTGACCCGGGTCGTGGCGGGGCCCACCTGCACCCGTGCGCTGGCCGATCTGGGAGCCGAGGTCATCAAAGTCGAGCCGCCCGAGGGCGACTTGTTGCGCCGCGCGGTGCCCCGGATCGGTGGCGTCGCCGTCGCCTTCACCCAGCAGAACGCCGGCAAGCGCTTCGTGTCGATCGACCTCGGGCGGGCGGGGGCGTTGGCGCTCCTGCTGCGCCTCGCCGGCGAATGCGACGTATTCGTCGAGAACTTTCGCGGCGGTGTCGCCGAACGGCTCGGCATCGGCTTCGAGGCGGTGCGCGCGAGACGACCCGATGTCATTTACTGTTCGATCTCGGGCTACGGACAGACGGGGCCCGCAGCTCACCGCCGCGCGTACGCTCCGGTAGTCCATGCGGAAGTTGGCCTGCTCGATTACAAGGCGCGGCAGCGCGACCACGAACCCATGCCGGAACCCGTGAGCCACGCCGACCTCGCGGTTGGCATGCAGGCGGCTCAGGGAATCCTGGCGGCGCTCTTTCACCGCGAGCGCTGCGGTGAAGGCTCCTACATCGATGCCTGTATGGCCGAGGCGATGCTTTCGGCGAACGAGTGGACCGCGGTGGAAGTCAACGGCGGCGTGGACTGGAGCCAGTCGATCTTTCGGCCCGGGAAAGCGGCGCTCGTCCAGGTGCGGGATGGGACCTGGGCGCAAATTCCGGGCAGCCCGGCGGGTACGCTTCCCGCGCTCGCCCGGACCAGCGGCCGGAAAGATCTGCTCTCCGACGAGCGCTTCGCGACCCTCGAAAACCGCAACGCCCATCTCGACGCGTGTCTGGCCGTCATGCGCGAGCTGGCCCTGGCCTACCCCGATTTCGAGAGCCTCGAGCGCGCCCTCTCGGAGGGAGCGCGACTCCCGGTGGGCCGGGTGACGCCGCTATCCGAAGTCCCCAAGGCCGACTGGGCCGTCGCCCGCGGCGCGTTCGTCGATGTGCCATCGGGCGATGCGGGCGAGACAGTGACGGTGAACCGCGGCGCCTTGCGCTTTTCGAACGCGAGCTCTCAGGCGCGGGGCGGCGGCCGTCACCTGGGCGCCGACAACCGTGCGGTCTTGCGCGAGCTGTTGCAGCTGGGAGACGGTGAACTCACCACGCTGGAGACCGACGGGATCCTGGTCGAGCAGGCCGAGGCCCATACCTCGGGCGGCTGGTGAGGCGCGCGGCGGCGCTTTGGGGAGCCAGTCGAGCCGCACCGTCCGAACGCTGACCCGTTTGTCCCGGGCGCGCGCCGTGCGCTAGCTGCGTTTCTGGTAGAGCACCCCCGCCGCCTCGAGCTCCGCGATGCGCGCGTCGCCCCACCCGAGCTCGCCCTTCAGGATTTCGGCGTTCTGCTCGCCGAGGAGGGGAGCCCGGATCGCGGGGAGCTCTGGCTGCGAACTGAATTTGAAGGGAAAGCCCGGGATCGGGATCTCGCCCAGGATGGGATCTTCGACCCAACGCACCATATCGCGCGCTTTGAAGTGCGGGTGGTCGAGCGCGTCGATCGGGCTCAACACCGGCGCCGCGGGCACGCGGTGGTCCTCGAACACGGCGAGCACTTCCTCGTCGGTCGCGAAGCTGGCCATCCAGGCCTCCGTGATCTCGACCAGCTCGGCGCGACGAGCGGCGCGATCGGCCATCTTCGCGTAGCGGGGATCGTCGACAAAGTCAGGGCGACCGATCGCCTCACAGAAGTTGCGCCACTGGAGGTCAAGGGCCAGGACCACGATCCAGCCCTCGGGCCCCTTGAAGGTGCCGGCGGGAAACACGAGCGCGTGGTGGGAACCGAACCGCTCGGGGACGAACGCGTGATCGGTCAGGTGATAGGCCGCCAGGGCCCCTTCGTGAAAGTGGAATAGACAATCGGTCATCGCGAGGTCGATGTGCTGGCCCTCGCCAGTTCGTTCGCGGTGGTAGAGGGCGTAGCCCAGCGAGGCAAAGCCGTGCACCGCCGCGTTGGTGTCACCCAGCGCGCTCCACACCATGGCCGGGGGCCGGCCGGGCTCTCCTGCCATGTGCATAATCCCGGAGGCGGCCTGGGCGACGTAGTCGTAGCCGGGCTTGTGCGCCCACGGGCTCTTGCGCCCGAACACCGACACGGAGAGGTAGATGAGGTCGGGATTGATGGCGCGAAGCGATTCGTAGTCGAGGCCACGGCGTTCCAGGATGTCGGCGCGTCCGAAATTCTCCGCGACGATGTCGACGCCCTTGGCCAGCTCGTGCAAGATCTCGAGCGCTTCGGGTTTTTGCCAGTCGAGGCAGAGGCTCCGCTTGCCGCGATTGTGCTGTACGAAGAAACCGCTGCGCTCATCCTTCTGGATCGGCAGCAGACGCCCGCCGTCGCCCACCGGCGCGAGCTCGACCTTGATGATGTCCGCCCCGAGTTCGGCCATCATGCGTGTGACGCCGGCTCCCGCAAGGTATTGGGTGAGGTCGAGCACCTTGCATCCCTCGAGCATGAACTTGCCTTTGTCTCGCGCCATTGTGGGTCTCCTTTCGGGATCCACGGAAGCGTACCTGAAACCGACCCGCATCCGCCGCGAACCGCCACGAGACCGGCCGCGGCCGGATGGGTTGAGTAACTTCGGGGCGCCACGGGCATCTAAGACGAATGGAGGTCCCGTCTTTGCCGATCGGTATCGCCCAGCTGCTCGTGCGAGGATTGGAGCTCTATCTGGTTGCCGGCCTGCTCTTCGCCTTCGCTTTCCACCTCCGCGGTCTCTCGCGGATCGATGCTTCGGGTGGCAGCTGGGGGTTTCGGCTTTGCATCACGCCGGGCGTGATCGGTCTCTGGCCCCTCCTGCTGTGGAAATGGTGGAGCGGCAAGCCGCCGAGAGAGCGGAATGCGCACCGCGACACGGCCCGAGGGCGCTCTTGATCACCCGGCTGCGGCGCAATCATTTCCGAGCGGTGTTCTTCTTGGCTGCCTTCCTGCTCGCAGCCCTGCCCGCCGCGTGGCGAGCGTACGCCCCGCCGCCCCGTTCGATCCCTCCGGCGCCGCTCAGGGACACGACCGCGGAAGCCTCAGAGGTGTGGCGCAGCGGCGCGCTCTTCAAGACCTTTGCCATCCAAACGCGCCTGCTGCGCAGCTCCGAGCGTTGGCTGATCGAGCTCGAGCCGCGCGAGGATCCGCTCCAGCCCGACGTCTTGGTGTATTGGGCGGCAGGGGCTTCCGGAGCCCCGGACGCCCTTCCGCCGGCGGCCCAGTTCCTGGGTCGGCTCGCCGGGACGCAGGTGCGCAGCTTTGCGCTGCCCAGCGGGTCGGGAATGAATCCCGACGGGGTGCTCTTGCTCTATAGCCTCGGCCATCAGCAAGTCCTCGACCACGCCCTCGTGCGCGCGGAGGCCCCCGCGTCATGAGCGTCGACTATCGGGCGGTCCAGTGGAATCCGCAGAAGAAGCGCTATGACCTCGTTCTACTGGGGGGCGTGTCGGGGTACCTGGCGGTCTTCGCCGCAACCGGTTTGGCGCTCCACCCCCATATCACGATCGAGACGCTGCTAATTCGGGCATTCGGAACCGCGGCCTTGATCCTGCTCCACGTGATCCTCTGCATCGGCCCCCTGTGTCGCCTCGATCCGCGGTTTCTGCCCCTGCTCTACAATCGCCGCCATCTCGGCGTCACCATGTTCGCGCTCGCCTTCGTGCACGCCACCTTCGCCACCCTCCAGTTTCACGCGTTGGGTGACCTCAATCCGCTGGTGAGTGTCCTGGTGAGCAATCCGCGTCTCGACAGCGTGAGCCAGTTCCCCTTCGAACTCTTCGGCGCTGCCGCGTTGATGATCCTGGCGGTCTTGGCTGCGACCAGTCACGACTTTTGGCTCGCCAACCTGACCGCCCCGGTGTGGAAGGCGCTCCACATGGGCGTGTACGCGGCGTACGGAGCGTTGATCCTCCACGTCGCGTTGGGTGTGATGCAGTCGGAGCCGCACGCGCTCACCGCGGTGCTGCTCGGGAGCGCTGCGACGCTGGTAATCGGATTGCACCTCGTCGCGGGCGCCCGTGAGGTAGGCTTCGATCGTACCGACCCCGGGCCCGCACTCCCCGACACGCGGCGATCCGGAGCGGAAGCCGAGGGGTGGGTCGAACTGTGCGGCGCCGACGAGATCCCCGACCAACGCGCCCGCATCTTCCCACTCTCGGGCGAACGCATCGCGGTCTTTCGATACGGAGGCAAGATCTCGGCGCTCAGCAATGTCTGCCAGCACCAGAACGGACCGCTCGGGGAGGGGCGGATCGTCGACGGATGCGTCACGTGCCCTTGGCACGGATACCAGTACCTTCCAGCTTCGGGCCGCAGCCCCGAACCGTTCACGGAGCAGGTGCCCACGTTCTCGGTGCGCGTGATCGCGGGCCGGGTATGGGTCGACCCGCGCCCCCATCCGCCGGGGACTCCGGTCGTCCCGGCCACCTGGGACGACGGGGAGACCGGGGACGGCGTGGACGATGCGACCGGAGAGCAGCGCGACGACCGAGGCCAAACTGGCGCCTGGGATGCTTACGATGCGTGACCGCGACGGCGACACCTTCTACATCGGATACCGCAACGCGATGCCGGAATTCTTGCGGGGTTTTGTGCGGGCACGGGTCGCCGTCACGTTGGCGATGGCACTCTGCGCAGGCGTGATCTTCGCCGCCCTCCAGGGCCCCTTCCCCGCCAAGCGTTTCGAGTATGGAACCGAGCGCGAATTCGTCGGGTGGATCCGCGAGGCACCGGTCCCTCAGCTGGTGGTGCCGGAACCGCTGCAACTGACATGGTCGGTGTATCTGCTCAGCGAAGCTGGTACGAAGCTCGGGGCGCAGCGCCGCGTCGCCGGCCTCGATGGCGCGCTGGTTCGGGCGCGCGGAACGCTGATTTACCGCGAAGACCACACCATGCTCGATATCGGTCCCGACTCGCTCGAGCGCCTCGCACCGGGCGGTCAAACCGGCACCGGGGCGCCCCTCCCCGGACTCGAAGAGCTCGGCCGCCACCGCCTGGTTGGCGAGATCGTCGACAGCAAGTGTTTCTTGGGGGTGATGAACCCGGCCACCGGAAAAACGCACCGCGCCTGCGCCGCCCGCTGCCTAAGCGGCGGCAATCCGCCGCTTCTGCTGGTGCGCAGCAGCGAAGGCCCCGACCTCCAACTGCTGCTCGTCGGACCGCAGGGGGAAAGCCTTCATCGTGCGGTCCTTCCCTTCGTCGCGGAGCCGGTCGAGATCGAAGGTCGGGTCAGCCGCTTCGATCATCTCCTGGTGCTGTGGGCCGACCCGGCCACCCTGCGGCGCCTCTGAGCGGACGGAGCGACTGTTTGCGTTGGATCGCGCTGCTGCTCGGCTATGCGCTTTTGCTCGCCGCCTCCTACTGGGTTCGCGCGGAAGCGCGCACACGCGACGCTGCGCGGGCCGATCCACCGGGGCGGTCGAGCGTCCGGGTCGAGGTTCCTGCGTTCCACCCCACGCCGGTTCGCATCGCCTACCGGGATCTCGGGCCGCGTGACGCGCCGGCGATTCTGCTGCTGCACGGCAGCCCGGGGCGGAAGGAGAACTTCGCGAGCGTCGTGGCCCCCCTCTCCGAAACCCATCGGGTGATCGTGCCCGACCTGCCGGGCTTCGGCGCCTCGCAGCGCGACGTCGACGACGTCTCCATCCGTGCGCATGCCGCCTTCCTGAGCGCGCTGCTCGACCAGCTCGGCGTGGAACGGGTGCACACGGTGGGTTACAGCATGGGTGGCGGCGCCGCGCTCCACCTGGCCGCCGCTGAGCCCTGGCGCGTCGCATCCCTCACCCTACTCTCCGCGATAGGCGTCCAGGAGCTCGAGCTGCTCGGCGAATACTCGCTGAACCACGCCATCCACGCGGCGCAATGGGCTGGCATCGCGCTCGCGACCTACGCGGTGCCGCATTTCGGAGCTCTGGATCGCTTCCCGCTGAACCTCGCCTACGCAAACAACTTCTACCAGAGCGATCAGCGTCCGCTGCGGGCGATCCTCGAAACCTACGCGGGTCCGGCGCTGATCCTCCACAGCGAGAGCGACCGTCTGGTACCTGCCGCCGCTGCGCGGGAGCATCACCGCCTGCTTCCCCAAAGCGAGCTGCACTGGCTCGCCGGAGGACACTTCGCGCTGTTCCGCCGCGGGGACGAAATCGCGCGCCAGATCGGCCACTTCGTCGACCGCGTCGAGGGCGGGGGCGGCACGCGGCGGGCCGACGCGGATCCCCACCGAATCGCGCGAGCGCGCGAACCGTTCCGTCCGGAAGGTCCGATCGCACGCGGCGCCTTGGCGGTGCTCGCCTTCTTCGCGCTCGTCTTCCTTGCCTCGATGGTGAGCGAAGACCTGACCTGCATCGGTGTCGGGCTGCTGGTTGCCCGCGGCCAGGTCGCCTTCTCGACCGGCGTTGGAGCATCGGTATTCGCGCTGTGGCTGGGGGACATGCTCCTCTTTGGCGCGGGGCGGCTGGCGGCCCGCCGTTTGCGGGCACGCGCCGGCGGGAGCTGGGCGGGACTCCGTTCCCAGCTCCAGCGGACGGGTTCGAGAGTCCTCTTCGCCAGTCGTTTTCTCCCCGGAGCGCGTCTTCCGCTCTATGTCTCCGCGGGTGCCTTCGGATTCCCGGTGCCGCGCTTTGCGATGCTGCTGCTGTTCGCGGGCCTGCTCTGGACCCCACTCGTGGTCGGCGTCTCCGCTTGGGCGGGAGAGGCGACCCTCGCGTGGATCGGGGAACTCCGCTGGGGCGGGCTCGCCCTCGCTCTCGCCCTCTGGCTCGCGCTCCGCACACTCCCGCAGCTGGTGACCTATCGCGGACGGCGGCTCCTGTGGGGTCGGCTGAAGCGATTCGGCAACTGGGAGTTTTGGCCCTGGTGGCTCCTCTACCAACCGGTCCTGGCCCGCGTGGCAGGCCTCGTGCTCCACCATCGCAGCCTCCGCCTGGTGACCGCCGCAAATCCCGGCATCCCGGGCGGCGGACTGGTGGGCGAGTCGAAGTGGAAGATCCTCGAGCCGCTCCAGCGGCACGCCCCCGAACACGTCGCCCGCACGGCGTTTCTGCCCGCGGGCGAAGCGCTCGACGCACGCCGCGAGCGGGTCGAGCGCTTCGTGGACGAGACGGATATCGGCTATCCGATCGTGGTGAAGCCCGATGAGGGGGACCGCGGCTTCGGTGTGACGATCGTGCGACATCCCGATGAATTGGACCGGGCGCTGTCGACCCTGCGCCGAGAAGGCCTCGTGCAGGAGTTCGTGCCCGGCGCCGAGTTCGGTGTCTTCTATGTGCGATCTCCCGAGGTTGCTTCGGGAGAGCTCTTCTCGATCACCGAGAAGCGTCCGCTCACGTTGCTGGGCGACGGCAAGAGAAATCTCGAACGCCTCATCCTCGACGATCCGAGAGCGGTGTACCTCGCGGCCCTCCACCTCGACTTCCACCGGGTCCGCCTGGGATGGATTCCCGAGCCCGGCGAAGAAATCGCATTGACAGAGCTCGGGACCCATTCGCGCGGCGCCCTCTTCCTCGACGGAGCTCAGGTGGAGACGCCCGCGTTGCGGCGGGCGGTGGACCACGTCGCCCGCGGACTGCCGGGTTTCTGTTTCGGCCGCTTCGACCTGCGCGCTGTGGATCGCGGGGCGCTCCAGCGGGGGACGTTCAAGGTGGTCGAGCTGAACGGCCTCACGGCCGAAGCCACACACATCTACGATCCCCGCTACGGCGTGGGTCACGCGTTGCGCACCCTCTTCCGCCAGTGGGAGCTCGCGTTCGAGGTCGCAGCGGCCAACCGACGCGCCGGCGCGCGGCCCACCCCCTACCGCGAGCTCGTCGCGCTCGCGCGACATCGGTTGCGCCGGTGAGAGGGGGCGCACCCCGGCGCTGGGCAGCAGCTCACGAGCTATCTATTGTCTCCGCAACGGGGTGTCCAGATGAGAAGCTCTGTCGGATCCGTTGAAGGCCCCGGTCGCAGTACCCGGGGCGGAGCCGGCCGCTCGGGCAGGGAGCGCTACCCGCTGCTGCCGGATCAGATTCCCGATTGGGAAGATCGCGTGGGTCGCTATCGCGTGGGCTTCGCCCGCAACAGCGACCAGCTGAATGAAGTGTTGAAGCTCCGCTTTGCGGTGTTTCGGCGCGAACTCGGCCATGGCAGCCCGTCGGCGGCGGATACGCACTTCGCGATGCGCGACGAGGATCAGTTCGACGCGCGCTGCCATCACCTGATCGCGCGCTGCGAGCGCAGCGGCGAGGTCGTGGGGACCTACCGCTTGATGACCGACGCGTTGGCGCGCGGCGGACTGGGTTTCTATTCGGCGCAGGAGTTTCAGCTCGAGACGCTTCCGCCGGTCATCCTGAGCGAGGGAATGGAGCTAGGCCGAGCGTGCATTGCCCGCGGGCACCGCGGTCGCCAGGTTCTGTTCCTGCTTTGGCGCGGGATCGGTGCCTACCTCGACCACAACAAGAAGCGCTATCTCTTCGGCTGCACGTCGGTGCCGACAGTGAGCCGCGTAGCGGCGGAGCGTATCGCCCGGCTGCTGCGCGCCGAAGGGCACTGGGACATGTCTTTACCTGTCGCGCCCACGCCCGCCTACGCGTCTCCGCGAGGCTTGGGCGGGCCCGGAAACGACCCCGCGCCGAGCGAAGGTCTGCCCCGGCTGATGCGAAGCTATCTGAAGCTCGGAGCGGTGATCTGCGGCGGGCCCGCCTTCGACGCGGCCTTTGGAACCACCGATTTCTTCATGCTTCTCGACGCGCGGAACGTGGCGCCCAAGACCTACCAACGCTACGTGGACTAGGTCGTTGCGGAGCCGCGGGCCGCGTCTCGCTTCGCGGCGCGATCTACTTTGCCGAGGTAGGGTTTCAGGTCCGGTGCGAACGCCTCGTGGTCACAGAGGCGCGCGTAGTGGGCCATGGCCCGCCCGAAACGCCCGGCGAGCTCATCGCGAAACAGCGGAGCCAACCCCGCGGCCCGCAGTTTGGAGCGCCCAGCGCGTTCCTGCGAAAAAAGTGCGAGCTCCGCGACGAAGCAAATCTCCGCAAGCGTAATCTCGTCGCCCACCAAGAACCGTCGACCCGGCGCCAGCGCGCGATCGATCCCCGCCACGTAGCTGTCGAGGGCGATCGCCATGCGCTCGTGCAGGTCACTGGAAGGCGCCCCGTCGACCAGCGCGAGCAAATAGAGCTGAGCGTCCCGGGCGAACACCAAACTCGCATCGAGAAAGCTGTCGATCCGCGAAGCACCGTACGGATCGGCTCCATACAGTGAAACCCGCTTCGCGCCCAGTCGTGCCACGGCGCGCATGATGCTGTTGGATTCGAAGATCCCCACTGACCCGTCGGGGCTGAAGGCCGCCGGCACGGTGCCAAAGGGGTGGGCCGCTAGAAACGCGTCGGTTTTATAGAGCCGCCCTGCGAAGCCGGTGCGAGCTTGCCGCGCGGTCGTGCCGGCGCGTTCCCGCTCCCCGGGGAGAAGGGGGCGTGCCTCGAAATCCCACAGCCAGCCCGCGAGTTCGACCGGGGAAGCCCCGCGTAGTTCGACCTCGAGGCCGCACAGGCGCGCAGCGATCGTGGCCTTGAAGATCCGAGGGTTGGGGAGATAGGAAAAGATGCGAAGCACCGGTGCACGGGGCGAATTCGCCATGGGAGCCTTCCGCTTCGGTTGTCGGCCCATGATATGGGGCCGACGCGGGCTCCGCAGGGTGACCTCGCCCGGCCCGATCGAAGGGCAAAGCCGACGGCACCGCGGTCGGCCACTAGCCAAGGCCTCCGGCCGTTCTATGGTTCTGTCTCGCTCCCGGGCGCGCGATTTGCCCCGGGGCGAGCGGAGGGCCCGTGGAGCGGCAGGTTCGGGATGGCTTCGTCGGGACAGTGGGGAACACGCCCTTGGTGCGACTGCGCAAGGCGTCGGAACAGACGGGGTGCGAGATCCTCGGCAAGGCGGAGTTCTTGAACCCGGGCAGCTCGGTGAAGGACCGCGCCGCGCTCTACATGATCCTCGACGCCGAGGAGTCGGGCGCCATCGAGCCCGGTGGCACGATCGTTGAGGGCACGGCAGGCAACACGGGAATCGGCCTCGCCCTGGTCGGAAACGCCCGCGGTTACCGCACGGTGATCGTGATTCCGGAGACCCAGAGCCAGGAGAAAAAGGACATGCTCCGGCTCTGCGGCGCCGAACTGCGTGAGGTGCCCGCCGTCCCGTTTCGGGACCCGAACAACTACGTCCGCGTGGCCGAGCGGCTGGCGGAGGAGTTGCGCGCTTCCGAACCCCACGGGGTCCTCTACGCCAATCAGTGGGACAACCTCGCAAATCGGAGCGGCCACTATCGGAGCACCGGGCCCGAAGTTTGGGAGCAGACCGCCCATCAGGTTGACGGCTTCATCTGCGCCATCGGGACGGGCGGGACGCTCTCAGGTACCGCCATGTTCTTGAAGGAGAAGAATCCGGCGATCCAGATCGGCCTCGCCGATCCCATGGGTGCCGCGATGTACAGCTACTTCACCACGGGCGAGCTCCGGGCCGAGGGTTCCTCCATCACCGAGGGCATCGGACAGGGGCGCGTGACGAAGAACGTGGAGGGCACACCGGTCGACCACGCCTACCAGATCCCCGACGCCGAGGCGTTGCCACTGGTCTTCGGGCTGCTGCGCGAGGAGGGGCTATGTCTCGGCGGCTCGAGCGGCATCAACGTCGCCGGCGCGATCCACCTGGCCCGCGAACTCGGACCGGGACACACAATCGTGACGGTGCTCTGCGACTACGGCACGCGCTATCAGTCGAAGCTGTTCAATCCCGCTTTCCTGCGCGAGAAGGGTCTGCCGACACCGGCGTGGTTGTAGCGGTCGGTGCTCGGGCGCGGCAACCGACTCCTTGACGCTACGCTTCATTTGCGACCCGGAATCGACACCCATGACCCTGATGCAAGAGATTGAGTGGGAGGCGTGCCTCCTCGAGGCGAAGCCGGCGCCGGCGTTCGAGCGCCGCTTTCGCGACGCGACCGGCACGCCTGCGAGCATGGCGCGCTATTTCGCCGGCGTTCCGTGGCTCGAGAAGGTGACGATCGCTTTCGCGGTGGAGCTTCAGAAACGCGTCGCGCTCGATCCGGACCTCGCGGATCTCGTGGGCATGGCGGTCAGTCAGGACAATTCCTGCCGCTACTGCTTCGCCGTCACGCGGGCGTTCCTGCGCCTGCTGGGCACTCCGGAGGCGCGCATCGCCCATCTCGAACAGGACATGCTGACGAGCGATTTTAGTCCCGCCGAGCGCGCAGCCCTCGAGTTCGCACGCAAGCTCTCGCGTTCAAACCCTCTGGTGGTTGCCAGGGACCTCGAGCCGTTGCGCCAAAAGGGTTTTGGCGAGCTCGAAATCGCCGAGCTGTGCGCCGTCGTCGCCCTGCACATGTACCACAACCGCGTCTCCACGCTGGCGGCGCTTCCCCCGCAGGCGATGGAGCGGCTGCCGGACCGCTGGTCGGTGAGGTTGTTGCGACCGCTCCTGGGTCGCAGGCTCGGCCGCATTCGGCGCCGCTCCCCCCCGATACCCCTGCGTCCCGAAGATCGGGTCGGCCCCTTCGCCGGCGTCGTGGTCGCCCTGGATGGGATTCCGTTCGCGCGCGCCCTGCGCGACGCCATCGACGACATGTTGGCCTCGTCGCTGTTGCCGCGGCGCGCGAAGCTCCTCCTCATCGCGGTCGTCGCGCGGAGCCTCGGCTGCGCAGTTTCCGAGCAGGAGGCGCGGCGCCTGCTGCGCGCCGAGGGTCTCGGCGACGCTCCGCTCGAGGAGATCCTGGCGCACCTCGCGTCCCCGGTCCTCGATCCGCTCGAAACCGTCGTGATTCCCTTCGCCCGCGAGACGGTTTGGTACCAGCCCGCGCCGATCCAACGCAAGGCGCGAGCGGTCTGCGATGCGCTCTCCCGGGAGCAGTTCCTGGAGTTGGCGGCGGCGGCCGCGCTCGCCAACGTGATCTGCCGACTCGGCTTCCTCGCCCGCCGCGACTCATGAACGCCGCGCTCGTCGTGGCGCTCGTGGGTCTCGCTCTGACGACCATCCTCGCCGTCTGGCTGCGGCGCAAGGAGCGCGAGATCACCCGACTCCGCGCGCGGCTCGAAAGCGCAGCGGCGGACCTGCAGAACCTGCAACACGCATTCAGTCGCTTTGCACCCGACGAGGTCATTGAGCGGGTGATCGCGCACGGCCTCGAAGAGTTCGGCGAAAAGAAGGACGTGACAGCACTGTTTGTAGACCTGGCGGGGTTCACGGCGCTCTCGGAAGGCGCGGACGCCCCGGTGCTGGTGCGGATCCTGAACGGGTACTTCGAGCGCATGAGTCAGGCAATTTCCGAACACCGCGGGCACGTCTCGAAGTTCATCGGCGACGGGATCCTCGCTTTTTTCGGCGCCTTGGCGCCCAATCCCTGGCAGAGCAACGATGCGGTCCACGCCGCCCTCGCGATGCGCGAGGCCCTCGCGGCCTACAACCGCGAGCTCGTCGCGGAAGGTCTCCCGGCGCTCGCGGCGGGAATCGGCATCGAGCGCGGCGTCGGCATCGCCGGTCTGGTGGGTAGCCGCCACCTCAAGGAATTCACGGTGGTCGGGCGCACGGTGAATGTCGCCGCCCGGGTGCAGGATCTGACCCGACAATATGAGGTCGACATCATCGTGACCCAATCGATTGCGAGCGGTCTCGATCCGCGCTTTCGGCTTCGCCCGCTTCCCCCCACCCCCGTAAAGGGTGTCGCCGAGCCGGTGGCGATCTATGCCGTGGAGGGCTTTGAGGAACGTGGTACGGTCCTCTCTCCGCAGGAGGAAGCGCCGTGAAGCGATCGAAGACTGCACTGAGCGCGCTGGGGTTCGGAGGTGCGGCGCTCGCGGCGTTGATGGCGGGGCCGCTCCTGGCCCGGTTTGCGTTGGTGGCCCCGACCGTCGGCTTCGGTCTCTTTGTTCTGGGGTTGCTGGCGGGCTTCGTGGCGATCGTGCTCGGAGGTATCGGGATCCAACGCGCGCACCGGCGCGGCGGTCGATTGGAGGCGCACGCGGGGTTGGTGGCGGGCCTCGTCGTCGCAGCGCTGTTCGCGCTGCTTTTCATCACCCGGGGGTTCCAACGCCAGGATTACGACGTCGATCCGGTCGCGCTGCTCTACCAGGCCGCCTACCACCCGTTCCAGTTCGTCAAGGAGCAGATCCGCTTCTATTCCCCGGTGAACGACATCGCGACCAACCCCAAGCAGCCCCTGGAATTTATCTCCGCCCCGAACGGCGCAGACGGAGAATCCCAGGACTGGACCTACTCAGCCGACGATGCGGCGCTGCAAGCACGCGTCTATCCGGGCGTGCGCAATCTGTACGTGACGTTCAGCGCCGATGAGGCCTTCCGACGCGGTCTCGAGATCGCCCGCGAGCTGGGTTGGGAAGTGCACACCACCCGGCCGGAGGTCCACGAGTTCGAAGCTTACGCAGTCTCGCCGATCTTCCGCTTCGTCGACGACGTGATCGTACGCTTCCACGAAGGGCCTTACTGCGTGTTCTCGGCGCACGCGCGCTGCTGG
>CAZTOE010000025.1:0-26439 GCA_964615045.1 uncultured Spirochaetales bacterium
TGGGAGCGGCGATCGGTCGCGCCATCCACGAGGGGCGCTACCCGCACAAGGGCCGATCCATCCTGGCCACCGCGTACCATCTCGGGATCCCGGTCACCGTCCACGTGGCGATCGGAACCGATATCCACCACATGCACCCGAGCGCCGACGGAGCCGCTCTGGGGGAAACGAGCTACCGGGACTTCGAAACCCTGTGCGGCTTGGTCGCTACCCTCGAGGGCGGCGTCTTGCTCAACGTGGGCTCGGCGGTGATCCTGCCCGAGGTGTTCTTGAAGGCACTGGCGTTGGCGCGCAACCTGGGTCACGAGGTCCGCAAATTCACCTCGGTCAATCTCGATTTCATCCGTCACTACCGCCCGTCGGTCAACATCGTCGAGCGTCCCACCCGCTTGGGGGGAAGGGGGATCGCGCTGGTTGGCCAGCACGAGGTGTTGGTGCCGTTGCTCGTCGCCGGAATCCTCGAAGCGGTCGATGGTGAGGCGTGAGCGAAGCACGACAAACGGAGTCCTCGGATGACCCACATCGTGATCTCCGAAGGCGATATCACCGAGCAAGAGATCGATGCGATCGTGAATGCGGCCAATACCGAGTTGGTGCTCGGCGCCGGGGTCGCGGGTGCCATCCGCGAGCGGGGCGGACCCACCATCCAGCAAGAGTGCGATGCCCTCGATCCCATCGCAGTGGGAGAAGCCGTAGCGACGGGTGCCGGCGAGCTCGCGGCCCGCTTCGTCATCCACGCCGCCACCATGGTCCCCGGGGGCGGCGCCGACGAGGTGTCGGTGCGCGACGCACTGCGCGGCGCTCTTCAGCTAGCCGCAGAGCTCGGTTGTCGGGGCTTGGCGGTTCCGGCACTGGGGGCCGGCGTGGGAGGGGTCCCGATGCAGCGTTGCGCGGAGATCCTCTTGAAAGAGGCCCGCGCCTACCTCGGGGATGAGGCCGAAACGTCCCTCGAAGAGATCCGTTTCGTGCTGTTTGGCGAGCCGTCGTACCTCATCTTCGAGGCGGTTCATGATGCAGCCAAGATCGCCGACCAAATGAAGCGAATCCGCGGCTAATCGTGGCACGAAATCAGGAGCTGCCGCGCCCAGCGCGGCCAGAAAGAGAGCGGGGCCGGTGATCGTCGAGTTGATGCAGGTCGTGGCGGCGCTCTACCTGGCGGCGGGCTGTGGGTTGCTGGCTGGAGGATGGCTGCCCCACGCCAGGCCCGGCCGGGCAGCCGGCGTCTTGCTGGGGGTGGGGGTTGCTCTCCACGGCCTCGCCTTTGCTGGTTTCCACCGCTTGGACCCCCCGGTTCCGCTTACCGATTTTCACGCCGCCGTCTCGTTCATGGCGTGGGTCGGCGCCATTTTCGGGGTCTGGTTGCTGCGCCGCGATCAACTCGAACTTCTCGTGGGTGGTATCGCGGTCTCGGCCTTTGCAGCGGTGATGTACGGGAGCCTCGCGATCGGTTCGGCGCACGGCGGGGCGGACGCGAGCGGCCGCTGGCCCCATCTCCACGTGATTCTCGCGAGCGCTGGACTCGCCGCCCTGGGCGTCGCGGGGCTGGCCGGGTGTCTCTTCTTGTTTGAGGATCGTGCGCTCAAACGCAAGAGCGCCCTCTCGGCCCGTTGGCGCTCGCGATTTCCTTCGCTCGAGGCTCTCGACCGCGTCAATCTGACTTCCCTTGCGGTCGGCTTTCCGCTTCTCACCGTGGGGGTGCTGGCGGGAATGTTCTGGTCCCACGCTCTCACGGGTCGCGTCTGGGCGGGCTCGCACGCCCTGTGGGCGGGTCTGGCTTGGCTCGTGGAGCTGGGTCTCGTGGCGGGCCGTTTTGGAGCCGGATGGCGCGGCCGACCGGCGGCTGCCAGCGCGGCAGCGGGCTTTCTGCTCCTGGTGGTCGCGTTGGCTGGCGTGGAGGTCGGAGCGTGAAGATTCTGCTGGTCGGCATGAATCATCGAACGGCGCCCGTCGAGGTTCGCGAGCGCTTTTCGGTCGCCGATCCCGCTCCCTGGCTCGAAAAGCTCCTGCGCAGCACCGAACTCGAGGAGGTCGTGTTGATCTCGACCTGCAACCGAGTGGAAGTGTTGGCGACCGCTCGCCGGCTCGAGGGTGCCCGTCATCGCCTCGAGGCCTTTTTCCTGCGCGAGCTGGGAGCCGAGTTGGAATCGCCCCTGCGTCCCGAGGCGCTCTACACCCATGTCGATCGGGACGCGGTTCGCCACCTGTTTCGGGTCGCTTCCTCACTCGATTCGATGGTAGTGGGAGAGCCGCAAATCCTCGGCCAGGTGAAGGACGCCTACCGCGCTTCGGTTGAAACCTCGGCTAGCGGTGCCGTCTTGAACCGGCTCTTTGCCAACGCGTTTCAAACCGCCAAGCGGGTGCGCACCGAGACCGCGATCGCGGCGCGCCCCGTGTCCGTGGCCCGGGTTGCGGTGGACCTGGCCCGCCAGATCTTCGAGACCCTCGAGGGCAAGCGCGCGCTCCTGGTGGGCGCCGGCGAGATGATCGAGCTTGCCCTCGACACCCTGCGCGGCGCGGGTCTCTCGAGTGTCAAAGTCGCCAACCGCACGCCCGCGCGGGCTCTGGCTCTGGCGCAGCGTTATTCCGCGAGCCCCCACGGCCTTTCCGACCTCCCCGAACTCTTGCGCGGCTCGGACGTCGTGTTGACCTCGCTGGCTGCGGAGCGCCCGCTCCTCGATCGCGCGCTCTTCGAGCGCGCGATGCAGGGGCGGCGCGAGCCGGTCTTCGCCATCGATTTGGGTGTGCCCCGCAACATCGCTTCCGACGTCGCGAGTCTCGATGGCGTCTATCTCTACGACGTGGATGACCTCTCGGGCGTGGCGGAGATCAACGCCGAACAGCGGCAGCACGAAGCGGCCCGCGCGGGGGCGATCGTCGACGAAGCCGTCGAGCGTTTCGACGGCTGGTTGGCGGCCCTCCGCGCCGCCCCCACGATTCGGCAACTGCGCGAGCGGGCCCAGGCGGTTCGCGAGCAAGAGCTCGACAAGGCCTTGCGCAAACTCGAGCTGGACGAGGGAGGACGCAGAGTGCTCGAAGCGCTGAGCCATGCGATCGTGAACAAAATCCTACACGCTCCCGTGTCAAAGCTCCGCGCTTCGGCGGAACGCGACGAGGGGATTGCCTACCTCGAGACGATCCGCGAGCTGTTCGCCCTCGATGATCCCACCGCACCCGGTGCGGAGGGCGAGACCGAGGTGGGCGACCCCGAGTGAACCCGATCCGCATCGCCACCCGTGGCAGTGACCTCGCGTTGGCGCAGGCGCGATGGGTGGCCACGCAGATCGCGCAGTCCACGGGTCTCCCGACAGAACTCGTGGTCATCCGCACCAGCGGCGACCGGCTCGTCGATGTTCCCCTGGCCGAGTTCGGTGGCAAGGGTCTCTTCGTAAAGGAGATCGAGGAGGCGCTCCTCGAAGAGCAGGCCGATGTGGCCGTGCATAGCGCCAAGGATCTGCCCGCCGCGCTGCCTCCGGGCCTCGCGCTGGCGGCTTTTCCCGAACGCGTGGATCCGCGCGACGCGCTCGCCGCTGCGGACCGCGGGTGTCGCCTCGCCGGGCTCGCGCCCGGCGCGCGCGTTGGCACCGGAAGTGCGCGACGAGGAATGTGGCTGCGCGCCCGATATCCCCACCTCGACGTGCGGCCTCTGCGCGGCAATGTTCCCACCCGGCTTCGCAAACTCGAAGACGGCGATTACGACGCCCTGATCCTGGCCAGCGCAGGCCTCGATCGGCTCGGCTTGGCCGGGCGCATCGACGAGCGGCTGGCGCCCGAGGTGCTGCTACCCGCCGTCGGCCAGGGAACCCTGGCCCTGGAGACCCGCAACGAGGACCCGCTGCGGACGAAGCTCGCGGCCCTCAACCACCCGCCTACCGAACGGGCGATTCGCGCGGAACGCGCTTTCCTGCGCGCCTTGGGCGGCGATTGCAACGTGCCGCTGGCGGCGTTCGCCGAGGTGTCGGGCCAGGCGCTGCGACTGCGGGGTGCTCTGGGACTGCCCGACGGCAGCCGCATCGAGGAGGTCGAGCTGCACGGTGTCGACCCCGAGCCGCTCGGGGAGTGTGCCGCGGCGACCCTCCTGCGCCGGGGAGGAGACGTGATCCTGGCCCAGCTGCGAGCGGGGGCGTATGCCTGAGCGCGAAGACAGTCCGGGTCGGGTGCTACTGGTCGGCGCTGGCCCCGGCGACGCCGATTTGATCACACTGCGCGGGGCCGCCGCGCTGCGGCGGGCCGACGTGGTGGTGCACGACTCGCTGATCGCAAGCGATCTTCTCGACTTCGCCCCACGCGACGCGGAGTGCATCGACGTCGGCAAGCGCGGGCACGACGCCCCGACGCGAAGCCAGGCCGACATCAACGCCCTGCTCGTGGAGCGCGCCCGGGCGGGGGCGACGGTGGTACGCCTCAAAGGGGGGGATCCCTTCGTCTATGGGCGCGGCGGCGAGGAGGCGAGCGCCTGTCGCGCGGCGGGCATTCCCTTCGAAGTGATCCCGGGGGTGAGCTCTGCGTTTGCAGTGGCGGCCGCTGCCGGGATCCCGGTGACGGATCGACGCTACGGCGCCTCGGTCGCGGTCGTCACCGGACACCGCGATCGCCTGCGGCCCTGGACCTCGATCCGCTGGGACCAGCTGGCGGCCGGCGCCGACACCCTGGTGATCCTGATGGGCATGCGCAATCTCGAGCGGCTGGTCGAGACGCTGTGCGAAAACGGCCGCGGACCCGACACACCTGCCGCCGTGGTGATGGAAGGGGCGACGCCTCGGCAGCGGGTCGTTGAGGCACCGCTCAGGGAACTTCCCGCCGCGGTGCGCCGGGCTGGCCTTCGTGCCCCCGCCGTCGTGATCGTGGGCGAGGTCGTGCGCCTGCGTGACGAACTGGGCGGCTTCGATCGCGGGCCGCTCTTCGGCGCCCGGGTCATGGTGACACGCCCGGCCGATCCCGAAGACGAATTGGTTGCGGCACTGCGCGAAGCTGGAGCCACTCCGGTCTCCATGCCGATGATTGTCGTGGAGGCGAGCCGGTCGGGCGGTGACGCCGTGGGGGTGGCCCTCGATCGACTGGAGTCCTACGACGCCTTGATTCTCACCAGCCGCAACGCGGTGCGCTATTTCGGCAAACGTCTACGCGCGCGGGGCCTCGACGCGCAAAGCGTCCTGGTTCCGGCCTTTTGCGTCGGGCCCGCCACGGCTCGCGCAGCCTGGGAGTTGGGGCTCCCGGAGGTCGACGTCCCAGATGCCCCGGTGGACGCCGCGGCGTTGGCGCGCTTCATCATGCGGAGGCTCCAGCCCTCGGGCCGGCGGTTTCTGTTTCTACGTGCCGAGGGCGCCGGTGAGCTGCTGCCGGATCTGCTGCGTGAGGCGGGGGCGCAGGTCGATGACGCCGCCCTCTATCGGACCGTCCCCGCTCCGTTGGACGTGGTCGCCTTACGCGAGGCCCTCCTCAGTGGCGGGCTCGACGCCGTGACCTTCGCGAGTCCCTCTGCGGTGCGGGTCTTCGCCGCCGGTCTCGACGAGCCGAGCCGCCGCGCGTTGGCCGCGATCACGGTCGCCGCAATTGGACCGACCACCGCTGAGGCACTGCGCGCGGCGGACATCGACCCCCAGGTGAGCGCGCCGCGCGCCACACCGCGCGCCCTGGTCGACGCACTGGCGCGGCATCGAGCCACCCAAAACTGAGGAGACCGTTGTGGCTCTCGAATACAAGATCGTCGAAACCAGTACCGTGGCCGCTGAGGAGCTGGAGCGCATCGTGAACGAGTGGGTCGCGCAGGGCTGGCACTTCGAGGGCTTTCACTTCGCGATGCGCGAGTCGTCCAAGCGACCCAGTATGGCCTTTGTGACCTTTACGCGGGATTCGAGCGACGGGTGAGTTGCGGCCAGACTTGCGTCGTGAGTCGCTCGAGGGACGCCAGGCGTTGGAGCTGATCGGTGCCCGGTGCAGGACGCACGACCAGCAAATCCATGCCGAGGGTCTCCCGGTACGTCTCGATGCGCTCCACGACCTCGGAGACCTCTCCCACAATGACGCGGTCGTCGGCGGCCCCCGCCGCCTTGGCCGCGAGGGTCTTGCCGACGCGTTGAGCGACCTCCGAAAACTCCACTGCAGCAGCCTCGCGAACGTGTTCGGCTTCTGCGCGGCTCCCCGCCACGTGGGCCGTCCGCATCACCGGCACCTCGAGGCTGCCGACGTTGGTGTCGTCCGGAAGGTCCTCGCGGTAGCCTCGGTAATTCTCGATCAGCACGTCGAGTCGCTCGAGCGGTGAAGCCAAATAGGGAAGCGCCCGCAACGCAGCTTGGCGCAACCCCTTGGGCCCGAAGGCCGCGACGACGATCGGTGGATGCGGGCGCTGCACCGGGAGGGGGAGGTCCGGAGGGAACCCCGGGGCGTCGCCGGCCCACGCTGCAAGGATGGCGTCCAAGGCCGCGTCGAAGCGGTCGCGTTTTTCCTTGGGATCGACGCCAAAGGTCTGAAACAAGAGCGGCTCGAAGCCCCGGCCCACGCCGAAGATCACACGCCCGCCGGAAAGTTGGTCTAGGGTTGCGACCTCTGCGGCGACCCGCCAAGGATCGTGGACCGAGATCAGGATCGAGGTCGTGGCAAGACGCAGCTTTCGGGTTCGGGCGGCGATCGCCGCGAGGGTGAGCAAGGGCGAGGCCGTGGCGCCGGGCCGAAAGTGGTTTTCCGGAAGCCAGAGCGAGTCAAAATCCAAGGCGTCGGCGTGCTCGGCGAGCGCGAGGGTGCTGCGCAACGCCTCCGGATCACTCGGCCCGCTGACGGCGAGAGCCAAGCGAAGGGGCCGGAGGGGAAGAGTTCCATTGCGAACTGGACGCCGGGACGGCTCCTGTGAGATACCTGCCCGGCCCGATTCAATCGACGCTCTGTGGCCGTTTCCTCGAGACGTGCTCATGGAATAGACTCTAACGCTCGTCCACCGGAACGGGCTCGCGAGGCGCGCCATGGCGCAAGACCTGGTCCGAGACATCATGCAGACCAAGGTCGTGACCGTGGGGGTCGGCGAACGCCTCTCCACCGTCGAAGACATCATGCGCTTGGGCAGGGTCCGCCACATGCCCGTCGTGCACGGAGGCCAGCTGGTCGGGGTCCTGTCCCAGCGCGACCTGCTGCGGGCCTCGCTCTCTGAACTCGGCTCCTTTGGTAGCGACGCCCGGCGGGCATTCCTGCACGGTATTGCCATTGCGGACGTGATGTCGAAGCCGCCGATCACGATCACCCCGAGGCACCATGTCCGCGAGGCCGCCCGGCTGATGGCGACCCACAAGATCGGCTGTCTCCCGGTAGTGGAAGGGGGTCTCTTGATGGGTCTCATCACCGAGACCGACGTGCTCGGGTGGGTGGCTCGAGGCCTGCCTTCAGAGTTTTCGCAAACGGGCGATTGACAATTCCCGCGGGGGTCTCGTACCCTGGCGAGCCGGCAACTCCCGGTGAGAGAAGCGCGCTCTGGGGCATCCATCGTCCCAGATCTTGCGGGCGAGGAACACATGATTGAAACGATCCTCATCGCGACCGACGGGTCCGAGGCCGCCCACGCTGCGGAACGTTTTGGCGTCGCGCTGGCGGCTCGGCTGCGAGCGAGGGTGAACGGACTCTCGGTGATCGAGGAGCGAGCGGTCCGCGGCTTTCGCGCCGATGGGCTCGGCGTCGAACCGCCGCAGCTCGGGCCTCTCGAGAGCTTTCTCGAGGCGCGCGCGCAGGCGGCCTGTCGGCGCTTGTCGGAACTCGCACGTGGCCACGGCGTGGAGATCACCGCCGACGTGATCCGAGGCATCGCCGATGACGCCATCGTTGATCGCGGCAAGCAGGCCGATTTGATCGTGATCGGGCGCGACGGAGAGCACGCGAGGGCACGAACTGAGCTGATCGGATCGACGGTGGACGGCGTGTTGCGGAAAACCGGAAGGCCCGCGCTGGTAGTGCCGATGGGCGCCGAGCTGCACGGCCCCTTGCTACTGGCCTTCGACGGGTCGCCCGGCTCCAAGATCGCAGCGCGCATCGCCGTCGATCTCGCGACGCGACTCTCCGACACCATCCACGTTTTCGTCGACTCGAAGGACAAGGGTCGATCGCAGGCGCGCTTCGATGAAGTTCGGCGTCTGCTTGCGAACCCGAACGTGCCAGTGCGCGAATCGGCTTCGACGTTGGGACGTCCCGACGCCAAGATCGTCGACGCGGCTCGTGAGGCGGGGGCGGGGCTGATCGTGATGGGCGCCTTCGGACGCAGCCGAATTCACGAATATTTCCTGGGCAGCAACTCGGCGGCGGTGGCACGCACTTCGCCGATCGCGGTTTTGCTCGCGCGCTAGCGTGGTCGCCATTCGGCCGACCGCCCTGGGAGACGTGGCGCGACACCTGGGTCGTGAGCTCGAGGGCGAGGCCGACACCACAATCTCGGGGGTGACCTCGTTGCCGAACGCGGGTCCCGGTGACCTCGCGTTCGCGCGTTCGGCGGCGCTGCGGGAGCAGGTCGCCCAGAGTGGTGCCGGGGCCTTGATTGCGCCCGAGGGCCTCGATGTCGGCGGTCGAGCCGCGATTCGCTCGCCGTTCCCCGAGCGCGACTTCGCCCGCGCCCTGGCATGGCTGACGCGTGACCAGCGTCCGTCTCCCGGTATCGACCCGACGGCGTCGGTGGCACCCACGGCCTCGATCGATCCGAGCAGCTTCGTCGGGCCCCATGCGGTGATCGGCGAGCGTGTGCGTGTCGGCGGGTGCAGCCAGCTTCACGCCGCCTGTGTGGTGGGAGCGGATGTACGAATCGGCGAGGAGTGCATCGTCCACCCGGGAGCCGTGATCCGAGAGGGGTCCGTGATCGGTGACCGCGTCTGGATCCACGCCGCCGCCGTGATCGGCAATGAGGGCTATGGCTACACGTTGGATGACCAGGGTCGCCCCTTCAAGATTCCGCAAGTGGGCCACGTGCTTCTCGAAGACGACGTAGAGATCGGCGCGGGAACGACGGTTCAACGCGGCAGCCTCGACGTCACCCGGATCCGCCGCAACGCCAAGATCGGTGACCTCTGCGTGATCGGACACAACTCCGACGTGGGGGAAGACGTGCTGATGATCGGTCACACGGCTATCGCGGGCAGCGTCACGATTGGGCGCGGTGTCATCATCATGGGACAGGTGGCAATCTCGGGACACCTGACCATCGGCGAGGGTGCCTTGATCGGAGCCCGTTCGGGCATTCACAAAGACGTGAAAGCGCGCGCGCGCGTTTACGGCACCCCGGGTATGGAGGAGCGCGCCTGGCACCGAAGCACCGCGGCGCTCACCCGCCTTCCCGAGCTGCTGCGGCGGGTAAGGGCTCTTGAACAACGCGTCGGCCCGGGCGTCCGCGAAGACGGCGGCGCGACGGACCCCGATTCGTGAGTTCGGAGCGCCCCTCTCTCGGCGAGCTGGCGCGGGCGGCGCGGGTGGCTTGCGACGCGCGCGACACCGGCAAGATGAGACGGGTATTGAGCCGACTGCGGGGCGATCCGCGTGCCGGAGGACGTCGCCTAGCCGCGCAACTGGAACGCCATCTCGCTGCCTTCGCTGCCGAGCGCCGCCGGCTGCGGCGTTTGTTCGCGCTCCGGGCACGCTTGTACGCCGCGGGTGCACGGGCGGTAGCGGGCGTCGACGAAGTAGGTGTAGGACCGCTCGCCGGTCCGGTGGTCGCCGCCGCGGTGATTCTGGCCGACCGGGCGTTTCTCCCCGGCTTGGACGACTCCAAACGCCTCACGCGCGGCGCCCGCGAACGCCTCGCCGGCGCGATCCGCGAGCAGGCCGTCGCGTGGTGCGTCGCCGAAGCGAGCCCGTCTGAGATCGACCGCCTGAACATCTACCGCGCGACTCTCGTCGCGATGCGTCGCGCGGTACTGGGTCTCGGCGTCGTGCCCGATCACGTGTTGGTCGACGCCCGGAAGATTCCGGATCTCGCGATGGAACAGACGCCAATCATCGGCGGGGATGCGCGGGACGGGAGCATCGCTGCGGCCTCGATTGTGGCCAAGGTCCATCGCGACGCCCAGATGCACGAGCTCGACTCCCGCTATCCCGGCTACGGGCTCGCGCGCCACAAAGGCTATGCCACCGAACAACATCGTCGAGCGCTGGCTCGACTCGGGCCGTCGCCGGTGCACCGGCGTTCCTTTGCGCCGTGCTCGCAGACCGCGCTGTGGTGAGCTCACCCGCCCCGGGCATTTCCGTCCAGCCTCAACGCCCGCGGGTGCGCGTTCGGCCGGAGGACTTCGAGGTCGAAGAGATTCCCCTCTACCCGCCGCGGGGGGAAGGCGGACACACGTTCCTCTGGATCGAGAAGTGCGACCGCACCACCGAGGAGGTCGCGCGCGAACTCGCCCGTTGCGCCGGGGTGCGGGCCGGTGAGGTGGGCTACGCGGGGCGCAAAGATCGGCGCGCCGTTACCCGACAGTGGTTCTCGGTTCCAGGTGCCGAACCAGAAGCCGCACTCGCCTTTACCCTGCGCGGGGCTCGGGTGCTCGAAGCTCACCGGCATCCTCACAAGCTCCGCGTCGGCCAGTTGCGCGGGAACCGATTCTCGATTCTGGTGCACGACGTTCCCGAACCCGTGTGGTCCCGCTTGGGCCCGCGTCTCGCGCACCTCGAGCGGATCGGAATGCCCAACCGCTACGGCCCTCAGCGCTACGGCCGCGACGGAGACAACGCTCGCAAGGGCGCGGAGGTGCTCCGCGGCACCTTGCGCCTGCGCGATCGCCGCCACGCGCGTTTTCTGCTCTCGGCGCTCCAAGCTCGCGCTTTCGACGACGTGTTGGAACAACGGCCGCTTCCCCTCGACGCGGTCGAGGTTGGCGATGTCGCGCAGGTATGTGAGAGCGGCGGTCTCTTCCTCGTGGAGGACTTACAACGCGAAGCGCCGCGCGCCCGTCGTTTCGAAATCAGTGGTACGGGCCCGATCTTCGGGACCCGGATGCCGCCTGCGAGCGGCGCGCCGGCCGAGCGAGAGCGCGCGGTGTCGGACCGCTGGGGACTCCAGGCGCTCGGCGCAACGGCCGGTCTGCCGCGGTTGCGCGGCGGGAGGCGTCCGTTCCGGGTGCGCCCGCGCGAAGTCAGGGTGACGGTAGAAGCAGGGGGAATCCGACTGCGCTTCGCGCTGCCCGCCGGAAGCTACGCGACCGTGTTTCTGGAGGAACTGCTGGGTGGAAAACCCGCGGAGGGCGACCCCCCGCAGCGCTCCGCCGAAGCTTCCTGACGAGGGGAGCGCCGCCGCGTTACCCTTGGGCCGTCGAAGCTGGCAGAGCACGGTCCGCGGATATCTGCGGATCATTGGACCGCGGATCATTTGACCGGCGCCGGATTTCGGAAACCCGGGTCGACCGCTCGGGTGGGACACGAGACCGGCGGACAAGGAGTCTCCGATGAAGATTGCCCAGGACATCATTCAGCTGATTGGGAAGACGCCGATGGTTCGGCTCAATCGCGTCACGCGTGGGTGCCCCGCGGAGATCGTCGTTAAATTGGAGAGTCAGAACCCCGCTTCGAGCGTCAAAGACCGCATCGGACTGGCGATGATCGAGGCCGCTGAGCGCGATGGTCTGATCCGGCCCGGCAAGAATACGCTGGTCGAACCCACCAGCGGCAACACGGGCATCGCGCTGGCTTTCGTCGCCGCGGTGCGCGGTTATCAATGCATCCTCGTGATGCCGGACACGATGAGCCCGGAACGCCGCGTCGTCTTGCGTGCGTTCGGCGCCAAGCTCGTCTTGACCGAGGGCGCCAAAGGGATGAAGGGCGCGGTCGAGAAAGCCCAAGAACTGGTCGATCGAATCCCGGACGCGTTCATGCCCCAGCAGTTTCGCAATCCCGCCAACCCCGAGGTCCACCGCAAGACCACGGCCGAAGAGCTCTGGAGCGATACCGAGGGTCGGATCGACGCCCTGGTGGCCGGGGTCGGAACGGGAGGGACGATCACCGGTGTGGCCCAGGCGATCAAGCAGCGCAAGCCGAGCTTCCAGGCGGTGGCGGTCGAACCATCAGCCAGTCCCGTGCTCTCGGGCGGCGCCCCCGGCCCCCATAAGATCCAAGGGATCGGTGCGGGCTTCGTGCCGGAAGTTCTCGCGCGTGACCTCGTGGACGAGATTATCACCGTCGACAACGACGAAGCCTTCGAGATGGCCCGCCGCCTCGCGGCGGAAGAGGGCATTCTCTGTGGCATCTCGTCGGGCGCGAACGTCAGTGCGGCGCTCCGCTACGGGAGCCGCCCTGAGAATGAGGGCAAATTGGTCGTGGCGGTGATCCCCAGCTTCGGCGAGCGGTATTTGAACACCGACCTCTTCGCGCCGTTCCGCTATGAGGGAAGCGACGAGGTCTGAGCGTCGGCCCCGGTGAGCGCATGATCGAGGACGCTCGACTCGCTCGCGCGGAGGCCCAGGCAAAGCGCCATCGAATCCTCGATGCTGCCCGCGGCGTTTTCTTTCGCGATGGCTTCATGGGCGCCAACCTCGACGAGGTCGCGCGGGGCGCCGGTGTCGCCAAGGGGACGTTGTATCGATACTTCGCGAACAAGGCCGAGCTCTACGTCGCCGTTCTCTCCGAGAACGGCGACGCCTTCGAGCGGAAGCTGCGCGAGACCCTCGACCCCGCCCTCCCGGCCGCCGAGCAGGTGCGCCGGATCAGCCGGTTCTACTTCCGGCACTGGAGGGAACATCGAGAATACTTCCAGATCTTTTGGGCGTTGGAGAATGAACCCGTGATCGGTGAGCTGCCGGCCGCGGTGACCGGGCAAGTCGCGGAGCTCTGGGGAAAGTGTCTGCGGCTACTCGCCGGGGTTCTCGAGGGAGGCGTCGACGAGCGCGCCTTTGTTCCGCACGACTCCTGGGAGGTCGCCAACATTCTGTGGACCCTCGCCAACGGTGTCATCCAAAGCGACCGCGCGCCGGCGGGGTCTCGGTTGGCAGGGGACGATCTCGAGGCGCGCCTGGAGCGAGCCGTCGACCTGGTGCTGCGGGGTCTGGCCCGCGACCCCGCGTCGCGCGCGCGGGTCACTTTCGCGGAGGGCCTGTGACCGAGACTCCCGAGCCGCCGCAGCGAACCCGCCATCTCGTCATCGTCGACGCCGCCAACTGTCTCTATCGCGCTTTCTTCGCGTTGCCGCCGCTTCGCACGGCCGCGGGCTTTCCGACCAATGCAGCGCTCGGCTTCGTCAATATGCTGAACAAGGTCATCCGCGAAGAAGCTCCCGATCAGCTCGTCATCGTTTTCGATCCACCGAGCGGAAAAAGCTTCCGTCAAGATCTCTATCCGAATTACAAGGCGCAGCGCGACAAACAACCCGAAGAGCTATCCGAGCAGCTTCCCGTCGTGCGCGAACTGATCGACGCCTATCGCATCGCGGTCATCGAGGCCGAGGGCTTCGAAGCGGATGACGTCATCGCCACCCTGGTGGATCGTACACCGGACTCCACGCGTGTCACGATTCTGTCCACCGACAAAGATCTGATGCAGCTGGTGAGCGACCGCGTGACGCTCCTCGATACCATGAAAGATCGTCGCTACGACCCGGCGGAGGTGGAGGAGCGCTTCGGCGTGCCGCCCTCGCAAGTGCTCGATCTGCGCGCGTTGGTCGGCGACCCGAGCGACAACATCCCCGGCGTGCGGGGCATTGGCGAAAAGGGGGCGGCGAAGCTCATCCGCGAGTGGGGAAGCCTCGAAGCGCTGCTCGAGGCCGCCGACTCGATCGCGCCAGCGCGCGCGCGCAAGGCGCTGTGCGAGCAACGCGAGGCCGCGCTGCTCTCCAAGCGGCTGGCGACTTTGCGGGGCGACGTGCCGCTTCCCGCGGAGTCCGGGGATTTGACGCTCGGCGCGCCCGATGCGGATCGACTCCGCGCGTTGTTCCGCCGCTTCGAGTTCACGCGGCTCCTGAAGGACCTCGAGGGCAGGGATCAGGCGCCAGTCGCGCCGGCCCCGCAAACCGTCGAGCTCGAAGTTTTGGCTGGCGCCGACGCCCTGGAGAGTTGGTTGAGCGCGCTCGATCCGGGCGCGGCGCTTCACGTATCCCCCGTCGGCGGCGGTGCGAGTGCGCTGCGCGAACCCCCGGTTGGTCTCGCGCTGGCCGCTACTACCGGCGCGATTGCCTACATCGCGCTCGGCGAGAGGCAAGGCCCGTCCGCGCCCCAGCAGGTCGCCGACCGTCTGCCGCCGCACCTCGACGGAAGACGTTGGGGTGGCGTCGACACCAAGGCGTTTCAGCTCTGGCTCATCGAACGCGGTGGAGCGCCGCCCGCCCCGGCCTTCGACGTCGAGATTGCAGCGTTTCTGCTCGATCCCGCTTCCACCCGCGGCGTACCGGCGCTGGCTTCCCAGCACCTGGGACGCAAGCTGGAGACGTGGGAGGAACTCGCCGGCCGCGGTGCCAAGGCGACGCCGGCCGCCGCCTTGCCGATCGAGGCGCTCGCGCACTGGTCGGCCACGCACTGCGATGCTGTACGCGAACTCGTTCCGCTGCTGGAGAGTCATCTCGAACGCGACGGGAGCGCCGCCCTCTACCGGGAGGTCGAGATGCCGCTCACGGCGGTCCTCGCGCGCATGGAAAGCGCGGGAGTGCGCGTCAACGAAGCGGCGCTCCACGCGCTCTCGCGCGAGTACGAGCGCGACTTGACAAAGATCGAAGCGGAGATCCACGAGCTCGCGGGCGAGTCCTTCGCGGTCAATTCACCCAAGCAGCTCCAAGCCATTCTTTTCGAGAAGTTGAAGCTTCCGGTCGTCCGGAAGACCAAGACCGGCTATTCGACCGATGAGTCCGTCCTGGAGCAGCTCTCCGGGCAACACCCACTTCCCGAGCGCGTGCTGGCCTATCGTCGCCTCGCCAAACTGAAGAGCACCTATGTCGACGCGCTGCCCCCGCTGGTGAACCCCGCTACGGGTCGAATCCACCCGACGTTTCACCAGACCGGCGCGGCGACCGGCCGCCTCTCGGCGTCCAATCCCAATGTTCAAAACATTCCGATTCGTACCGAGCAGGGACTGCGCATCCGCGAGGCCTTCATCCCAGCGGAGGGTCGTGTGCTGGTCTCGGCCGACTACTCGCAGGTCGAGCTGCGTATCCTGGCCCACTTTTCGGAGGAGCTCCTCGCCGGCTTTCGCGCCGGTGAAGATATCCACCGGCGCACGGCGGCAGGGGTTCTGGGCATCGCTCCGGAGGAGGTCACGGCGGAGCAGCGCGCGCGGGCGAAGGCCATCAACTTCGGCATTATCTATGGCTCCACTGCGTTCGGGATCGCGAACCAACTCGGCATTGCCTCCGCCGAGGCACAGGCGACAATCGACGCCTATTTCGAACGCTATCGGGGAGTGCGCCGCTTTCTGGATCAAACGGTAGCCCTGGCGAAACACCACGGGTTTGTCACCACGCTCCTCGGCCGCCGCCGCTATCTGCCAGATCTGAACTCCCGCAACCGCGTGTTGCGCAACGCCGCCGAGCGCATGGCTGTCAATACCGTGATTCAGGGCACCGCCGCCGACCTGATGAAACGCGCCATGGTGGCGGTGGATGCGGCGCTTCGTGGCGCGCCCTGGGGGGCCGAGATGATCCTCCAGGTGCATGACGAGCTGGTCTTCGAGGTCGCCCCCGACCACGTCGAGGACCTGGCGGGGAGGGTGCGGGTCGAGATGGAAGGCGCGGGAGCGCTGCGCGTTCCGCTCCTCGTCGAGGTCGGCCACGGAGCGAACTGGCGCGAGGCGCACTGAGAGCGCCAGAGTTTTCCCCCAAGGAAAGCCGGGTGATGCCGAAAGCGGGCAACACCGCGAATAGGGGGGGGCTCTCTGCGTCGAACTGGCCAAGGGGCGCCGCCGCCGTAGAGCGGCGGTGCCGAGCCACGTTCGACGAGGGAGTATGCTTTGAGTCGGGGACTTGCGCTGGATCTGCGGAATCCTGGAGAGTTCCATTTCATGACGGACGCGGCGAAGGTTCAGGGGGAGCTTTCCGCGCCCCGGTCGCCTGGCTTGAACCGGGAGCTCTCGGACGCTCAGGCTGTCGAGCGCGTTCGCCTCGGCGAGGCAGAGGCTTACCGGATTCTCGTCGAGCGCTATCAGGGACGCGCCTACCGACTCGCCCTGCGTGTTCTGCGCGACGACGAACAGGCCCGTGATGCAGTCCAAGACGCGTTTCTCAAGGCCTACGTCAATTTGGACCGATTTGAGGGACGCTCGAGCTTCTACACCTGGTTCTATCGTCTCGTGATGAATCTGTGTCTCGATCTCAAGCGCCGGGATCGCTCCGCGCGCCACGTCGAGGTGTCGGGGGCCGACGACCTCGAAAGGATCGCGGGTAGCGAAGCCGCCGAGGAGAGCGCGCAATGGCGGGCGCATCAGGAGGGACCCGCCCAAGCCCTCGAGCGCCGTGAGCTGCGGACAGCGATGGTGCGTGCCATCGACCAGCTGCCGGCCAGCGCTCGAGAGACGCTGGTGCTGCGGGAGGTGGAGGGCCTGAGCTACGCCCAGATCGCCGAAACCCTCGAGATTCCCAAGGGCACCGTGATGAGCCGATTGCATTATGCGCGGCGCCGCGTTCAGGAGCTGCTCCGCGAAACCGAAGGAATTGATCTCGAGGAGCTCGCCCCGCCGAGCTCGGGAGGCGAAGCATGAGCACGAGGGGCAACGCCTCGCACCGCCGGGAGGAGACTGAGCGCTGGCTCGATCTGTACCACGACGGGGAGCTCCGCGGGCTTCAGCGCTGGCGTTTCGAGCGCTTGCTCCGACGCAATTCCGGCCTGCGCCGCGAGCTCGCGGTGCGCGGGGAGCTCGGCGCGCTACTTCGCGAAGCGTCCGCTGCAACCGGCGAACCCGACCTGTGGGCGCAGCTCGCGCCGCAAATCGCGAAACAACCGCGCCCGGACCCCGCTGTGAAAGCCGCCCCGATTCCGCGCGTGTCCGGGAGCTGGCTCTCGCCCCTCCGCATCGGGCCGGTGCTGGCCGGGGCCGCCGCTGCCGCGGCGCTCTATCTGGCGCCGGTGGCTCCAACGACCGAGCCGGTTGCGCGCACGACGGCCCATCGGGGCGTCGTGCGTTCGATCCAATCCCAGGGGCGGCCGGTCGTAGTTCTGGAGGGGGCCGAAGAGGCTACCATCATCTGGCTGATGGATCGGGAAGGCGAGGCGGACCTGGAGGAAGAACAGGGTGACGGCGTACAAGTCTGAGGTTCGTCGAAGCCCCTTTGCCTTCGCAGCCTTCGCGACCGGCGCCCTGGGGCTAGTCGTCCTGCTGGGGCCATGGTCGGCCGCCGGCGACGAGGTCGAGCGCGTGGGCTTTCGCCTGGTGGTGGGGCACGTCTCGACCCAGCCCGGCCCGGTCGATCCAGAGGCCATCGAGCTCTACAACCGCCTGCGCGAGGACTTCCGCTACGAGAGCCTGCGGGTCTTGAAGCGGCGACGACTTCGTCTGGGCATGGAGGAGGTCGGAGGCATCGATCTGCCCAACGGCAAACGGGTTCGAATCCGGCCGCTGCACCTCGGGGAGAGTGGGGTCCTCGTCGCCGTCGACATCGACCCCGACGTCCAGATGGACCTCCGCATCCGCAACCACCGCAAGGTGGTGGTGGGAACCGACCGCTACGACGGCGGGAGGCTCGTCGTCACCCTTCAGCCTGATTACTGAACGCCAGCGCTTTAGCGCGCCCCCGTCTGTGCGTTCTCCTCCCCCCGAGGGCACTGCACCGAGGGTTCCTAACCCGCTACCGAACTAGCTCCGCGGCCATTGACACCCGGTGAACGATCTCCGTACAATCGTTGAAAATGAAAAGCAATTTCAATTTCAACTTTTTGAGCCACGGAATCAAGCCCGTGGCCGGAGGTCGGTGCGGTGCGAGCTTGGCTTGTATGTATCGCGGTGTTGGGGGTTGGGTGGGCGAACTCCGTCGCCGCCCAGAGCGACCGCGAGCTGGCGCAACAAGATCGGATCGAAGCACTCGAGCGCAAGGTGGAGGTGCTCACTGAAGAGCTCTCCCGGGTGAAGACGGAAGTCACCGTTCCCGAAGAGACCCCCCCACTCAAGAGTTTTCAGGGCCTCGGACCGGCGGCCTCCCAAGTCTACGGCGTCGCCCAGGGCCTCTCGGTTGGCGGTTATGCCGAAGGCTACTACCGCAACAACGTGAGCGATGCCGGCGATACGCCGGATCAAGCCGATATGCTGCGCGCCGTCCTCTACGTCGGGTACAAATTTACCGACAACATCATCTTCAATTCCGAGTACGAGTTCGAGCACGCGACCACCGAGCGCGACGGCGCCGTCTCAGTGGAGTTGGCCACGCTCGATTTCCTTTGGAAGCCCGAGCTCAACTTCCGCGCCGGCCTCTTGCTGTTGCCGGTGGGGTTCCTCAACGAGATCCACGAGCCGCCCTTCTTCTTTGGCGTGATCCGGCCGCAGGTCGAGCAACAGATCATCCCCACCACGTGGCGGGACAACGGCGTCGGCATCTTCGGGAGCTTCGGCGAGCGCCTCGAGTACCGCGTCTACGTGACCGCATCCCTCGACGCCCTAGGCGCCAGAGCCAGCAATCTACGCGAAGCGCGCCAGAGCGGGAGCGAGGAACGCGCGGAAGATCTGGCAATCTCCGTACGCGCCGACTGGACTCCCTTCGACGGCGGACTCCTGGGCGCATCGGTCTACACCGGCGAGATCGACCAAGAACGTTCCGGCTATCCCGACGCGCGCTTCACCCTGTACGAGGTGCACGCTCAATACCGCGCCCATGGCTTCGAGACGCGCGCCCTCTTCACGCAGACTTTCCTCAGTCACGCCGGTGATCTCACGCTCGCGCTGCGCGCCGACCCCGAGGCCGAGATCTTCGGAACCAATCAGACCATCGCGAGCGAAATGTTGGGCGGCTACGTCGAGGTCGCCTACGACGTCATGCGCTGGCTCGCACCCGACCGCGACTGGTACCTGGCTCCGTTCTTCCGCTTCGAGTACTACAACACGCAGTACGATGTTCCGACCGGGCCCGCCTTCTCCCGAAACGGCCTCTACGAAATCAAACTCTACAATCCGGGTCTCTCCTTCAAGCCGCATCCCAACGTTGTGATCAAACTCGACTACCGAAACTTCAACCCCACGAAGGGCTCGAAAGCCGATGAGGTACAGCTGGGGTTTGGCCTTGCGTTCTAGCGCCGTGTGGGTGATCGCGGTTGGAGCGCTGGTCGCGACGCTCCACCCCACACCGGTCCACGCGAAGGTCTTCCTGGGTCGCGTCGACGCCTTGGGGTGGGCCTTCCCGGACGCCGAGCGGATCGACGAGAAGGCCTTCGTGCTCGACGACGCCCAGGTCGAGGCCGTCGAAGCGCAAACCAAGCGGCGCCTCGACTCGCGCCTCGTCACCGTCTACACCGGCCGGCGCGGCGAAGAAGTGCTGGGATACGCGCTCATCGATGTGCACAACGTGCGCACTCTCCCCGAGGCGTTCCTCGTTGTGCTCTCTCCCACCGGCGAGGTGAGGCGGCTGCGCATGCTGGCATTTCACGAACCCCTCGAGTACTTGCCGCCGGATCGCTGGCTCGGCCAGTTCGAGGGAAAAGACGCCGCCGCGCCATTGCGCGTCGATCGGGATATCCACGGCATCGCTGGGTCTACCTTGTCCGCCCGGGCCGTGGCTGGCGGTGTGCGGCGCGCGATCGCGCTATACCGCGTCCTCTTGGCCCACGGAGGCCCAGAAGGGGGCAGCTAGCGTGCGCTTCGTCGTGACCGGGGAATGGTCACGCAATCGACTGCTCCAGACGATCGTGGTGCTCTACTGCCTCTACGTGGCGGGGCTCTGGGTTACCAACGCGCTGCTCTATTTCGCCAAGATGAGCCTCTATCCGAGCTCGGTGGTCCGGTATTACCTGGGCGCCCCCGAGGAGTTCCTGAACCCTCGCAGCTACGGCGGCATGCTCGAGGTGTCCCACTTCCACCTCTTCGCGATGGGCATGCTGCTTTTGGTCCTCACCCACCTGATGCTCTTCGTGCCGCTCCGGGGGGGCATCAAAGCCTGGTTGATTGCCGTACCCTTCGGCTCCGCCTTGCTCGACGAGGGTTCGGGATGGTTGGTGCGATTCGTCTCTCCCAGCTTCGCGATCCTCAAGGTGGTCGGTTTTCTCGCGCTGCAAATCAGCCTGGCGCTCTTGGTCGCGATTTCCCTGTGGACCGTCTTTGCGGGTTCCTACGCGAACTATCGATCCAGCGAGCCCGCCGCGAAGCCTTGATCCGCACCGCCCTGTTGGTCCCGTTGGTCCTGTTGGCCGCTGCGTTGGCGTCGGCGTGCGTTCCCGCCGCGCATGAGACGTTCGACGGTCGCTACGCGATGGGTACGATCCTAGAGATCACCGTGTTGGGGCTCGGCGAAGGGCCGGGTGAGACCCTCCTCGAGGAGCTCTACGCCGAAGTGGCTCGACGCGAGGCGGTCTACTCCCGCCACGATCCCCAGAGCGAGCTCGCTCGCCTGAATCGCTCGGCCGGGGGCGCGCCGTGGTTGGCATCGGCGGCGCTCTTTGAGCTGCTGCGTTCTGCCGAAACCTGGCGCCAGCAGAGCGGCGGCGCCTTCGACGTCACGGTCGGCGCGTGGGTCGAGCTCTGGGAACGAGCCGCGGAGCGCGACCGCGTTCCGGACGCCGCGGAGCGAGCCTCCGCCGAGAGCCGCGTGGGGGCCGGAGCCCTCCGGCTTTTTGCCCTGCGGGAGGTTGCCCTGGCGGCCGGCAGCTCGGTCGACCTCGACGCGATCGCGAAGGGTGCCACCCTCGACGTGCTGGCGGCCAAGCTTGCCGAGGCGCAGGTTCCCGCAGCCTTGCTGAACTTCGGCCAGAGCAGCTACTGGGCCCACGGGAGCGGTCCGTCTTCCGAGGGCTGGCGCCTCGCGTTGCGGCATCCCTCCGGAGGTTTCGCCGGTGTGATCACACTGCGCGATCAGGCGCTCTCGGTCTCAGCGAGTCTCGGACAGTCCTCCGAGATCGCAGGCCGTCGGTACGGGCACGTCATCGACCCGCGAAGCGGAGAGCCCCTGCTGCGCGATGCCGAGGCGGCGGTGATTGCCCCGAGTGCCTCCGCCGCCGATGCGATCAGCACCGCCCTCCTGGTGCTCGGAGCGGACGCCGGTCTCGCGTGGGTCGAAACACTGCGCGAGTGCGAGGCGATGTGGATCGACGGCGGCGGTGCTCGCGAAACCAGCGGGTGGCGCCGCCGCACCCACTTCACGCCGCAGGTCTCCAACGAGGGCCAAGACTCAGGCGGGCCGGAAGTAGGGCAGTAGCACGCCTTCCCCGACGTCTTCAAAGCTGACGACCACGGGGAGATCGAGGGCGAGTTGGTCCGGCTCGAACCCGCGCAGACCCGTCACCATGCGGACGCCCTCCTCGAGCTCGACGAGCGCCACTACATAGGGCACGTCATTCGCAAAGGCCGGGTGCATCGCCTGGTGCGTCACCGTCCAGGAGAAGATCTTTCCGCGTCCGCTCGATTGCGACCATTCCCAGTCGGGAGAACCACAAGTCGCGCACATCAAACGCGGAACGTGTCGCCAGTGGCCGCAGGAGCGACAGCGCTGAAAGCACAGTCGTCGCTTGGCGCAGTGCTCGAAGAACTCGACGTCGAGGCCTTCCGGTCGCGGAAGGGGTTTCAGGGTCTTCACCGGGGTCGCCACAGCTACCTCCTCAAAATTGCGATGCTGCCGTCGCCAAAATCTCCCCAGCCCGTGACCAGCCCGAGTTCGGCGTCCTTGACCTGGGCCGCGCCGGCGTCACCGCGCAGTTGCCGGGTCGCTTCGACGATGTGATTCATCCCCCAGACGTGCGCCTGGGAGTGGAGCCCACCGTGGGTATTAAGGGGATAGCGGCCGCCGAGCTCGATGTTGCCGTTGCGCACGAAATCGCGAGCTCCCCCAGGTTCGAAATAGCCCAGCGTTTCCAGTTGCAGCAGCACCACATAGGTGAAGCAGTCGTAGATCTGTAGAAAATCGACATCCTTGGCTTCGATACCCGCCATGGCGAAGGCCCGGGGGGCTGCATAGGAGAGGCCGACCTTGAAGAGGTCTGGGCGATTCGGGATGTCGTCCGCGGGGTAGGGATGACCTTCGGCCGCACCCATGATGTAAACGGGCCGATGCGGCGCATTGCGGGCGCGGTCCGCGCGGCTCACGACCACGGCGCAGGCGCCGTCGGTTTCGAGGCAGCAGTCGTAGAGGCGGAAGGGTTCCGATACCCAGCGCGATGCGAGGTACGCCTCCATGTCCAGGGAGCGCCCCTTCATCACGGCGCGGTCGTTCAGCTGCGCATGTTTGCGGCACGCGATCGCCACGGAACCCATATCCTCGTACTCGGTCCCATAGAGTTCCATGTGACGCTTGGCAATCCAGGCATAGAACTGCACGGGACCGGCCGCGCCGTAGGGCAGGTAGTAGTCGCGGACCACGTCGTCGATCGGAAAACTGCCCATTTTCTCGCGTCGCTGACCGGGCTTGGGACGCAGCGCCGAGTAGCCGTTCCATCCGAACATCAGGAGCACGTGGTCGGCGACGCCGCTGGCGATCGCCATGGCCGCGTTCTGGAGCCCCACCGTGGGACTCGCCCCGCCCATGATCACCGTACTGCAGTAGCGCAGGTCCTCGATCCCCAGGTTGGCGGCGATCGCCTCGCCAAAGGTGTAGGCGGGAGGGGGTACGAGGCCGTTGATCTCCCCGGGCTTGAGGCCGGCGTCTGCGATCGCGGTGCGCGCCGCTTCGAGCATCTGTTCGACCGCGCCGCGGTTGGCGCCGCGCACGTAATCGGTTTCGCCGATGCCGACGATGGCGGCTTGGTCACGGAATGTCATCGGTTCTCTCTCCCTAAACGGCTATGGGCGAAGCAGTGGGATCACTTCGCGGGCGAAACGTTCGAGTTGTGCGTCGTGCTCGCGAGGCGGGCCGACGGGGTCGATGACGAGATGGCGAACCCCGGCGCGCCGAAATTCGTCGAGCTGCGCCGCCACGTCGGAGGCGGTGCCGAGTGCTGCATACTTTTGGCTCGCTGCGCGAAAATCCATCGCGTAGCGCCGCGAGAGGTCCTCGCTCGTCACGTTCAAGGCGTCGTCTCGCGGTTTCGGGAATCGGGAAGTGGGGGCCGCTTCCGGCGGTGGGTTTCCCGCTCCACAGGCCCCGAAGGAGCGGAACGGCTTCCGACAGCCGGGCCCCGCGCTCCTCGACCGGAACGCAGGCTGAGTCGTAACCCAGCACTCAGCCCGCTCACCGGTCCTCCGGGCGCTCTCCGCGTCGCAGACGACGGCCGTGGAGCCGAATTTCAAATCATCCTCGAGGGGGACCGGCATGGCGGCGTAGAATACCCGAAGACCGCGTCCGCTGGTGCAGGCCGGCACGGCGGCTCGAAAGGAGGTTTGCAGTGCTTCACACGCGGATTTGCGAGCTCTTCGAGATCGAGGTGCCCATCGTGCTCGCGGGGATGGGCGAAGCGAGTACCCCGCGACTGGCCGCCGCCGTCTCCGACGCCGGAGGGCTGGGTGTGCTCGGTGCTGCCGCCTGCTCCCCCAAGCGCCTGCGGCGCTGGATCCGCGAGGTTCGGGCGCTCACGGACCGGCCTTTCGGCGTCGACACCCTGCTTCCCGCGTCCGTCCGTCGTGGAAATGGGGGGGGCGTTGGTAGAGGTCCTTCTCCCCAAGACCGGTTGCCCGAGTACCGGGCAATCGCCCGCGATTTTCTAGAGCGAGAGGGCCTCGCCGACGTGCCGCGGCTTCCGGTCGACCCCGATGAGGTCGACGCACCCCCGCTCTTTACCAAGGCCTTCTTCGAAGCGCAGATGGAAGTGGTGATCGAAGAGCGGGTGCCGGTGTACGCGGCCGGTCTCGGCGACCCGGGACCGTGGCTCGAGCGCTTGCACGGTAACGGCACCAAGGTGCTCTCCGTGGTCGGGGCGGTGCGCCATGCCCGCAAGGTGCGGGATTCGGGCGTGGACGTGATCGTGGCCCAGGGACACGACGGTGGTGGCCACAACGCTGCAATCGGCACCCTCGCGCTGATTCCTCAGGTGCGGGATGCCGTGGGCGATCTGCCCGTGCTCGGGGCGGGTGGCATCACCGACGGCCGCGGCGTCGCGGCAGCGCTGATGCTCGGCGCTGAGGGCGCCTGGGTCGGAACCGCTTTTCTGGCGACCGAGGAGGCGGGGATCCCCGACTACCAGAAAAAGGCGCTGGTTGACGGGTACGACCAGAGCACCGTGGTCTCGAGGTCGATCTCCGGCAAGCCGGCGCGTCTGTTGCGCACCAAGTGGACCGATCTGTGGAGTGAGATCGAACAAGAGCCGCTGCCGATGCCGTTCCAGTCGGCCGTGTCGGGTCCTGTAATGGTCGCGGCGGAAGCCGCCGAGCGAGCGGACATCTACGCCGGCTTCTGCGGCCAGGGTCTCGGCATGATCCACGGCGTACGCGAGGCGGGCGAGGTGCTGCGCGACATCGTGACGCAGGCCGAAGCCTGCCTGCGCCACTCCGCCGCCTTTGTGGGGCGTCCCTGAGCCCCATCGCCGATTGCCTTTCACACCGGGCGCGAAGCCCAGCCCAGACGGAGTTCACCGACGGCGCGGTCCGCGTGTATCATCGCCGTTTGAGCGTCCCACGAACCGGAGAGGATCATCCCCATGGCAGAGATTGATGGCAATACAGTGATCGCGCGCAGCTTGAAACAGCAGGGGATCGAAACCCTGTTCGGGGTGGTGGGGTTCCCCGTCTTCGGGATCGCTTCTGCCGCCCAGAACGAGGGGATCCGCTATTTCGGCTTTCGCAACGAACAGGCCGCCAGCTACGCCGCCGGCGCCGCCGGTTATCTCACCGGGCGCCCCGGCGCCTGCCTCGCCGTTTCCGGGCCAGGGATGATCCACGGCATCGCCGGCCTCGCCAATGCGTGGTCCAACTGCTGGCCCATGCTGCTCTTCGGCGGGGCGAACGATTCCTACCAGAACGAGCAGGGCGCGTTCCAGGAAGCTCCTCAGATCGAAGCCGCACGCCCCTTCGTGAAACTCTCCACCCGCCCGGACCGGCTTTCGCGCGTGCCTGGCTACATCGAGAAGGCGGTGCGCACCGCGCTCTACGGTCGCCCCGGCGCGGTGTACGTCGATCTCCCGAACGATATCATCAGCGATCGCATCGACGAGCAAGACGTGGTCTGGCCGGCGCGATGTCCCGACGCGCCCAAGAGCCTGGCGGATCCCCAAGCCATCGAGGCGGCGCTGGCCGCACTGCGCGGTGCCAAGCGCCCGCTGGTGATCGTCGGGAAGGGCGCGGCCTACGCCCGGGCCGAAGCAGGGGTACGGCGTTTCCTCGATGCGACCCAGCTTCCTTTCCTGCCGTCGCCGATGGGCAAGGGGGTAGTCCCGGATGACCATCCCAACTCCGTTGCGCCGGCGCGCTCCCACGCCCTCCAGCAGGCCGACGTGGTGTTCCTGATCGGCGCCCGGCTCAACTGGATCATGCACTTCGGGCTCCCGCCGCGTTTCGCGAAAGACGTGCGCATCGTCCAGCTCGACGTTGCCGCTGAAGAGATCGGGACCAACGTGCCGACCGAAGCCGCGCTGGTCGGGGACGCCGACGCCATCATGGGCCAGCTCAACGCGGCGCTCGACGACGAACCTTGGAGTTTCGAGGCGGACTCGGGCTGGTGGCGCGACTTGCGCGACAAGATGGAGGAGAACCACAAGGTCGTCGCCGCGATGATGGAAGACGACGCCGTGCCGATGGGGTACTACCGGGTGCTGCGCGAGATCCGCGACTGGACGCCGCGCGACGCGATCGTGTGTAGCGAAGGTGCGAACACCATGGACATCGGGCGCAGCGTGTTGCCCAACTACGAGGCGCGCCATCGCCTCGATGCGGGAAGCTTCGGCACCATGGGAGTCGGCTTGGCCTTCGCGATCGCCGCCGCGGCGGTACGGCCGGAGAAGAAGGTGGTGTGCGTGGAGGGCGATTCCGCGTTTGGCTTCAGCGGAATGGAGGTCGAGACGGCCTGTCGCCATCGGCTGCCGATTACCTTTGTCGTGGTGAACAATAACGGAATCGGGCAGGGGGTCGAAAACCTCGGGGACCCCGTTCCGCCGCACGTGTACACGCCGGGGGCGCGCTACGACCGGGTGATCGAGGCCTTCGGCGGCAAGGGCTATTTCGCCACGACACCCGAAGAGCTGCGCCAGTCGCTCAAGGAGGCGGTGGAGAGTCCGCTGCCGACGATCGTGAACGTTCTGATCGATCCGAAGGCGACGCGAAAACCGCAGAAGTTCGACTGGCTGACGAGGTAAGGGGTCAGCAGCAAGGAGCGCGAAGCGCTCGGCGCAGCGAGCCGTAGGCGAGCGAAGTTCAGCGGCAAGGAGCGCGAAGCGCTCGGCGCAGCGAGCCGTAGGCGAGCGAAGTTCAGCAGCAAGGAGCGCGAAACACTCAGAGCATATACACGAATTCGAGCGAAGGAAAGAAAAAAGA
>CAZTOE010000026.1:0-25541 GCA_964615045.1 uncultured Spirochaetales bacterium
CTCCAGCCCAATCCCTGGGACGACATCCAGCGGCGCTACCCGATCGGCAGCGAGGTGGAAGGTGAAGTGTCGAGCGTCACCGACTTCGGGGCTTTCGTCCGGCTCGAAGACGGTATCGAGGGCCTCGTCTATACCTCCCAATTGTCGGCGGAACCTGTGGACAAGCCGTCGGACGTGGTCAAGGTGGGCGAGCGACTGAAGACCCTGGTGACCAAGGTGGATCCGTCGGAGCAGAAGATCTCGCTGTCCGTTCGCGCGATGCACGATCAGGCGGAACGAAAGGCTCTCGAGGAGTTGGCGGCCCAGCAGTCGAAGACGCAGCGATCGACGCTGGGTGATCTGCTCGCCGAGAAGCTGGCTCAGAAGGCGGAAGGACAGGACGAGGAGTCCTAGCGGGCATCGAGAGGGCGAAGCGGAGGACGCGATGACGAAGAGCGGGTTGATCGAGAAGGTGGCCGAGGAGACGCCCCACATCTCGAAAAAGGATACCGAGGTCGTCGTCAACACGATTTTCGACGCGATGACCGATGCCTTGAGCCAGGGGGAGCGAATTGAGATCCGCGGCTTTGGCAGCTTTCAGGTCAAAGTGCGCGAGGCGCGCGAAGGTCGGAATCCCAAGACCGGCGAGATGGTGAGCATTCCGGCCAAACGCACACCGTTCTTCAAGGTCGGCAAAGAGTTGAAGGAGATGGTGGACCGGTCGCAAGCCCCCGTGAAGGAATCGGATTAGGTCGACCGCGATCGGCGTCGAGGGGTCCATGCAGACTTTGCGAAAGCTGATCTGGTTCGCATCGGTCCTCGCCCTGGTGGGAGGGGCGGTTTTCTTCGCGGTAGGCAATCAAGCCCAGGTTCCGGTCTATTATCTGTTTGGCCGATCGGAGGCCCAGCCGCTGTGGATGGTCGCGGGAGCGGCCTTCGCGCTCGGCGGCCTGGCCGCGTGGCTCGTGGTGCTTTGGGTAGTCTCCCGGGCCAAGCTCGCCGAACGTCGCCATCGCAAACACGCCGAGCGCCTCGAGGCCGAGCTCCACGAACTTCGCAATCTCCCGCTCGCCCGAGACACGACATCGAGTCTGGCCGATGAGCCGGCCCGCAGGGTGGCGCCCGGACCACCAGCGCCCAGCGCGATCTCCCCACCCCCGTCGGCGGGAGGTGGGTAGCACCGGTGTGGGAATGGGTGCGCAGGCGTGGGGGGCGCCTCCACAGACCCGGCGAGATCGAAGATGCGCTCCGGCGCGCGTTGGTCGCGGTCTTGGACGGCGATTTCGACGAGGCCGAGAACTGGTTGAGTCGGGTGGCCCGGAGCGACTCGGAAGCGGCCGGTACCTACCTGGCGCTGGCGCGACTCTATCGGCGGCGAGGCGAGCTGGGTCGCGCACTCCACCTCCATCAAAACCTGCTGTTGCGGAGGGATTTGAGTCGCGATGAGCGGCGGCTGGCAAAACGCGGGCTGGCCGAAGATTTCCGCGCCGGAGGCTTTCTGCGCCGCGCCGAGGCGGCCTACCAGGAGGTGCTCGCCGAGACCCCGAGAGATCCAGCGGCGCTCCGCGGACTCCTGCGAATCCTGGACCAGAGCGGGAAGCCCCGAGACGCGTTGCCCCTCGCCGTGCGACTCGCACGCCTCCAGGGGGAACCGCGCGACGTCATCGTCGCCGATCGCTGGTTGGCGGTTGCACGCTCCGATCACAAGGCGGGGCGCATCCAAGAGGCGCGCAAAGCCGTGCAGCGCGCCTTGCGCAGCGAGAGCGATCACGCCGAAGGGTGGGAACTCCTTGGCGAGATCGAGGCCGAACTCGGACGCGAACGAAGGGCGCTCAACGCCTGGCGCAAGGCCGCGGATCTCGATCGGGAAGTCGCGGAGCGTGTTTATCCAAAGCTTGCGGCGACCTATGCGGGGCTCGGGCGTGCGCGCGAATACGAAGTCTTCTTGCAGCGCCAATTGGAGGAACAACCCGATCGCGCGGCCGCCCGGCTCGCCTTGGCGCGCGCCCTGGGAGCCCGCGGGGAGGTTCAGGCGGGCCTTGCCGAGCTCGCGCCGTTGTTGAACGACTCTCCCGCCAGCCTCGCAGCGCAGGCGGCCCGCGGTCGCTTGCTGCTTCAGAAAGGGGACGCCGACGCGTGCAGGAAAGCTTATGAGGCGCTGCTCGAAACCGTCGAAGAACGTTGGCTCGTGCCGCCGCCGGAGTTTCCCTCTTGAGCAAACGCGCACTCGATACGCCGATGATGCAGCAGTATCTCGCGATCAAGGCGAAAGTGCCGGATGCGCTGTTGTTCTACCGGATGGGTGATTTCTACGAACTCTTTCTCCGCGATGCCGAGGTCGCTGCGCCTCTGCTCGACATCGCACTGACGACCCGCGACAAGGGCAAGCCCGACGCGATCCCGATGTGCGGAGTCCCCGTGCACGGCGTCGGGCCATACCTGAAGCGCCTCGCGGGGCTGGGCCATCGCGTCGCAATCTGCGAGCAGATTGAAGACGCCGCCGAAGCGCGCCGCAGCGGCCGGCGCCTGGTCCGCCGCGATGTCGTTGAGGTGGTCACGCCAGGGCTGGTGGGGGATCCGGAGGGGATCGAAGCCCACTGTGAGGTGACCCTCGCCGCCCTCGCGGAACGCGGCGGTCGCCTGGGGCTGGCATTGCTCGAGGCTTCGACGGGCGATTTCCGCTACCTCGAGCTCGAACGCGCCGAGGGCGACGGCGTCCTGCCCGCAACCCTGATCGAAGAACTGCACCGCGTCGGCCCGCGCGAGCTGCTGCTCCCCGAGGCCGCCCTCGAGGACTGGGGCGCGCCATTGCGGAGCGTTCTGCCCGCATTGTCGATCACGCCGCGCGCTGCTGCGCAGTTCGAGACCGCCGGCATCGAAGGGCCTCCGGAGGGCTTCGATGCGGCCGGGGGCATCGGGATGGACGCGGGTGCCGCGCTGCTCCGCTACCTCGCCGACCATCAACCCTCGGCTCGGCCCCAGCTGGCGCGGCTGCGACCCTATTCGCTCGGCGACACGATGGTGCTCGACGCTGCCACCCGGCGGCATCTCGAACTGTTCGAGAATCAAGAGGAGGGTACGCGGCGCGGCACCTTGATTGACCGCATCGACGTCACCACCACGCCCCTCGGCGCGCGACGCCTGGCGCGGTGGCTCGCCTACCCACTGCTTTCGCCGGCGGTGATCCGGGCCCGCCACGACGCGGTCGAAGCCCTGGCCGAGCGCGATCGGCTGCGCCGGCGCGTGCGCGAAGCGATGCGGGGGGTTCGGGACCTCGAGCGGTTGCTCCACAAAGCCGGGCGGCCCAACGCTACGCCGCGCGACCTCGTGGCCCTGCGGACTTCCCTCGAGGCTCTCGACGACGTTGCGCGGCTCTTCCGCGCGCCCGGTGACCTCGACCCCGGCGCGTTGTCGGAGACCGGGCTTCCGGCCAGCCTACCGATTCCCCGCTCCGTTCCCGAGGCCCAGCGGCTTCTCGGCGAGGCGTTGGTCGACGAGCCGCCGGCAGTGGCGCGTGGGTCGCGCGGCGCGTTGGAGATCGGATACATCCGCCCCGGCTTTCGCAGCGAACTCGACGCATTGCGCGACGGGGCCCGCAAAGGCCGCGAGTGGATCGCGGGACTCGAGGGCCGAGAGCGCGAACGCACCGGAATCGCGAACCTCAAGGTGCGGTTCCATCCGGTCCACGGCTACGCGCTCGAAGTCGGCAAGGCGCAGCTCGGCCGGGTCCCCGACGACTACGAGCGCCGCCAGACTCTCGCGAACGCCGAGCGCTTCACGACGCCGGAGCTGCGCGAGATGGAGGTCCGGGTGCGGGGCGCCCACGAACGCGCCGCCGCCCTGGAGCGCGAGTTGTTCGAGGCGGTGCGCGCGCAGCTGCGCGCGTTCCGCGACGCGATCGCGGGGTCGGCGCGCGCCGTCGCCGACCTGGATGCCCTCGCCTCCCTCTCCGAGGTGGCCCGCCGCGATGACTGGACGCGGCCGATCGTGACGGATGGTGAAGGCCTCGATATCGAAGCGGGTCGGCATCCGGTGGTCGAACCGTTGCTGCGCGCCGCGGGGAACGCATCCGGCGAGGAGTTCGTTCCGAACGACACTTCGCTGCATCCCGACGGGTTGCAGATCCTGGTGCTGACCGGACCGAACATGTCCGGCAAGAGCACCTACTTGCGCCAGGTGGCGCTCATCGCGCTGCTCGCCCAGATCGGAAGCTTCGTGCCCGCGTCGCGCGCCGAGGTCGGCGTGATCGATCGAATCTTCACGCGGGTGGGCGCCTCCGATCGCCTGGCCCAAGGGGAATCGACTTTCATGGTCGAGATGCGCGAGACCGCGGAGATTTTGGCCCACGCGTCGCGCCGCAGTCTCGTCATTCTCGACGAAATTGGACGCGGTACGAGTACCTACGACGGGCTTTCGATCGCATGGGCGGTGGCAGAGTACCTCCACAATACTCCCGGGCTCGCGGCGCGCACGCTATTTGCCACGCACTACCACGAGCTGACTGAGCTTTCGAACTCGCTTGCGCGGGTTGGCAACGCGCACTTCGAGGTGCGCGAGTGGGGCGAAGAGGTGCTGTTCTTGCGGCGCCTCGTGCCGGGCGGAGCGAATCGCTCCTACGGGATCGCGGTGGCGCGCCTGGCGGGACTGCCCGGCGCGGTGACGGATCGGGCAGTGGAGATCCTGGGCGAGCTCGAAGCGCGCGGCGCGACTTCGGAGGCGCCGCAGCTCGCGCTATTTCGGTCCGCACCACGCCCGGCGCCCGACCGCGAACCCAGTCCCAGCAGCGGGGCGGAGCGCGCGGTCCTGGCGGAGCTGCGCGGGACGGCGCCCGACCGCATGCGGCCTGTCGACGCGCTGGTTCAGTTGGCTGCCTGGCGCGAGCGGCTAAACCGCGGGTCGTCGCAGTGAGCGACTGGCGGCGCTGGCTCGCGATCGCCGGGGCTCTCGCCTGCATGGCGCCCGAGCGTCCTCCGGGCCTTGGCGAGGTTGTGGATATCCGCCACTGGTCCTACGACGAGTACACCCGCGTTGTCATCGAGCTCGACCGCCACGCGGAAACGGAAGCCAAGAAACTTCCGGCCGATCGATTCAACGGGCGCCCAGCGCGGCTCTATTTCGATCTGCCGGGGATCTGGGTGGGAAAGCGTTTTGACGCCGCCATCCCGGTCGGAGACGGCTTGTTGCAGGGCGTTCGGATCGGCCAGAACACGCTCTCCACGACACGCGTCGTGCTCGACCTCGCGAGCTACCAGCGCCATCGGTTGCTCCAACTGCGCGCCCCCGATCGCGTTGTCATCGACGTCTATGGCCTGCCGTCGCCCTCGCGCAGCACGGGTCACGCCCGACCCGGTCCGCCGCCGACCCTCCCGATGGAACTGCGGCCGATCGAGACCGTAGTAATCGACCCCGGGCACGGGGGCCGCGACCCGGGAGCGCTCGGGGTGGGCGGGTTGCGCGAAAAGGACATCACGCTGGCGTTGTCCAAGCTCTTGGCGGGGGCGCTGCGGGAGCGCGGCTTTCGGGCGGTACTCACTCGGGAGGACGATCGGACGCTCACGCTCCTCGAGCGGACGGCACTCGCTGAAGGAGCGGGCGGCGACGTCTTCGTATCCATTCACGTCAACGCTGCGCCTCGTCGCAGCGCTGAAGGGGTGGAGCTCTATACGCTCGACCAGAACGCCGAGCGGCAAACCCTGCGTCTGGCGGCGCGTGAGAACGATGTGCGTCCCGGAGAGGTGGATCCCCTTCAGCATCTCCTGGCCCAGTTGCGGCTTTCGGAGGTCTCGAGTCGCTCGACCCACCTCGCGCGTCTCATGCAGCGCGAACTGGTTCACGGGATGGGTGAGGGCTGGCCGTCGGTGACATCCACGCGGCTCAAGCGCGGACCCTTCTACGTGCTGTATCTGTCAGACATGCCCGCGATTCTGCTCGAGGCGGGCTTCCTCACCCACCGGGGAGACGCCAAGCGCCTGCGCGACAAGAGATACCTGAAGGCGATGGCCCGGGAACTGGCCGATGCTCTGGTGAGTTACCGCGATCACCCGGTCATCGCGGAGCGCCGTCCGTGAGTCTTCCCAGCGCTCTCGAAGCACCGCTCGCCCAGCTTGAGCGGCGCGCCGCCGGAGAGGGCTCGGATGGCATCCAGGGGATCGTCCGCACCTATCTCGCGGCGATGGGCGAGGAGCTCAAGGCGCGCCACCGCGCGGGCACGCGGGGCGGGGCGGTCAACGCGCTCCACTCCGATCTGATGGACCGCCTTGTCCGGCGGCTCTTCCAAGCGGCCGAACGCGGCTATTTCGCCGAGGGACACGATCGATCTGGCGAGCGCATCGCGGTTTTGGCGGTGGGTGGGTATGCGCGGCGCGAGATGTCGATCCATTCCGATGTCGACTTGCTGATCTTGCACTCGGGCACCGTGACTTCCTACACGACTCGCATTGCCGAGCGGATCCAGTACTGGCTGTGGGACGCCGGGCTCACCGTCGGTTGTGCGACCCGTACCTGCGACGAGACCGTCAAATTGGCCCGCCGCGACAGCACGGTTTTCACCGGCATCCTCGACACCCGTTTCCTGGCCGGCGATCCGGTCTTCTACCACGAATTCACCGATACGCTGCGCCGACGCCTGCTCTCCGACGTGAGTGCATTTCTACACCACCAGCAAAAGGCGACCGCCGAGCGCCATGCCGCCTACGGGGAATCGCTGTATCTGCTTCAGCCCAACCTCAAAGAGGGCGCGGGCGGCCTGCGCGACTACCACGCCGCGATGTGGGCGATGCGCGCAGTGTTGCCATCGGCCCGGGGCGTCGACGACCTCCTGCACTATGGGCTCTTGACCGAAGGCGAGATGGAGGCATACCGGGGGGCACTCGACTTCGTGTGGAGCATACGCAACGAGCTCCACCTGCTCACGGGTAGACGCTTCGACCAGATGAGCTTCGATCACCAGGAACGTATCGCGTTGGCCCTCGGCTACCCGGATGTGGCCCCAGACGGAAGTCTCCCCGTGGAACGCTTCATGGGCGACTACTACCGGCGGGCGCGAACGATTCGGAGTTTCTCCGAGTTCGCGATCGAGCAGTGTGTCGAGCGCGCGCGCCCGCGGCGGCGACGCGTGCCGAAGCCGGTCGAGGTCGAGGACGGCTTTCGCGTTCGCGACGGCAAGCTCGAGGTTCCCTACGCCACCCACCTCGAGGAAGACCCGCTGCGGCTGCTGCGGGTGTTCCGCGTCGCGCAGCAGCGTGAGGTCGCGCTCAGTCGCGCCTCGCAACGCCTGATCCGGGGGCACCTGCATCTGATCGATGCCGCCTACTGCGAGAATCCGGCGGCTGCGGAGCTGTTTCTCGAGATCCTGAACGCCGAGAGGCGCGTGACGCGCTCGCTCCTGGCGATGAACGAGCTCGGGGTACTCGGGCGCTTCTTGCCGGAGTGGGAGCACATCGTCTGCCGCTGGCAGCACGTGATGTATCACGCCTATACCGTGGATGTGCATTCGATCTTCCTCGTGGAGGAGTTGCGGCGTCTCTGGCGGGGCAAATATCAGGAAGACTTGCCCAAGCTGACCCAGCTGGCGCGGGAGGTCGAAGACCGCCCCGTGCTTTTCCTCGGCAGTCTGTTGCACGATATCGGCAAGGGGTTCGGCGGAGACCACTCGGAGCGGGGAGCCCAACGTGCGGTGCGCTGTCTCGAGCGCCTTGGTCTCGCCCCCGAGCGCGTGGAGCGCATCATCTTTCTGGTGCGCCAGCACCTGGTGATGTCCCACGTGGCGCAGCGCCGCGATCTCTCGGACCCGCGCACCGTCCTCGAGTTCGCGCGCCTGGTGGGGGACCGAAAGAACCTGCGACTGCTCTACCTGCTGACCTTCGCCGACACACGCGCGTCGTCGAAGACCGCTTGGACCGAATGGAAGGGCACGCTGCTGAGCGAGCTCTACGAGCGGACCGCCGAACTCCTCGAGACGGGGCGCCTCGATGAGCAGCTGGCGCTGGAGCAGGTTCAGGCGAGGGTCGCGACGCGCCGCGAAGCGGTTCGGGAACTGCTGACCGAGGCCGGAAGTACGGAAGACGTGATCGAGAAGCTGCTCGGCAGCCTTCCCCAGCGCTACCTGCTCTCGCACACGCCGCGCCAGATCCATCGACACGGCGAGGCACTGCGCGAGTACGAGGAGAAACGCAGCCTCGTCGTGAAGGTGCGTCCGATGCGAGGCGGGTTCTCGGAGCTGATCGTCGTGTGCCCCGACGTCCACGGCCTGTATGCCACCGTGGCGGGGACGCTCACCGCGCGCGGCTTCAACATCCTTGGCTCTTACGTCTACACCACGCGGGACGGCGTGGCGCTCGAGATCTATCGGGTCACGACGCCGCCCGGCGACGCAGAAGACCGCCAGCGCGCGTGGGATGAGTTCGAGGCCTCGCTGCGCTCGGTTCTGGCGGGCGACCGCAGCCTCGAGGCGCTGCTGGAGCGGCGCAGTGCAGCCCGCTACGGTTCGCCGCCCACGCCTTCGCGGCTGCCCGCCAGCGTAACGATTTCCAATGAGGAATCGGATTTCTTCACGATCATCGACGTGTCAACAAACGATCGACTGGGTCTGCTCTATGATCTGACCCGCACGCTGGCCGAACACGACGTGGCGATCTACATCTCGAAGGCCTCGACGATCCTCGATCAGGTCGCCGACACGTTCTATGTGCGCGAAGAGGGCGAGGGCAAGCTCGGCGATCTGACGCGCATTGAGGCGTTGCGCAAAGCTCTGCTCGAAGCGGCCCAACACCCGAGCGATGTCTGACGCGCTCACCGTCGCGGACGGCATCGATCGATACCTGGCGCACCTCGCCCTCGAGCGCGGGTTGGCGCCCAATACCATCGCAGCCTACGCGCGCGATCTGGCTCACTTCGCGCGGTCGTGCGACAACCGCAGAACGGCCACCGTGGCGGAGATCGGTCCGCCCGATCTCCGCGCCTTTGTGAGTGCGCTCGAAAAGCGAGGCCTCGGCGCCCGCAGTAGGGCGCGCGCCCTGGTGGCCGTCCGATGCTTCGCCGTGCATTGGGTGGAGCGGGGCGTGCTCTCCGCGGACCCGGCCGAGGGGCTCCGCACGCCAAGGCTCGCCACTTCGCTGCCGCGCGTGCTGCGCTCGGATGAAATCGAAGCCCTCCTGGCTGCGGCGTCCGGGCCGGGGCCGCTCGGTCTGCGCGATCGCGCCATGCTGGAAGTGTTGTACGCGGCCGGGCTTCGAGTGAGCGAATTGGTGAACCTCACACTCGCGGGTCTCGATCTGCGTTCCGGGCTGCTGCGGGTGCTCGGCAAGGGATCGCGTGAACGGGTCGTCCCGGTAGGGGAACCCGCCTTGCGTGCCCTCGAACAGTACTTGAGCGAGGGGCGGCCCGCGCTCGCCGGCAGCGGAGAGCGCGCCGGCGACGCGGTGTTCCTCACACGCCGGGCCACGCCGATGACGCGCCAGAACTTCTTCACGCGGATGCGATGCTGGGCGCGGGAGGCTGGGATTCCCACGCGGCGGGTGTCGCCCCACGTGCTGCGTCACTCCTTCGCGACGCATCTCCTCGAAGGAGGCGCCGATCTGCGCGCAGTACAAGCGATGCTCGGGCACGCGGATCTGGCGACGACCCAGATCTACACCCACGTTACTAGAAGTCGCCTGCGGGAAGTCGTTGAGGCGCGCCACCCGCGCGGCGCCGGGAAACACGCATCCCGGCCGTGACGCAACTTTCTCACGCGCTGTTGGCGCGCCTGGAAGCGCCGCTGCGGGCGCTGGTCGACGCCGTATTGCGGGAGGCCGACGCGCGCGGGAGTCTCGTGCTGGCCGTGGGGGGGCCAGTCCGGGATCTACTTCTCGAGCGGCCGCAGCGGGACTTCGATCTGCTCGTCGGGGCAGAGGGAGGGGGCGCCTCCGAACTGGCGCGGGTCGCAGCGCCTCGCGCCGCGCGCGTCACCACGCACGCGCGTTTTGGCACCGCCCGGATCGCGACGCCTGAGGCCGCTTTGGATCTCGCGACCCTGCGCAGTGAACGCTATTCGCACCCCGGCGCGCTTCCGAGTGTGGCACCGGGCACGCTGCAGGACGACCTCAAGCGCCGCGATTTCACTGTGAACGCTCTCGCGGTCCCGTTGAGCGAGCGGGCGCGCCGCGAGCTACCTGAGCTCATCGATCTCGCCGGGGGCCGCGAAGATCTCGCTCGGGGTCAGCTGCGGATCTTTCATTCCCGAAGTTTTCACGACGACCCCACGCGTGCCCTGCGGGCGGCTCGCCTTGCCGCGCGCTTCGGATTTCGGCTGACGCGGGGCAGCCGTGCAGCCCTGGCGGATGCGTTGGCCGAGGGATGTCTCGATACCGTCTCGGGTGAGCGCCTGCGACGCGAGTTCGAGCACCTGTTCCACGACCCGGCGCTCGGCCTGGATCCGGTGCGCGCCTTGACCCTGCTGGAGCGCTGGGGGGTAGTCGGCGCCCTGGCGCGGGGTCTCACGCTTCCCAGCGCAGCCCGCGTTCCACTGCGTCGCTTCGGCCGCGCGGTGGCTGTGCCGCCATGGCCGCTCGGCCGGGCGCGTCCCTGGGTGAGCGGGTTCGCGATCTGGTGGGCCCCGTGCTCCGAGACCGTGCGTCGGCGCGCCCTGGAGCGGCTTTCCCTGCATGGCAGCGGAGCGGAGCGCGTCCGCCTCTTCGGCCCGCGGAGCGGGCTCTGGCTTAGACAACTCGAGCGCCAACGCGGCCGGGGAGCAATCGACCGGGTGGCCCAACGCCATCCCGACGAGATCCTCATCGCTCTCTACAGCTACGCGACCGCGCCGCTGCAACGTCGGTTACGGCGCTGGGCCCGTGAGGATCGCGGGCGCAAGCTCGCTCTGACCGGCCGCGATCTGGAGGCGCTCGGGCTGCACGGGCCCGCTGTGGGCGAGGCGCTGGCCGAACTCCGCGTAGCGACCCTCGACGGGAAGCTCCGCAACCGCGACGAAGCGCTCGCTTTTGCCCGTGAGTGGAGTCATCAAAAAGCCCGGCGATCCGAACGGACAGCGGGCAGCCGACGGCGTCGTTGACCGCGATGCGTTGCTCCTCGGCGCCGAATCCACAATACTGGCCAGACCCCTCTTGCCGCTCGCCCTCCAGCGGAGCGACCATGGCTCAGACCGATGCTGACAAGTCCGCCCGGATCACTGAAGCGGGCGAACGCGAGGCGCCCCGAGAGTGGGTGGCGAGTGGCGAGGCTTGTCCGATCCGTCTTCAGGTCTTCGAGGGGCCGCTTGACCTCCTGATGCATTTGATCCGGGAGAATGAGCTCGAGATCACCGATCTACCCGTTGCCCAAATCGCCGATCAGTATCTCGAGTATCTCGGTCTGATGCGCGAACTCCAACTCGACATCGCCTCCGAATACCTGGTGATGGCGGCGAGCCTCGCGTGGATCAAGTCGCGCATGCTGTTGCCCCTCGATCCGAACGAGGCGGAGGACGAGGAGGGGGACCCCCGCGCCGCGCTTGTGGCCCGCCTTCTCGAGTACCGGCGCTTTCAGGAAGCGGCCGCGCGACTCGATGCGCTCCCCCGTCTGGGCCGCGATCGCTTTGCCGCACCCGGGGCATTGCCCGAGTCTCCTCCCGACGCCGAGCGCGAGATCGAGGTAGGTTTGCTGCCCCTGATTGCCGCGTTTCAGACTGTGTTGCGGCGGAGCCGCGACCAGAGCGCAGTGCACGAGGTCTTCGCCGAACCGGTCGGCGTACGCGAACAGATGGTCGCGCTCGTCGACGCGCTCGAGGCGAGCCCGAATATCGAGCTCTTTGCGTTTCTGGCATCGACCTGGGGCGCGAAGCCGTCGCCGAGTGTCGTAGTCGCCACGTTCCTGGCGTTGCTCGAGCTGGCACGGATGGCGGTGCTGCGGGTCTTTCAGAGCGCCGACGAGGAAGGCGTTCCCCGAGGCGCAATCCACTTGCGCCGCGCCGGCGACCTTCCGCCGCGCGATCAACTCGAAGCGATGAGCTAGGGAGCTGTCTTGGACGAACACGAGCAACGCCGCCTCATCGAGGGGCTGATCTTCGCCTCGCCGGAGCCGCTAAGCGTCAAGCGCATCACCCATCTAGTGCCCGGTTGTGATGCACAGGGGGTCCACGCCCATCTTCGGGTTCTGAACGAGCAATACGAAGCCGAGCAGCGCGCTTTCCGCTTGGAGAAGGTCGCAGGGGGCTATCAGCTCCGCACCATCGAGGCGCTCGCTCCCGCTTTGCGCGCCCTTCGCCCCACACCACCGATGCGGCTCTCCAAGGCGGCCCTCGAAACACTCGCCATTGTCGCCTACCGCCAACCGATTACGCGGGCGGAGATCGAAAACATTCGGGGCGTCGACGCCGGGCCAGTGGTGCGAAGCCTCCTTGAACGGGAGATGGTTCGCATCGCGGGTCACCGCGAAGTCCCGGGTCGGCCCATTCTGTACGCCACGACCAAGCGCTTCCTCGAGGTTCTCGGCTTGAACTCGCTCGGTGATCTTCCCACTTTGCGCGAAATCGACGAGCTTCTGGCGGAACACCGGACGGGCCAACCCAAAACCCAGGAAGGGGAACCCACCCCGGTGCAGGCCGAAGAGGGGGCAGGTGCCGGGTCGGAGCCGATCGCGCCCGCGGAGGTGGTTGTTCCTGTCGACGCCTCCAAGCTCCACTGACGCCTTCGCTCCCTGTGATCGCCACCCACGGTGCGGGCGTGGGCGGGACGGGAGAGGCGAGCGGGCGGGCCGCGTGAAACAGCGCCTCCAAAAAGTCCTCGCTGCAGCGGGCATTGCTTCCCGACGCCGCGCGGAAGATCTGATTCGGGCGGGGCGCGTGCGCGTCGACGGCGCCCAGGCGACCCTCGGGGCCTCAGCCGATCCCGAGGTCCAACGGATCGAGGTCGATGGCCGGGCGATCCGAGCCGCGAGGCAAGATTACTGGTTGGTGAATAAGCCGCGCGGCGTCGTGACCACCGTCCGCGATCCGGGGGGACGCCCCACCGTGGTGTCGATACTGCCTACTGGGCTTGGCAGACTCTTTCCGGTGGGCCGACTCGACCGCGACACCGAAGGCTTGGTGTTGCTCACCAACGACGGTGCCGCCGCTCACGCCTTGCTGCATCCTTCCTACGGCAACGAGCGCGAATACCAGGTGGTCGTGCGCGGTGAGATGGTGCCCCCGACGCTGCGGCAACTCGAGCGCGGCGTCCAGCTGGAAGAGGGCGTGACCGCGCCTGCCCGCGTAGACAGCATCGTACGGCGGGCTGGCACGACGCGCTTCCATCTCACCCTCTGTGAGGGGCGAAAGCGCCAGATCCGTCGCTCCCTGGACGCGCTTGGCCACCCGGTCTTGCGCCTGGTACGGGTTCGGATGGGACCATTGCGTTTGGCAAACCTCCCAAGTGGTGCGGCGCGGCGTCTCACCTCGGAGGAACGCCGGCGGCTTGAACGCCACGTCCAGCACTTGGCGGGCGCCGACCCGGCGGCTGTGCAACCCGGGCGCAGACCGGGGCATCAACCCAGCGAGAAGCGATGAGAACCGGATTTGGATTTCATGCAGAGTGTCGAAAACCGTCAAAAGTATTTGAGAACATTCGAATTTTTTGACTATATTACTTTGAGCTGAGGTGGCTTATGCTGCGCTGTTTCAAGACGGTCTGTACGGTTTTCGTGTGCTCGCTCGCGATGGTCGGAGTCGTTTCACCCGCTTTCGGGATCTCGGGTGTATGTCCGGATGGCAGCGTGTTTATCGTTGGCCATCGCAGCCAGATTCCGTGCCGCGGCGCCAAGGAGGTTGAACCGTCCGACGTGCCGCCGCTTCGCCCCCACCAGCTTCCGCAACCCTATGCGTGGGAAGTCTACCGCGAGCAGGCAGACGTCGAGGGCAACCCCTACCACTTGATCGAGCGCGCTGAGCAGATCCGCAATGGCGGTTTGGCGCCGCACGAAGGGTCCGCGCGTCCGCTCGCTGGGGCAGGGCAGGCGCCTCCGCCATCGACGCAGGTCGCGAGTCAGGCCGCATCTGTGCCCCGAGCGGATTCGGTCGAGCTCGGCTTGGACGAAGGTCAACTACGCGATCTGTTCTTCCTGGTGGAGCTTTCGCAACGGGACACGCCCGCCTATTTCGTGGATGAAACACCCGCGGGCGCCGAAGCGCTGCGGCTTTCCTTCGCGTACTCCGACGCTTTTGCGGCCCGCGCGCAACGCGTCTCGCTTGTCGAGCCCGCCGCGGGCGGCGCGGTCTTGCTCTTTACCGCCGTGGCCGGCGAGGGCGGTAGCTTCAATCCCAACTTCACCTTCGTTCAGGGACATCAGGCGTATCGGCCGGATCCCGACAACGCCCGTCAGCTGGGGTTGCTGAGGGGGCAGGTCGGTTCACTGCCTCCGGATCACGCCACGCTTGGCTATGTGGTGCTGCCCGCCCACATCGATCTCGCGCAGCCGCTGGATGTCTACTGGGACGACCGGCGCATTGAAGCCCGCTTCCTGCTCTAGTCGAGAGCCGCACTCCCCCGGCCTTCGCGGGGGAAGGTGACGTACAGCTGGGTGTAATAGAGCGCACCGCTCGGGGCGACGGCGATTCCGATACCGGTGGTGTTGAAGACCGGTGCGAGCAGATTCGCGCGGTGCACCGGAGATTCAAGCCATCCAACTACGATCTCGCGGTTTGGATCGCCCCGGTTGGTCAGGCCGATGTTCTCCCCGGCCAGGCTGAAGCCCGAGACCCCACCGCGATCGAGCCGCGCGACCGGGTTCAGGCCCTCCGGCGTGTCGTGCGCGAGAAAGCCGCGCAGCGCCATATCCCGACTGTGCGCCCGAGCCACCGCGTCGAGCTTGGGGTCGCGTCGCAGCGGCACCAGATTATGATCGGCGCGCACGAGGTTCACGCTTTCGAGTAGCGCCGCCTCGAGCTGCGGGCGACCGCCAGCACCTTCGGCGCGCACGGCTAGTGGCTGCAACAGCCACACCGCTAGCCACAAACCGGTGAGAAACCCCAGTGCCTCGGCGGGAGTGCGCGGCACGGCTATTGCACCGCCAGGTCTTCGCTCAGCAATTCACGGCGCACCAGCCGACCCGACTCATAGAATGAGCGGACGTCCATCGCACCGTCGCCGTCCTGATCCTCCTCGAGCTCGCGCGGTCGGCCGCGATCGTCGAAAGCCGTGATGCGTTCCGGGCGTCCGTCTCCGTCTAGATCCTCGGTGCGGCGGCTCAAGTTGCCGGCTGCGAAGAAATCGATCTGGTCCCGGAATCCGTCCCCGTCGGTGTCGCGCTCCAGCCGCGCGATCTCCTCGCCGCGAAAGAAGGTCCAGGCGTCGACGTAGCCGTCGGCGTCCTCGTCCGACTGCCGTTCGAAGGGCGCGCCGCCGCGGTAGCGCGTTACTGTGTCAAAGCGACCATCGCCGTCGAGATCCTCGTGGGTCTCGACGATCAAGCCATCGCTCCCGTAGCGCTCGGTCCGGTCGGGGCGTCCATCGTAGTCGTCGTCGAAACGCTCGCGGCGCTCGTTCCCGGCAAGGTTTTCGACCCAGTGGTCGGGCCGGCCGTCTCGGTTGCGGTCGCGGGCGACGGGCGAGGCCTGGGGTGCCCCGCCTTGGGGCTGCGTGTTCCAGCGTGCGCCCCACTCGGTGGCACTCGAACCGGAGGGCGAGGCCGCGTGAGACGGAGTTCCAACGCCCGCGATCGGCGGCGCCGCCACTGCGGAACCCGGCGTAGGAGGTGGAGCCTGGCGCTGGCGCAGCGCTGCGAGTTCTTGTGCAATGGTCAAGTTGGAGCCCGCGGTGCGGGCCGGTTGGACGGCAGGGGCCGGAGGCAGCGCGCCGACGGATCCTCCCGCAGGCGGTGCGGTGCCCGTCGCCGCGCGCTGGGCGAGAGCGCGTTCCATGGCTTCAATCTGGGCGCGCTCGTACTCGTAGTCGTCCTGGGGCGGAGCCGGATAGGGCTGCGCTCCGGTTCCTCCGGCACCCTGCGGGGGAGGGCTCCCGCTGCCTTGCTGGGTCGTCGCGCCGCGGCTGCTTGTCTTCTGTGAGATCTTTCGAATGGGCCACGCGGCGGCCCCGACGGGCGCGAGCAGCGGGTGCCGCTCAGCGGCCTTGCCCAGATCGGCATCGTCGGTGTCCTTGCGCGTATCGATCGTGGTGGCGCCCCCGATGCTGGTCAGCGTCGGGCCGCGGCGAACCGCCGGGTAGGGATGGGCGGCGGGTTGCCCGCCATACCCGCCTCCGTAGCCTCCGCCCTGGCCCGGAGCATTGGGCGGAGCGGTACCCGGAGCACCGGATGGTGCTGGGACCTGCGAGTAGTAACCAAAGGGATCGGGCATGGGCGGTGCACCCTGGCCCGGATCGATGATCGTCGCCCCGACGCCCGTGTCGAATATTGGCGAGCGATTGTGGCCCTTTTCCTTGGTGCTGCTGCATCCCAGCGCCAAAGCGGTCGCGATCCCGCCTGCAATGACAACCCACAACTGTCGATACATTCGCATCCTCATACACTCCCCCACAGCAGGTCGATGCAAGATTCGTGCTGATGGGGAGGGGCGGCGAGAAGCCGTGTCGCCGTCGCGGGTTGCGGGCCCGCGTTGCAGATGAGCCGCCGCTCGACGAACCGGTGGCAGAGGAAGCGAAGTTCCCAGGAATGCTCTCAGCTGAGCGGGTCGGAATCGAGCCGGGCGATCGCCCGAGCGATCGCGAAGCCAGCCCCCGTGGTCCCTAACGTAGCCGCGGCAATCGAAGCGCTCGGAGTGCTTTCGAAAGGCCAAAGTCCCAAGCCGGCGCCCAGTAGCAGACCGAGGAGCAGGCCGAAGGTTGGCCGGGGAAAGCGCTCGAGGGCGGCTTGCACGAGGTGGCTGACTACGACGACGCCCAGGGCGACGCCGAGCCCGAATGGGAGCAGCGTTGTCATGCTTTCGCCGAGGGCGCCCGACACCGGCGCCTCGCCTCGCAGCAACGGGCGCGCGACGCCGTCGGCCAATGCGTCTAGGGCGCTCAAGATCGGCAGATAGTCCCCCAGCAGCAACAACAGATAGCCACCGCTGATCCCCGGCAGCACCATGGCCGAGGCACCTGCGATGCCCGCCGCAAAGTGCATCGGAAAGCTGTCGACCTCGTTCTCGCCGGGCTCGGTGCTGATCGCCAACAGCGCCATGGCTACAATCGCAGCTCCGCACCACCAGACAGGCGCTCCGCGCAACGGCTTGGCTCGCCGCCACACCGACGGAACCCCGCCCCAGGTGAGGCCGATGAACAGACCGTACATCGCGCTGCGATGGTGGAGAACGAGATCCTTGACCGGACCCGCGAAGAGTACGATCACCGTGCCCGCCGCTGTCGCGATGACCGCGAGCAACGCGATGGCCCGGAAGCGCCAGCGCAACAACGCGAGGTCGGCCACGGACCCCACAAATGCGGGGTAGACGCCGCTCACCAAGAGCATCGTGCCGCCGCTCACCCCGGGGACGAGATTCGCGAAGCCCATCAAAAAACCGCCCACGAGGCCGCGGTAGAGCACCCTCCAGGATGCACTCACCTCGGGGCGCGCAGGTGAAGGTCGGAAGGCGCTCAAAAATCCCCCCAACCGGGTCGCTTGACTTGCGCAGCAAACCGGCCGTCGCGAGCTATACCTCCCGCGTGCCGAATCACAACCCCACCCGTACGGTCCCGGGTGCCGCCAACAAGCGGCGGCGCGTGCGGTTCCTCCTGCTCCTTGGCGTTGTCGCGCTCTACGGGATCTCGGTTCCGTGGTATCGCTCCGCCGATCAGCCGCTGCGCTTGTGGTTGGGATTACCCGACTGGGTGACGACGGCGCTGCTCTGCTACCTCGGCGCCGCGGGTTTGAACTTCGTCGCGTGGCACCTGACGGAGATCCCAGAACCTGAGGCGGACCGCGACCGCGCGTCCGGACCTGAGGCGTGAATCCCGAAGAGGTCGCTGTCCTCGCGATCGGGGTCTACCTGGTGCTCCTGGTCGCGGTCGCCGAAGCTGCGCGCCGTGCACGGGTCGACCGAAGCCCGGACGACCATTTCCTGGCGGGGCGCCACCTCGGCGCCTTCGTGCTCTTCTTCACGCTCTACGCCACCTCCTACAGCGGGAACTCGTTGCTGGGTTACCCCGGCGAGGCTTATCGCCGCGGCTATCTATGGATCATGGCGACGGGTTTCATGATGGCCGTGACCGTGGTGTTCCATCTGCTCGTGCCGCGGATGCGGCCGATCGCGATCGCGCGTGGATTCGTGACGCCCGGCGATTGGATTCGCGATCGCTTCGATGGCGATCGGGGCGCCGGAGCGCTGCGAATTGCCGTTGCGATCTTGATGACGATCGCATTGGCCAACTACCTGCTCGCCCAGCTGACGGCCATGGGCGTCGTCGCGAGCGAAGCGACCGGCGGGCGTATTCCCTACAGCTTGGGCGTGGTGGGGCTCGCCGGAATGATTCTTTTCTACGAGACGCTCGGGGGCATGCGGGCTGTCGCGTGGACCGACGCAGTGCAGGGCGCATTGATGATCGGCGGGCTCGCGCTGATGATGGGCTGGTTGCTGCGCGAGACCGGCGGGCTGGGGGGCGTCACTCAGCAGGTCGCGGCGCTGCGCCCCGACGCGGTCCAGGTGCCCGACGCGCGCAGCTGCGCCAACTGGGCAAGCACCGTCCTCTTGCTGGGCTTCGGGAGCGTCGTCTACCCGCAGGCGATTCAGCGCGTCTTTGCGGCTCGCAGCGCCCGGGCACTGCGCCGCGCCCTGGGGGCGATGAGCTTCATGCCGCTCGTCACGACCACCGTCGTCGCGATGATCGGCGTCGCGGCGATTCCGAAACTTCAGGCCCTTGGCGTGGTCGAGGCGGATTCGGTGATGCCGCGCTTGCTCGGCACCTGGGCCGCTGAAGGGTTTCTCGCGGTCGGGGTCGCGACACTGATCTTCGTCGGCGCCTTGGCCGCCATCATGTCGACCGCCGACTCCGTGATCCTCTCGCTGGGGTCGTTGGTTGCGGCCGACCTCCTCGGGCGCGCCCGGCACGATCCCGCGACCACGCGGGCCGGCAAACGGCTTGCGGTGGGTATCATGCTGGCGATGGTGGCGGTCGCCCTGCTGCCGCGTACTACCCTCTGGCGCCTGATCGAGCTCAAGATGGAGCTGCTGATCCAGTGCGTTCCGAGCTTTTTGCTAGCCCTGTACTGGGGGCGGTTGCGCGCTCCCGCGGCTCTGCTCGGGCTTGCGGTCGGAACTGCGATGGCCGGGGGGGCGGCGTTGGCTGATATCAAGCGAATCGCCGGCGTGCACGTCGGGTTGCTTGGATTGGCGTCGAACGTGGCGGTATGTGCGGTGTTTACTTGGTTCACGCCGCGGCGGGTTGAGGGGCATTCCTGGGATGCGTACTCGTGAGACGCGTCTGGAAGTGGTTGGCGGCGGCAGTCGGGATCATGGGCGTGATCGCGATGCTCTACTTCGCCACGCTTCGGCAGGCCGCGGTTCGCTGCGAGGCGTGTGTCTCGTTCGAGGGGCGGCCCGCGTGTCGTACCGCTCAGGCGGGCTCCCAGGAGGAAGCGCAGCGGATGGCGATCGCAACGGCCTGTGCCCTGGTCGCTTCCGGCGTCACCCAAACTCTCGCATGCGAGCGCCAGGCCGCGGCGTCCCTCCAGTGTGCGCCGGCGAGCGGAGACGGCTCGGGATCTCGAACCGATGAGTGACGCCAACCACGCGCGCTGGGCGTCGACGGCCTTGCGTCTAGACCGGTCGGGCCACCGGCTGGCGTCAGCCCTCGAGACCGTGGAGAGCGCGCTGGAAGGAACTCCTCCCGACGTGTGCTTTGTCTTTTGTTCCGGTGTGAGTTCGGAGCGCGAGCGGGGACTGTTGGACACGATCCGTGCCTCCCTGGACCCAAGGGTGCTGTGTGGTTGCGGTGCGCAGGGCGTCATCGGGGGCGGCTGCGAGATCGAAGCGGAGAGCGCCGTGGGTCTGCTCGCCGGCGTTCTTCCCGGCGCCCGGTGGCAACCGTTCCGGGTCGGCCCCGGGGAAGCTTCCTCATGGACGGGCACAGGGGACGCGATGCCCGACGAGGACGGCGCGCGGGAGGCGGGCTTCGTGATCTTTTGCGACCCATGGACCGCCGACGTCGAGTCCCTGGTGCAGGATCTCGATCGGCGCTACCCCGCGAACACTAAGGTTGGCGGCCTCGCAAGCGGCGGCCGAGGCGCCGGCGAGGGGTCACTCTACCTCGACGGTGCGATTCACCGCGACGGATGTGTGGGACTGATGGTCGGCGGCGGTGGCTGCGTCCTCGACGCCGTGGTGGCGCAAGGGTGTCGGCCGATCGGGAATCCGCTCTTCGTGACCCGGGCGCGGCGCCCGTGGATCCTCGAGCTCGATGGTCGCTCTGCCACCGAAGTGTTGCGAGAGCTGTGGGCGGGCCTCTCCGGACGCGATCAACAGCTTGCCCGTCAGTCCTTGTTCCTCGGGATCGAGATGCATCCGGCGCTCAGCGAGTATCGCCGTGGGGATTTTCTGGTACGGAATCTCGTGGGCGCGGATCCGGAGCGCGGAGGAATCGCGGTCGGGGCGACGGTCGGCGAGGGACAGGTCGTGCAGTTCCACGTGCGTGACGCTCGAACTTCGGACGAAGACCTGACGCAACGCCTCGCGGACTATCGCGCGGACTTGAACGATGGAGGTGCCTCGGCGGAGGCCGCACTGCTCTTCTCATGTGTCGGGCGGGGGGAGGGATTATACGGGGCGCCCGACCACGACAGCGGGATCTTTCTGCGTCAGCTGGGCGGTGTTCCGCTGGGGGGGTTCTTCTGCAACGGCGAAATCGGACCCGTCGCCGGACGCACGTTTCTGCACGCGTATACGAGCGCCTTTGGAGTGTTTCGGCGGATTCGCTAGTGCCCCGGCCTGCTGCGGGGACTGCAGTACGGGTAGAGGACGGCTACGGCCGAAGCGCCCCATCTCCGCTCCGCAGCCGCCCTCCGACCCCCGACGCCCTCGCCGGGAGTCCCCGTTTCCGGCTCAAATGAGCCACCGCACGGAATAATTGAAGCAATTGGTCAGGGCCGAAGGACGGCCAAAAAGGGGCAAAGTGATGGAAGGGTGTGGCGAAATTGTGGCGACCGCGCCGCGGGGGTGGCCGCGACCGCGGCCGTCGCCATTGGGGTAGATTGTCGAAATGAAACCGCTTTCTGGTCGCGTGGCGCTGGTCGACGACGAGTCCCATATCCGGGAGACGGTGGGCTTTGCCTTGGAGCGAGAGGGCTACCGGGTGGACACCTACGCCGACGGCCTTCAAGCGTGGAAGGCTTTCGAGCAAGAGCTTCCCGATTTGGCCATTCTCGACATTTTGATGCCGCAGATGGATGGCCTCGAGTTGTGCCGCAAGCTGCGAGAGCGGTCGGAAGTCCTGCCGATTATCTTCCTCACCTCGCGCGACGACGAGCTCGACCGCGTCCTTGGCCTCGAGCTCGGGGCCGACGACTACCTGTGCAAGCCCTTCTCGCTGCGCGAGCTCATCGCCCGGGTCAAGGTGTTGTTTCGCCGCCTGGCGCTGGCGAGTTCGAGCAGCGGCGACGATGGACCGGAGATTCGCCACCTGGGGTGGCTGCAGCTCGATTCCGGCCGCCATCAGGTGCGTTGGCGGGACCAGCCCGTTCCGCTGACCGTGAGCGAGTTTCGCATCCTCGACGCGTTGGCCCGCCGCGCTGGGCAAGTGAAGTCGCGCCGCCAGCTTCTCGAAGAGGGTTATCCGCACGATGCATACGTGAGTGAGAGGACCATCGACAGCCACATCAAGCGCATCCGGCGCAAATTCGAAGAGGTCGATGCGGGTTTCGAAATGATCGAGACCGTGTACGGCCTCGGCTATCGCTGGCGCGCGGACTGAGGCGTGGCGAGTTTGAGATCGCTTCGGCGAGCCCTCTCGCGGATCGGGTTTCGCCTCCTGCTCACGTACGTCGTGGTCGTCGCTTTCCCCGCGCTGGCACTGCTCAGCTTTGATTGGTTCGAGCAACGCCTGCTCGCGGCTGAAAACCGCGCTCTCGGCCGCGAGGCCGAGGTCCTCGCGGCCGCACTCTCTGCCAAAGGAGGGTTGCGCTCGGCGGAAGTGGAGCGGGCGCTGCGCGAAATCCGCGCGACCGCGCGCACGCGGGCGCGCCTGGTCGACGTCGAGGGTTGGCTGGTGGCAGACTCCGCGCTTCTCGACGCAGCCCGCCAGACGACCCCCTCCGCGCCAACACTGGAAGCACTTCGCTGGAACGAGCGCGGCGCCGACGTTGTGCTTGAGTGGCTCGCGCGACGGCGCAGGGCAATCGCCGAGCCGGAGCCCGACCCCTACGCCGCCGAACAGCCCTTCCTCAGTGCGGAGATCCTCGGCGCTCTAGCGGGCAGGGTCGGGACGGTCGTGCGGGTGCACGCCGACGCACCGGCTCCCGTGCTCTACGCCGCTTCCCCCGTGCATGCCGGGGAAGAGGTGATCGGCGCGGTCTTGCTCAATCGGGCCGCGACGGATGGGGCGGCGACCCTGCGCTCCCTCCAGCGTGTCGTCATTCAGGTCGAGGTGCTGGCTCTGCTCGCCGCGCTCGGCGCGACGCTTTTGGGCGTCGCGACGATCGCTCGTCCGTTGCGGCGCCTTCGCAGTGAGGCGGAGACGATGTTCGACCGCCGCGGCCGCATTCGCGGTCGGCTGAGCGGCGCCCGACGCCACGACGAGATTGGCGACCTCGCCCGCACCCTCGAAGCCGTTTCCGAGCGGCTCGAGGAGCGGGTTGGCTTTATTGAGGGCTTTGCGGCGGATGTCTCGCACGAGTTCAAGAATCCGCTGGCGTCGATCCGGGTGGCCACGGAGATCCTGGCAGATACCGAGGAGCCACGCGAACGACGGCGCTTTTTGGCTTTCGTGGAGCGCGACGTGGCTCGCATGGAACACCTGCTGAATGCCCTGCGGGAGGTGACGTCGATCGACGCTCAGCGCGATCCCGGCGACGAGGCCGCCGTCGATCTGAGTGAGTTGCTCGCCCAGCTCGCCGCGGCGTTTCGCATGCGCGTCGGGGACCGGGTGAAAATCGAGGTCGCTGTGCCGGACGAACCGGTCTCCGTTTACGGGGGGCAGGATCGCCTGGCGCAGGTGTTCGAGAACTTGCTCGACAATGCGGTGAGCTTTTCACCCGACGGCGGTCGCGTACTTGTGCAACTCGCCCGGAGCGATGGCGACGTCGTGGTCTCCGTGGGGGACGAAGGCCCTGGCATTCCCGAACACCACCGCGAGCGAATTTTTCGGCGCTTCTTCTCCTACCGGCCCGGCGGGGAAGATGGCGAGCGCCCTCACACGGGCCTCGGGCTGGCGATCGTGAAGGCGATCGTCGAAGGCTATGGGGGGAGCGTCACGGCAGAGCCCGGCGCAATAGGGGGTGCGCTGATTGTGGTGCGACTCCCCGCCTGGCAGGGGGTCGAGCCGCGGCGGCGCGGCGTCAAGACTTCCCCTTGAACGTCCGGCCGAACGCCGCGGTAGAGCAGGCGCCGCCGCCGGTTTCAGCAGTCATCGTCCAGCCAGGCGAGGACGGCGCCGCGATCGGCGTCGAGCTCCGGCGCGGGAGGGCGCGTGGTGGGATCGGCGACCGCGTACAGTTTAATCGGGTTGCCCGCGACGGGGAATTCGCCAATCACCGCGTCTTTGACCTTTACCACCATATTGCGCGCCAGCACTTGCGGATCCTCGACTACCTGATCGACCCCCTGGATGGGTCCACAAGGGATTCCTGCGCGGTGAAAGGTCTCGAGCCACTCGGCACAAGGTCGCCGCGCGAGGGCAGCTTCCAGCTCTCGTTGTAGGGCGTCGACGTGCTCGGTGCGAGCTGGGTTGGTCGCGAAGCGCGGATCCTCGCACAAATCGGGGCGGCCCAGCTCCCGCGCGAGGCACTCGAAGAGCCCGTCGTTTCCCGCCGCGATCACGAGGTATCCATCGGCGGCGCGAAAAGCCGCGAAGGGCGTAATGGAAGGGTGGCGGCTCCCGAGCGGTTCGGGTGGACTTCCGGTGGCCGCCAAGCGGGCCAACGCGTTCTCGAGAAGTGCCACCTGGCAATCGAGCATCGCGACGTCGATCTGGGTGCCGAGCCCGGTACGCTCGCGATCGCGAAGCGCAGCTGCGATCCCGAGAGCGGTGAAGAGCCCCGCGCCCAGGTCGCCGATCGAAGTGCCGACCCGCGTCGGCGGTGCGCCGGGCTGGCCGGTGACAGACATGATGCCCCCCATCGCCTGCACGACCATGTCGTAGGCCGCACGTTCGCGATAGGGGCCGGTCTGGCCGAACCCGGACGTAGCCGCATAGACGAGTTTTGGGTACCGGGCGCGAAGGGTCTCCCAGCCGTAGCCCAGCCGTTCCATCGCTCCCGCGCGAAAGTTTTCGACCAGCACATCCGCGCGCGCTAGGAGCCGTTCGAAAATGCAACGGTCGCCTGGGGCTTTCAGGTCAAGGGCAATGCTCTGCTTGCCGCGGTTGAGGGAGAGGAAGTACGCGGATCGCTCCCCAACGAAGGGGCCGATGCGACGCGCATCGTCGCCTTCGCCGGGCCGTTCTACCTTGATGACGCGGGCGCCGAGGTCTAGAAGCAACATGGTGCAGAAGGGCCCCGCCAGCACCCGGGTGAGGTCGATTACCGTGATGCCCGTCAGGGGCGCCTCGCGCTCAGACAGATCGGACGGGCCAGCGGGCGGCGCTGCGCCGGATTCGGAGGTCCGGTCGGATTTGAGGTCGCTCATGGTGCCGAAGCGTAGGCGCGTCGAGTCCGGACAGCTAATTTGCAACCGGCCCATGAGTCCGAACGGCACGCCTCAAATCCCGATCCTCGTCGTGTCCGGCTTCCTCGGGTCAGGCAAGACGACGCTGGTGCGGCATCTGCTGGAGTCTGCGCAGCGGGACGGCGTCCGCCTGGCGATCCTTTCGAACGAGTTCGGCGCCCTGGGCATCGACCGCGAGCTGCTGGTTTCAGGCCGCGCGCGCACGGTCGAACTCGAGGGCGGCTGCGTCTGCTGCGAGCTCTCCGACGAGATGGTCGACACTTTGGAGGCGTTGCGTCGCGACGTGTCTCCGGACCGGATCGTGGTCGAAACGTCCGGTGTGGCGCTTCCCTACGACGTCCAACTGTCGCTATGGCGACCGCCGGTCTCGCTGTGGGCGGGCGACGACATGGCGGTGGTGCTGGTCAACGCGGAGCAGTTGGCCGCGGACGGGAACACGGGCGAGGGCGGCGAGACCTTCGAACAGCAGGTCTCGGCGGCCGACTTGCTGATTCTGAACCAGATCGATCGGGTGCCCGAGGCCAAGCTCCCCGCCCTCGAGGAGTGTTTGCGGGCGATCGAGCCCGACGTTCCGATCGTGCGCGCGAGCTATGCGCGGGTCGATCCACGACTCCTGGTCCCCCCGTCTCTGGACTCCGCCGCGCCCGGCGCCGGGCGGTCCAAGCGCCGAAAGCGCGCCGCTGCACCCCATCGTCACGAGCTCTTCGCGACCGAGACGCTCGAGTTCGCGAACTCGAACGAGCCCGAGGCGCTGTTCAAAAAAAAGCACGAGCACGGCGCGCTGCGGGCAAAGGGGGTCGGGCGCACG
>CAZTOE010000027.1:0-25235 GCA_964615045.1 uncultured Spirochaetales bacterium
GGCGATGCGCCGCTGCACCTGGGCGAATCTTCGCGGGGCCTCGCGAGTTTGCTCTATTACAGTTTCGTGACGCTCACGACCCTCGGATACGGAGACGTCGTGCCCACCACACCCTCGGGGCGCTTCCTGTCGGCGATTGAGGCCGTCTGCGGGCAGCTCTACCTCGCGGTCTTCGTCGCGCGACTCGTGGGGTTGCACATCAGCACGTTTCGCTCGTGACTAGATGTCCTGGCGGACCACACTACTCTTCGGACGCGTGCTCCCCTTCCTCGACCCGCTGCGGGCCCGGCGAACCCCGTGGCCCCGCCGACTCCGGTGGCGTTCCGCCCTGGGGATCGCGTTCTGTCTCACCGCCGCCGGTGCCGGCGCCGCCTGCCGGATGATGCCCTCCGCGCGCGGCGGCGATGAAGAACGCCAGCGCCGCACCGTGCTGGCGACGGAGTACGACGACGTGCGCGCGGGTCAGGAGGCTGCCGAGGAGGTCGCTGCCGAGCTCGGCATGGTCGAGGATCCAGCGCTCACCGCCTACGTGACCGAGGTCGGCGAGCGCCTCGCCGAACATGCCCCGGACCGCACCTTCTCCTACAGCTTCGAGATCGTCGATCAAGCCGAGCCGAACGCGTTCGCGCTTCCCGGCGGACACATCTATGTCTCGCGGGGCGCGATCGCCCTGGCCAACAATGAAGACGAACTCGCCAACGTGATCGCGCATGAGATCACCCACGCCGCCGAGCGCCACGCCGCGGCCCGGCAGATGCTGGCGATGCGTCAGAGCCCGCTGGTGATGCCGTTGCTCAGTATCGCACGGCTCGCCGCCTACAGTCGCGATCAGGAACGCAGTGCCGACCGGGGTGGACAGCGCATGGCGGCCGCCTCGGGTTACGACCCCGCCGGCATGGCGCGCTTTCTCGATCAGATGCGCGACTTCTCCCGGCTCGACTTCTCCTATTCTCAGTTTCCGCCTTTCTATGCGACCCACCCCGGCACGACGGAGCGAGTGACCGACGCGACGATCCGCGCGCAGGGTCTCAGTTTCGAGCGCGCCGCGGTCACCGAGCCCGAGGCCAGCGGCTATCTGAAGCGTATCGAGGGGCTGGTCCTGGGCGAGAATCCCGCGGAGGGCGTCTTCGAAGGCTCAACGTTCCTGCATCCCGATCTCGGTTTCCGCATCCGATACCCGCAAGACTGGAAGCTTGAGAACGGCCGGGCGGCGGTGGGGGCGACCTCGCCCGACGGTGCGGCCCGCATCTTCATGACCCTCGAACCCGACGCCCCTGATGCCGAACTCGCCGCCGAAGCGTTCCTGGCGCGCAACGGGGTCGAGCTCCAATTCGGATTGGAGCGGCAGCGGCCCGTGCAGATCGGACCCCTCGCGGCTTATCGCATCGAGGGCCGCGCCGTCATTGAGGGAGAGAGTGTGGGGACCGAGCTCACCTTCATCCCGTTCGGTGACTTCATGTTCCGGCTGACGGTGACGGCTCCGCTGCGCACGGCCCGTGAGTACATCCACTGGGGAAGAGTCACGGCGCGGAGCTTTCGGGCGCTCACCCCCGCTGAGCGCCTCTCGGTTTCGGTGCTGCGGCTCCGCGCCGTGGAGGCGAAGCCCGACGAGGACTGGGTGACGCTCGGCGAGCGGGCGGACAATGCGTTGGATATCCGCCGCACCGCGGTGCTCAACGGCTTGAGCCCCGATGTTCGATTCCGGGGCGGTGAGTGGGTTAAAGTCGGCGTCGCCGTTCCCTACCGACCGGAGCCCCCGAAGCCGCCCGACTCCGAGGGGCCATCCCCCGCGAATCTCAAGATGGATGCCGACCGCGCCGATCGGTAGGGCGTGGCACGCGACGAGCTAGTTTGCCCGATCTGCCAGGCCGACGTACCGCTGGGCGGCGATGAGAAACCCGGCGACGAGGTCGCCTGTGACTATTGCCGAGCGCCCTGCATCATCCGGGGCAATCCCGAGGAAGATGAGGAGTGGATGCTCGAAGAGGACTTCTGAGTCCGCCGTCGACGGCTAGGGCAAGAAGCGGTTCGACTGCTCCAGTTTTTGCGGCAGATACTCATCGATCACGTAGTTGAGGCCCCACTTCGCGAGTGCCTGCTGTTCGGCGCGCACGCCCATCTTGATCAGCTGCTCGAGCGCCTTGCGCCATTCTTTGTGACGTTGGAAGAACGGGTCGTTCTTGAGCGCGTCGCGGGCCCGCTTCACGTCGACCTCCTTCAAGGGGTGGGTCGGAAGGTCGTAGTCGAGAATATCCTGCGGCGTCACGCCCAGAAAGCGCGCCGACGGGACGCAGAAGAAGCGGTTGATATGTGCGGCCGAACCCGATCCGACCTTGATGGTCCGATAGATGTTCGCGATCCCGTAGGGATCGCAGTCGACGAAGGCGTATACCGGAAGACCGTGTTCGTCGGCCAGGCGGCGCACGAAGCGTCGCACCGCTCGCGTGGGCACGCCTCCCATCTCGACCAGAATGCAATTGGCGCGCTCCCAGAAGCGGTGCGACTGCAGCCGTTGGAACATGCCGCCCGTTTCGATCAGCAAGACGAAATCCGCCTCGGTCTCGAACCGTAGCTCCTCGACCGAGGTGGGGACCGAGTAGGCCCCCGAGCCGAAGGCGGTGCAGTCGATGCGGGCCACCCGACCCGTGGCATCGCGGTCGAGCACGATCAGCGGCCCGGACACCGAGCCGCCGTGTTCTTCGGGGTAGAACCGGAGCTGCTCGCGCGCCACTTGGTCGACGGAGAAGAGCGCTTCGATGTCGTCCATCACGGTGTCGGACTCCGTCTGCTCATCGAACTTGCACTCTTCCCAGTTCTTCGAGATATAGTAGGCCTCTCGCTTGGTGGCAAAGTCATTGCTGGAGATGAGATCCTTTGAGAGAGCCATCATGCGCAGAGTCTGGGCGAAGTTCTTCACGGTATTGACCGAGAGCGTGCGCACCTTGCGCTGGCGGCCGATCTCGAGGTAGCCGCGTTTCGCGTCGTATGAGACGTTGGAGAGTCCGCGCACCGGAAGGCTGAGGTCGGGCCTTCCGCGCTTGTGGATCACGTCGTAGACCCGGCGCGCAGTCTGATCGATTCGATCGCGCGTCTCCTCGTCGCTGGCCTGGGTGCGTTGGTCGATCTCGGATGCCGGCTTGCGTCGCACCGCCGTCGTTTTTCGCGCTCCGCTTCTCTTCCCCGTGGTCTTTTTCGCTGTCGTCTTGCTGCGTGCCGCCATCCGGACCTCTCAGGGCTTGCGCGTACGTTCGAGCACGTCGGTGAGGGTCGCGATGGTGCGCTCGCGATCCGCGTCGGAAAGCCCCAGAATCTCCTGGAGTCCGATGGCGACGTGCGGGATGTATTTCTCGATATAGCTGCGCTTCTTGGCTTCATCGGCTTCGCGCCGCCGCCGCCGGATGTGCGAGGCGACTTTGCGACCACACTCCTGGAGCGCCAGGCGCAGCTCTTTCATGATCTCCGGATAGTGAGCCAGAGCTTCCTTGCTTTCCGACGTGAAGGGGACCCACACACTCGCGACGTGGACCATCACGAGCACCGGTCCCAGCGGGACGGCCCCCCTGGGCTTTTGGAGGCCGTAATTTTTCCAATCGGTGCCGATGATCGCTCTGGTGATCGCGCAAGCGCCCTGTTGATATTGAAGCGGAACCCGATTCGCGTAGCGGTAGAGCGTGATGGGCTCATCGGCGGCGAGGTCACCTCCGTAGGCGAGCCCGACTTCCACCAGGAAGGGGTTGCCCCGATACACGGCGGGCCGACGCGTCGAAGCGGTATAGAAGTCCGCCCGAACCTCGGAGCGGAGCGCGCGCTCGATCAACTCTTCGCCGATTGGCGCGATGCAATCGGTGGGCGGCGCCATGATTTTGGTGTTCTGGATGGCGCGGTGGATCCGCTCTGCCTCCTCGCGGGTGATCTCGCGGGGTCGCCGGCTTGCGGCGACCCGGGCCCCGCGGCAGATCTCCTCGGCGACCCGCGTCGAGACACGAGAGAAATCTCCCGTGAGACAGCTCCGCAAGTTGCGCGCCTTGGTATCGCGAAACATCTGCATCAAGACGCCGAGCTCGACGCCGTAGGGGTGGGGCTTGATCTCCGCGGTATCCGGCGGCAGCTCATCGCTGACCCGTGGAAATTCGATCGGAGCCTCGCCTTCCGGGTGGTTGGGAGGCGTGTACGTGAGGCACGCGTGTGGGTTTGCCAGGGAGATCTGGCGGATGTAGTTGTCCACGGAGTGCTGACCGCCGCGGTAATTACCCTCGAGCTCGATCTCCACCTGCGTGCCGTGGTCGAAGACGGCCTCCCCGTTGGTGTCGAGTTTCACCCGGGGTTCGTTGCGCTGGGTGTCGATCACGAGCTCGAAGTGGTGGCAGGCCTTGGCCCCCGCGGTCCGCGTTTCGATCACGATTGGCTTCCCGGTGGTCAACAGGCCGTACATCCCGGCGGCGCTGATCCCGATCCCCTGCTGGCCCCGGCTTTGACGCAGGCGGTGGAACTTCGATCCGTAGAGCAACCGCCCGAAGATCCTGGGAACCTGGGAGCTCACGATGCCAGGCCCGTTGTCGCGAATCAGAACGCGGAACCGCGTCTCTCCCTGTTGGCTGATGCCGATGTGGATGTCGGGAAGGATCCCGGCTTCCTCGCACGCATCGAGGGCGTTGTCGACGCCCTCCTTCACCGTGGTCAGGAGCGCTTTGCTCGGGTTGTCGAAGCCCAGCAGGTGACGGTTCTTGGCAAAGAACTCGGAGACCGAGATATCGCGCTGGCGCCGCGCGAGTTCGGCGGCGCTCGAACCCCGTCGAGGGGCGGCCCCTCGGCCGCCGCGCGCCTTCGCTCGCTCGGTCTGGGCCGGCGCAGATCGCGCCCGCGCCTTCGCCATTCTCCCACCCCCAAATTGCAGGCGACTGCACAAGATCGGGAGGATTCCCCCGCTATGGCTCGCGGTCAACTCCATCAGGTCGACTCGCGCGCCGCCTCGTCGAGGTCGCGGTAGCTCACGGCCTCGGCAATCGCTGCCGCCGTCACCTGCGCTTCGGCCGAGAGGTCGGCGACCGTCCGGGCGACCCGGAGCGCGCGATGGGCTCCGCGCGCCGTGAGGCGCAACCGGTCGACCGCGCGCCCCAGCAACGTCTGGGCTTCGGAGGTAGCCGCGACCGTGGCTTCGAGGCCGCGGACTGGAAGCTCGGCGTTGCAGCGCAGCGCCAGGGCCTCGAGGCGGGGGCGCGCGAAGGCGCGGGCGGCCGCGATCTGCGCCCGCTCGCGCGCGGAGGAGGTCGAAGCGGAGGCCCGCCCCAACTCTTGCCAGCGCAAAGCGGGAACGCGCAGCGACAGATCGATGCGGTCGAGAAGGGGACCGGAGAGGCGACTGGCGTAGCGGCGAACGTCGAGATCGCTGCAGCGGCAGTGTCGCCAGCGGCTTCCCCGCCAACCGCATGGGCAGGGGTTGGCGGCGGCCACGAGTTGGAAATCGGCCGGAAACTCGAAGCGACCCTGCGCTCGTGCCAGGTGGATACGCCGCTGTTCGAGGACCTGTCGCAACGCCTCTCGCACCGCGCGGTCGAACTCGGGGAACTCGTCGAGGAAGAGGACCCCCCGGTGCGCGAGGGAAGCCTCACCCGGGCGCGGAGGGTTGCCCCCGCCCAGCACACCGGCCCGGGTTGCCGAGTGGTGGGGTGCACGGAAGGGGCGTCGTTCTACCAAGGGCGTTGCCGCATCGAGTTGCCCGGCGGCGCTGTGAATTCGACTGACCTCCAGTGCCTCGCCGAAGCACAGCGGGGGTAGGAGCGCGGGCAGACAGCTCGCCAACAGCGTCTTTCCCGAGCCCGGCGGACCGCACAGGAAAAGCCCGTGACCACCCGCCGCGGCAATCACCAGCGCCCGCTTGGCGCGCTCGTGGCCGCGCACGTCTGCCAGGTCTGGCCCCGTTGCGCCGTGGCCCGCCGGGGCTGGCGGCGAAACGGCATCGAGCCCCGTTCCGGTCGCTAGAAAACGAAGCACCGAAGCGAGATCGCGCGCCGCAAACACCCGGGCGTCCCGTGCCAGGGCTGCCTCGCCGCCGTTCGCGGGCGGCACGACGATCCGGTCACAGCCCGCGCGGCGCAGGGCGTCGGCGAGGGCCAGGGCGCCCCGCACCGGTCGCACACGACCGTCCAGAGCGAGTTCGCCGAGCAATCCCACGCGCTCGACCGCCCCCGGCTCCAACGATCCGGCCGCCGCCAGGATCCCGACGGCAATCGGCAAGTCGAGGCCGGCACCGCTTTTGGGCAGGGCGGCGGGGGCCAGGTTCACCGTGACGCGCCGATCCGGGAAGTCGAAGCCGGCCGCTGCAATGGCGGCGCGCACCCGCGCTGCACTTTCGCGCACCGCGGCCTCGGGGAGCCCGACCAGATCGACCCTCGGAAGCTGGGCGCTGATGCGGACCTCCACTTCCACGGGAATACCCTCGATGCCGTGCAGCACCGCGCTCAAGACGGCCGGCAAGGTTCACCTCAAGCGGGACCGTGCTGAATGTGCAGTGCGCGCGCATTCGGTACGCATCTACACTACGAAGCGTAGGCGGGGAGGACCTCGGACGGCCAGCATAGCCGAAGGGTGGCGGCGACAGAAGGCAGGGTCCGCTTCTCCGTTTGCCGGAAGAACGAACCCTGCCTTCCCCCTTTTCGAAGTGACCGCGCCGGCGGCGAGGTGACTTCTATTGGATGAGTACGCCGTTCCTCATGCAAGGTGGCGCCGAAAAACTCGAGGCCGGGGCGAGACGGTAAACGAGAACCCGAATCACCGTGTCCTATACTTCGTCGAAGGTCGCGCGCACCGATGCGCCACGCCTTTGCAGGGGATCTCATGGCAGCAGCCGCAAAGAGGGCGACGCCTGCTTGCTCGGACACCGCGAATACCGGCGTCCGGTATGTCGAGTCCGCGGCCCGGTGTTTCGAGTCCGCGGCCCGGTGTTTCGAGTCCGCGGCCCGGTGTTTCGAGTCCGCTCGGCGGAGCGGGCTCATCGTCCTGGTCGGGACCGTGTGGGCAATGCTTGGCTGTGAGTCGCTTCCCGGCACTAAAACGCAGCAGGGTGCCGTGATCGGTGGCGTCGCCGGGGCGGCGGCGGGTCGCGCGATTGGCGGTCACGATCACGACGCGGCGGGGATCCTGGTCGGGGGCGCCGTCGGCGCCTTGGCCGGAGGTCTGTTGGGTAACTACCTCGATCAGCAGGCCCAAGAACTCGACGCGATCCCCGACGCCCATGTCGAGCAGCAAGCCGACCGGCTGCTGGTTACTTTTGCTGGCGATCTTCTGTTCGACAGCGGGTCCTCGACACTCTCCTCGGGAGCCCAGCAGCGCCTCTCGCAGGTCGCTGAAACATTGAAACGCTATCCGGAGACGGACGTCGTCGTGAAGGGCTACACCGACTCCGTCGGAAGCGAGACGCTGAACCTGCGCCTCTCCGAGGACCGGGCAAGCAATGTCCGCAACTATTTGGTCGGGACAGGGGTCGGGGCCTATCGCATCACAGCGATCGGATTTGGTGAACAATTCCCCGTCGCTACCAATGAGACCGAGGCTGGGCGCCAGCAAAACCGGCGGGTGGAGCTGGAGCTGGTGCCGCACCAAGACCAGCTACGAGAGGGGACGGGTCGCTACTAACCGCAGGAGGCTCCTTTGCGCCCGCTGTTGATGTTGTTGTTCTGGCTGCTGATGTGTTGGGCCCCGCCGTTGCGCGCCGACAGTGGTGTGCGGGTAGAGATCACCAACCCCCTTCCCGGGGCACACGTCGAGAACCGTGAGGAGCGGGCCTTTGTGCAGGGCACCGCGGCAGCTCTCGGTCTCCGCGACGTCCTCTTTGATGTCGTCCTCGTACTCGACATCTCCCAGTCCACCGGAATCGCTTCGGGCTCCGACATCGACGGGGACGGGGAGGTTGGGATCAACCCGCAGACCGCCCTTCCCCCCGGCGTCTTCGACCGCCGGGTCCTCTCCACCGATCCCGAGGACAGCGTGCTCCACGCCGAGGTGTCCGCCGGGCGTGCGCTCCTCCAAAGTCTGGATTCGCGTCGGGTCCAGATCGGGTTTGTGAGCTTCTCGGGGGAGTTTCACCCGCAGACGGGTCACCGTCTGCGCCCAGATCAGGAGGACGCCTGGCTCGAGGTCCCTCTCACCGACAACTATGCGCAGGTCGAGACGGCGCTCCAGCGGGTGATCGCGCGCGGTCCGCGCGGCGCGACCAACTTCGCGGCGGGCATCCGACTCGCGGTCCGCGAACTGACCGGGCTTCCGGGCGCGCACAGCCAGCCCCGCCCCGGTGCCAAGAAGGTGATCCTCTTCGTAACCGACGGCGTTCCGACGTTTCCGGTCGGCCGCGCCAGCGTTCCGGATCCGGGCGACAAGGAGGCGGCGCTGCTCGCAGCCGGCCTCGCCGCGCGGGCGGGTATCACGATCAACAGCTACGCCATCGGCCCCGGCGCGCTCAGCTATCCCGACGCCGTAACCGGCCTCGCCCGGGCCACCGGAGGCCTGTATACCCCGGTTCAGAGCCCCGGGGACATCGTCGCGCTGCTGCGCGGTGTCTCCTTTGTCGACGTGGAAGACGTGGTGCTCGCAAACCTCACCACCGGCGCCTTTTCGACCGATGTGCGGCTCAACCCCGACGGCACCTTTCAAGGCTTCGTCGACGTCCGCGAGGGCCGCAACCGTCTCCGCGTGACGGCCCTCGCGAGCGATGGCTCCCGAACCAGTCACGAGCTCGATATCGAGTTTGGGGTCTCGACCCTGACCGATCGAGACCTCGCCCTCGAGCTGGAGCGGATCCGCAGCAACAACCGACAACTGACGCTCGAGCGAGAACGCGCGCAGGTCGAAGAGTTTCGCCGTCGACAACGCAGGGAGCTCGAGCTCGAGATCGAAGGGCGCGCGTCCCACTAGCGCGCCGCGGGGCACTCTAGAGCGGAACGAGAGCGGGGTCGGAGATTTCTCTCCGCACGAGCTTGCCCTCTTCATAGATCGACGTCACGTCGACGGTACCATCGGCGTTGACGTCTTCTTCGCGGCGCACCAGAACACGCTCCCCTTCGTGGTCCCCGTACACCTCGAAGACGTCTGCGCGGCCATCGTGCTTGGTGTCTCGTTCGACGCGCGCGATCACTTCGCGGCCGCCGGGCCCCTCCTCGAAGAGTGTCCAGGTGTCCATGTTGCCGTCGCGATCGCGGTCTTCGGAAGTTCTCGCCATGCGACCCCGCTCGTACTCGACCACCCGATCGCTGTGTCCGTCTTCATCGAGGTCGTGCCGCTCCTCCGCGAGCTCGCCCTCGCGGTACGTGTAGAAGGCGTCGCGGTTCCCGTCGCCATTGCGATCGATCTCCTGGGAAACCATCTGCCCGGCTTGGTACGTTGCGAAGGAGTCGGCCCGGCCGTCTCCGTCCTCGTCGAGGTGGCGCTCCACGAGCGTCCCCCCGCGATACTGCGACCACTCATCGAGCGCGCCGTCGTAGTCGCGATCGCGTTCGGCGCGGACCAGCTCTCCACTGCGCGCGTCGAAGTAGCGGATCTCCTCGGGGTGGCCGTCGTCGTCGGCGTCCAAGCTTCGCTTGACCATCGCGACCTGAGGAGCCGACGGTTCGAGCGAGACTGGCGCCAGGACGCTCTCCTCTTCAAAAATCGAGGGCGGCAAATCCCGAAGCACCGGGGCTTTCGGAGCGGCGCGGGGATTCACATCGACGGTCGCGTCCGGAGCCACCGCCGCCGTCTGCCGCCCGTTTTCGTCCTGATCGATCTGGCGGAGCAGTTCTTCCTGGCGGCGGAGCTCCTCTTCGATCGCCGACTCAAGCGTATCGTGCCGTTGCAGCTCTTCTTCGATCTCCGCCTCTCGCTGCTGTTCCTGCCCCGTCGGTCCGGCCGGGCCTGCGGACGGACCGCCGCCCGGGCTCGACCCGGTGATGGCACCGTAGACGCCCATGGCGGCCGCTCCTACGGCGGCCCCAATTGGGCCCGCCGTACCCATCCCGATCATCGCGCCTAGAACGGCGCCTTCGACCGCACTCTGTGCACGCCGCGCGCCGCCGCCCGAAGTTGGCGCCGGGTTGGTCGGGGCGTTGGGATCGGCTGTGGTGGGATCCGCAGGGTCTCCGGGTCCGGCGGACACCGGTGGGCTCGCGCCGCCGGTGGGAGGGGGATTCGATGAACCCGAGGAGGCGCAACCGCCCAGGGGGGATGCCAGCAGCAACAAAGCGATCAACAGGGCTTCAACGGGCGGCGGTCGCACCATGAGACGCGTCCTTTTCAGGCGATACGGAGCCTACCCTAAGAAGGTTTCCCCTTCACCGCATTCGGTGATGTCTGTCGCCTCGATCGATCTCCCCTCGGGGCAGCTTCAGTTCTTGCCCCCGCGTCGACGGTACCACTCCGCCTGGATAGAGTAACGCGGCGCATCCCAACGAGTCACGACGGGGAGTGAGATCCCTGGCTCCATCACTGGGCGCGCTGGCCGAAGAGAAAACGAGAGTAACAGCAACCGTGACAGCAAGGGCGACAGGATAGGGTGCGTTGGGTCTCACACTGATCCGCAAGAGCCGGGGAGCGCCGCCCCACAATCCGCACGTCGCACTTGTGCTCGCGGGCGGCGCGGTCACCGGAGGAGCCTTCAAGGTCGGCGGCCTGAAAGCCCTCGACGATTTCCTCGTGAGTCGCCGCGTGACCGATTTCGACACCTACGTCGGGCTTTCCGCTGGCGCACTTCTCGCCGCAGCGCTGGCGGCTGGCGTTACACCCGGCGAGATGGTCCGGGTCCTCGAGGGACAAAGCGAACGCCTCGACCAACTCGGCCCGCTAGATTTTTATCACCCCAACTGGCGCGAGTACGCCGCGCGCCCGGCCCGCTTCTTCTGGGAGTCGCTCACCTTCGCGCCGGCGACCGGCCTCGACCTGCTACGGGCGTTGCCGGGGCTGCCCGAGGCTCTTGGCCCCCCGCTGCGCGCATTCCTGCGCCGGCCCAGTTACACGCGGTGGGAGGCGCTCGCCCTAGAGGCTCGCGCGCGGATTGCCCCCAGCCGCGAGGTGCCGTCACCGGCGGCCCACATTCCCTCGGGCATCTTCGACAATCGGAGGCTCGAGCGCTGGCTGCGGCGAAATTTCGAGCGGCTCCGGATGCCCAACGACTTCGAGGGCTTGCGAGACCGGCGGGGGCGCGACCTCTTCATCACCGCGTGCAATCTCGACAGTGCGGAGCGCGAAGTCTTCGGTTGCGGCGAGAACCTCGATCTCACCATCTCCGAGGCGGTGCAGGCGTCCACGGCGCTGCCGCTGCTCTACCGTCCCGCGCGCATTCGGGGGGTGGAGTATGTCGACGGGGGCGTCTATCGGACCGCGAATATCGACGTCGCGATCGAAAAGGGAGCGGACCTGATCGTCTGCTACAACCCCTTTCGCCCCATTACCAACCGACTCGAAGGAGTCGACGGCCGGCCCGGACGCCACCTTTCGGATTGGGGTCTCAAGGCGGTTCTCAACCAGTCTTTCCGGACGCTGCTCCACTCGCGTCTGAAGCAGGGACTCCAACGCTACCTGCTCGACACCCGTTTCCGGGGCGACATCGTCCTGCTTGAGCCACGCGAGCGCGACGTGGACTTCTTCAATGTGAATCCACTGGCCTTCTGGAAGCGCGCCCAGGCGCTGCAACACGGTTTTGATTCGGTCCGTGCCACCATCGAGCAGAATTTCGACGTGCTGGCCGAAGTCTTCGCCCGCTACGGCATGAACATGAGCCGTGTCGCGGCGCAGCGCCGGGCGGCCCGAACCCGGGCGCAGTTTGGCTGGCAAGTGCCTGAAGAGGAAAGAGATCTGCCGTCGGGTCGCCCCGAGCTCCGAGTCGTCAGTTAGAAAGCTGTTGCCCCGCGGGGCCAGACCTGCTAACTTCAGTTCACCTCCACCCGACCCCCCAACCGGAGCGAGTTCGCGATGCCGGCCGCGAGGGCCGGCGTGGACTCGAAAACCGGGCGGGCAGGGGGCGAGCTATGTGCACATTGATCGCGCTCCACCGCTGCACGCCGGGTGCATACCTGTGGATTGCGGCCAACCGCGACGAATTCCTCGGCCGGCCCGCCGAGGGACCCGCGCTCCGCGAGTGGCGGGGAAAGCCGGTGGTAGCGCCTTTGGACCGACAGGCCGGGGGCACCTGGTGGGGACTCAACGGAGAGGGTGTGTTCGCAGCACTCACTAATCGACCCGCGCCGACTTCGGATCCGACGCGCCGCTCGCGCGGGCTGTTGGTTGCCGACACCCTCGGGTGGGCGAGCGCGGAGGATGCTGCAACGGCTCTCGAGGCGCTGCCGGCCGCAACCTACAACCCGTTCAATCTTTTTGTCGCCGACCGCGAGCGCGCGTTCGCCGTGGTCTACGACGAACGCGCGGCCCTCTGGCCTCTCGAGCCCGGCGTCCATGTGATCGGGAACGCCGACCCCAACGCCCGCGATGTCGCCAAGATCCGGCGCACCTTGGAGCGAGCGGAAGGTGTGCGCGAGGGCGACGACGAGAAGATCGCGGCGGGTCTCGAAGCAATCTGCCGAACCCACGATCACGGTCCAGACCCCCTCGCCAGTCCCTGCGTGCACAACGGGGGTTATGGCACCCGCAGTTCGGCGCTCTTGCGGCTCGGAGCCTCGGCGTTTTTGCGCCATGCCGACGGGCCGCCCTGTACGGTTCCCTACCGGGATCTCACCCCGCTCCTCGACGAGCTCGGCAAACGAGGGGAACGGGTGCCAGATCCCACTCACAAGATGGCCACGAGGAAGGCGAGTTGAGAAGAATCGGAAGCAACATTCGCAAGCAAAACTCGGACTCCAAGAGTCACCGAGTCGTCAAGAACATCATCCGTTACACCACGGAGGAGAAGCCCAGCAACGAGTACCCGAAACGCATCGTTTCGCCGCCCGGGCCCTCTACGTGCTGCACCGACGAGAATCGTGAAGTCGTGGGCTCCGCACGCGAGATCGATGGTTTCAAGTTCGCCTACAAGATCTGCATGAAGTGCGGCTACGCGCTCAAGTTTTACTACCCCGCTTCAACGGGAACCAGCGAAGCCGTCTCCAACTATCGACAGTGGAAGCGCTATATGGCCCAGTGACGGGCCAGCTCATGAGCGCCCCGTCGCTGAGCGCCGCCGAACGTTATCTCGAAAGCTTGATCAATCTTGAGCGCCGGGTGGACTGGCCGTACCGGCGCCTCGGTCTCGAGCCGATCCGGGCGCTCCTGGCGCGGATCGGTCATCCCGAATGCGGCCTCTCGGTCGTTCACATCGCGGGCTCCAAAGGCAAGGGATCGACCGCGCTGCTCGTGGAGCACCTTTTGACGGCGCTGGGCGAGCAGGTTGGAACCTTCACCTCCCCGCATCTCGAGCGGTGGAGTGAGCGCTTCCGGGTTGGCGGACGCGAGATCGACGCCGGGCGACTGGCGAGGCAGGTCGACCGCGTGCGTCCCTCTATCGAAGCACTGCGGCAAGAGCAGCCCGACAACGCTCCCTCATTCTTCGACGCGAGCACGGCAGTGGCTCTCGCGTTGTTCGCCGAGGCGGGCGTGAATCGGGCCATCCTCGAGGTCGGGCTCGGCGGGCGCCTCGATTCCACCAACGCCGTGGCGCCCGCCGTCACCTGTATCACCAGCATTGAACTCGAGCACACCGACAAGCTCGGAACGACGCTCGGCGCCATCGCCGGCGAGAAAGCTGGAATCTTGAAGCCCGGAGTACCGCTCATCCTGGGGAACGTCGCGCCGGAGGCTGAGTCGGTGATCCGTGCCCGGGCAGCGGCGGTCGGTGCGCCCGTCGAAGCGCTGGGCCGCGATTTCGGGGTCGAAATAGTCCGGGAGGGGCTGGACGGATTGGAATTGCGCTGGACCCGGGGAGGCAGCTCCTTCGAGGTCGAGCTCCCACTGCTCGGGCGGCACCAGGCCGCGAACGCGGCCCTGGCGATTGCCGTCGCGCGCCAGCTCCACCCGGAACTCACGCCCGAACGGTTGGCAGTGGCGGCGCGAGAAGCCTTTGCCACTGCCCGGCTTCCCGGACGCGTGGAGCTCTTCTCACGCGCACCGTGGATTCTGGTGGACTCGGCGCACACCGCAGCCTCGGCCCACGAGCTCGCACACGTGTTGGCGGCGCTCCCCTGCCGCGCTTTGCACCTGGTGATTTCGATTTCCGCGGGCAAGGACCTCGCCGCGATGGTCGGGGCGCTGGCCCCCCACGCCAGCCGGATCACCGCGACACGGGCGCAAGCCTCGCGATCGCTCGAACCCGACACCATCGCGCACGCAATCCGATCAGCCGAAGGGGCTGGGGGACGTGCTCCGGTGCAGGTGGTTCCCAATCCCCACCTCGCGATCCGTGCCGCGCGCGAAGCGCTCGCTCCTGACGCCGCGCTCTGCGTCACCGGCTCGGTGTACCTGGCGGGAATTGCCCGTGGCATCCTCGCTCCGAGCACAAGGGAGACGCCCGCGGGTGCCGCGCCTTCGAATGTGCGTCCACCCGACTAGCGTCGTCGAGTGGGGCGCCGCCGCACGGCCTGCGCTCCGGTCGGCAGCGGCGGCCAGTGCGTCGCACGGCGCAGCGCCGCGAGCACCGTCGTCGGAGCGAAGCCCGGATGCTCGGGGGGAGGGGGGGACGGGCGATTGCGCTCGAGCTCCCGGGCGGCTCGCCGTAGGTCCCGCACCGAGCGCGCGATCCGAAGCTGGTTGACGGAAAAATTGGAGAGGTGATTGCGGGCGAGCCAGAGCTTGCGGAGAACCCTGGCCAAGCGTTGCTGGGAGTCCGCGAGTCGTCCGAGGGCTCGCGCCGTCGCGCGCCGCTCACGGGCGGTGAGGGTCGTGGGGTCGGCGCGCCAGGCGAAGTAGCGGCTCCCGAGCAGGGCCTTCTCGACGGCGAGCAGCGAAGCGTCGGCAGCCCAGAGCACTTCGTCTCGCGTGAGCGGGTCGCCGCGAAGCGAGGTACTGCGCTCGAGACGCTCACGCACCGCCTCGAGGCGGCGCTTCGTGCGCCGCAGTGAGGGCGCCCGCGCGCCACGCACAAACGCCCCAGTCTCCAGGTCGTCGAAGAACAGAAACGAGAGGGGGGATCCGTTGGCGAGATGGAAGCCCGCCTCGTGACAGGCCCCCAGGTTCTCGTAGAGTCGCGCGGGTTCGCGACTCCGGACACCAAAGGCGAAGTGGCCGAAGGCACGCTCGAAACTCGGCCGCTCGGTATCCCCCGACCACGCCTGCTGAGCCGCCCAAGCGAGGGCCAGCCAGTTGGCCCCGAGCAGGTTGTAGTGTCCAAAGTCCCCCCACTCGGTCAGTAGCAGCCCCTCCGCCCCGTACTGGCGACCTGCAACGGCCCAGCCGGTGATGTTGTCGAGGGCATTCGCGATCCGCGGGAAGAGGGCATTCCAGGACGAGGTCCCCGGGCACACCCAGAACCGCAGCCCCGCCGCCGTGAAGCGCTGGACCCGCGCGTAATCGGTGTCGGCCTCGTAGCCCCAGTCGCACAACACGAGATCGCGATCGAGCTCCGCGATGCGTTCGGGGTGGGCGTGCACGAAGTCGGCCCACACCATGAGTTGGCGCTCGTGCTCCAAGGCCAGGGCGCGGACCCGCTTCAGGTGCTCCAGGAACAAACCGCCGGGACCCAACGCGTCGGAACGGGGCTTCGATTGTCCCCGCCCCAGATCCCATGGCTCGTCGCAGTTGGCGTGAAAGCGTCGCGAGCGAAAATTGGGCAGGTATTCGTCGTAGAGATCGCGCAACAGCGGGTACGTCTTCGGATTCTCGGGGGCCAGCGTCCAGCGCGCGTCGGTTTCAGCCAATCCGGCATAGGGAGGTAGGCGCAGAATGCGTTCCATATGTCCGAGCGATTGGAGGTTCGGAATCAGCTCGACGTGCTGGGACGCCGCATAGTCGTCGAGGGCGCGCAGGGTTTCAGCGTCCAAGGCGGAGCAATCGGCGCCGATGCCGGGATGGCGGCGAAATCGGAAAGGATGTTCGACGTAAAGCATCAGAGTGTTGAGCTTCAGCCGGGCGCAGCGATCGACGAGGTCGCGCAGCGTGGCGGGGGTGGGGACTCGGCCGCGCGAGACGTCGAGCAAGAGCCCCCGCCGAGAGAAGTCGGGCGCATCTTCGATTTCGCATGCGGGAAGCCGCCCGGCCGGATCGAGCAGCTGGGCTACGGTTTCGACCGCATAGCGAAGCCCGGCCCGACCCTTCCCGAGCAGCCGCGCCGCATCGCGCCGGACCGTCACCGCGTAGCCCTCGCCGCCGTCGTCGGTTCGCGCGAGCTCCAGGCGCGGCCCCAGGTCAGCAGTGCGAGCGTGAGTCTCGATCGGAAGCCGAAGCCCGGCGCCTCGCTCGATGCGCTCCTGCAAGGCGCGCGCGGCCGCGAAGTCGTCCGGCGCGCCGACAACGATCGGGGTATCGGGACGCAGGCGCAGCGATCCCTCGCCGGGCTCGGCTCGCTGCGGACTCGGAAGGATCGGAGGCAAGCTCTCGCGCCGTGCCATGGGAGGCGCGATTCTACCGATTTCGCTCTGTCCAGGAGGCGGAATGTCTCTGCTCACACCGACCGAGATCCCCTCGCGCGCCGCGTGGCGCGAGCGAATCTTTCGCGTGATCTTCGGCGTGGAGACGCCGGCCGGTCGTGCCTTCGACCTCGTCTTGCTGTGGTCGATCCTCGCGAGCGTCGTGGCTGTCATGCTCGAAAGCGTCGCAGAGGTCCGTGACGCGTGGGGCGCCTGGCTGCGGGTGGTCGAATGGAGCTTCACGCTCCTCTTCACCCTCGAGTACGCCTTGCGCCTGCTCGCGGTCCGCGCCCCCCTTCGCTACGCCACAAGTTTCTTTGGGATTGTCGACCTGCTGGCGATTCTTCCCTCCTATATGAGCCTGTTCCTGCCCGGGGCGCATTCGCTGCTGGTGATCCGGGCCCTGCGCCTTTTGCGCGTCTTCCGGGTCCTCAAGCTAGCCCGCTACTCCAGCGAGAGTCGCGAGTTGGTGCGGGCGCTCCGGGCGAGCCGCGCCAAGATCACCGTCTTCCTCGGGGCAGTGCTGAGCCTGTCCCTGGTGCTGGGAACGGTCGTCTACTGGGTTGAGGGACCCGAGCGCGGCTTTACCAGTATCCCCCGCGCCATGTACTGGGCGATCGTGACGATGACCACGGTCGGTTACGGCGACATCGCTCCGCAGACCGTGATCGGCCAGGGCGTGGCCGCTGGCGTCATGATCCTGGGCTACGCGATTATCGCGGTGCCGACCGGCATCGTGAGCGCCGAGCTCACCCAACAGCGGCACGAGGTGTTGAACCCTTTGCTCTGTCCCGGGTGCGGCGCTGGGGAGCATCGCGACGACGCCACCCACTGCTATGCCTGCGGCGGCATCCTGACCGTCGATACCAACCCCGTTTCAAGCCCGACGGGGTTAACGCGAGGCGGAGCGTTAAACGCGAAGCGCCCGGACTGACACCCCGCACGAGTGCGGGGGGAGGGGTTGTCAGCCCGGGCGCGGTGGACCGCGAGGCTCTTGGTTGTTGTCTTGGAGTAGAGCAAGGCATGTGCCAGCTTGGGGGGGATCACCCTCTATGCAGTCGCGCTCCGCATTCGAGCAGGAGCGGATCCTTGCGGCGCAGCCCTCGCGCAGCGGGCGAGCAGCCACCTCACCCGCGCGCAATCTCCGTCGGCTGCGGTGACACAAATTTCGTCACCCCGCGAACCGAAATGCGGCAGCCAATAGCGCCAGGCTCGCGCGCCGCCCTCAGCCGCGCCAGAACGCGGCCAACGCGGCGATGTGATCCGGTCCGGTGCCACAGCAGCCCCCTACGAAACGCGCGCCGGCGTCCCACCAGCCCCGAGCCTCTTCCACGAAGCGATGCGGGGGGGATGTGAGCGGGCGGCTCCCCGCCCGGTAGGGTGAGTCGGGTTTGGGCGTCTTGAAAGCCAGATTGGGGTAAACGCCGAACGCGAAACCCGAGCGCGCCAACACTGCGAGGGCATCGCGCGCCGCGAGAAGCGAGAGGCAATTCACGCCCACCGCGTCGGGCCGCAACGGTGCGAGGTCGCGGAGTGCCTCGGCGAGGGGTTCACCCGAGAGGAGCCGAGCCGCGCGGCGGCACGTGAAACTCACCCAGACAGGGAGCCCGGTAGCCAGCGCAGCGTCACACGCGATACGCGCTTCACGTGCCGTATTGAGGGTCTCGACCAACAGCAAATCGCACCCGGCCGCCGCCAGATGGCGTGCGTGCTCGCCGTGCTCCCGGCGCAGCGTCGCGTCGTCGGGCACCAATTCGGGCCTATAGCAGTCCTCGAGAGGAGCCATCGAGCCGGCGACCCAAAGGGGCCCGCTGCCCCGGCTGCGCGCCGCGGCTGCGCGGCAGCGGCTGACCGCAAGGGTCGTCAGCTCGCGCGCGCGTCCGGGGTGGCCGCCGCGGGCGAGGTTGCGCTCCTGGGTGCGGAAGGTGTTGGCGGTGAGGATCTCCGCGCCGGCGGCGGCGTAGGCGGTGTGGATTCGTTCCACCTCATGGGGTGCCTCGATCAGTGCCTCGGCCGACCAGAGGGGCGGTGCGCAGGTCCAGCCGGCCCGCTCGAGCTCGGTCCCGGTCGCCCCGTCCAGAATGAGCGGAGGCCCCGCCCTCTGGAGCCGCTGCCGCAGCGCTTCGGAGGCAGGGGCGGAACTCATGGTCAATGGAGTTCCCTATGATCGCGAGCATGGTGTGCGACACGGACGCGAAGGCGGCCCCGTTGGCGGTGTTCTGTGACTTCGACGGCACCTTTGCAGTCCAGGACGTGGGTGCCACGCTCGCTCAGCGCTATGCCGGCGACCGCCGACCCGCGCTTTGGGACCGGCTCAGCCGCGGCGAACTCACGCCCTGGGACTACAACCTCGAGCTGCTCAACGGGCTCGAGCTTCCGAAGGTCGAGCTCGAGGCCTTCTTGCGCGACGTGGAGCCCGATCCGGGCGCTCGTGATCTGGTGGCTTGGTGCGAGCGTCATCGAGTGCCCTTCCGCATCCTGTCCGATGGCTTCGATTGGAACTTGGATCGGCTGCAGGGGTTCTTTGGCTTCGACTTTGAGTACGACGCCAATCACCTCGTCTACAAGCGGGATCGTTGGTGCATCCGACCCGGACATCCCAACCCTCTCTGCTCTTGTGGTACCGGGACGTGCAAGCGCAGCCGCATGGAAGCATACCGCTGCGAGTACCCGACCGTCCCAGTCGTGCACATCGGCAACGGGCGCGTCTCCGATCTCTGCGGTGCACTCTTCGCCGATCTGGTGTTCGCCAAGGACTCGCTCGCCACCGCCCTCGACGAGCGAAACGTGAGCTACTACCCGTTTCGCACTTTGAAAGACGTCGTCGACAAACTCGACCGCTGGCTAGCTGCGCGGCTCCACGCGTGAGCGGCGTCGCGACCGGGGGCGCGGAGGTGCTCGTGGTCGGGGGAGGCGTGGCGGGGATCGCCGCCACGCAGGCCCTGCTACGCGCAGGGGTTCGGGTGTCGCTTCTCGAGACCGAGGCGCGTCTCGGGGGTCGGGTCGCAGCCGGCCACGGCGCAGACCCCCTCGGCTGGCAATGCGGCGCGCGTGACACCGCGCTCAGTCAGGTTCTGGGCTCCCTCGGTTCGGATCAAGATTGGGTGAAGCCCGTGCTTCGCCTCGCCCGCGGCGGCGGGCTGATGGCTCTGCAATCCGACCGACCCGAGCTGCGCCAGCTCGGTTTTGATGCGTGGCGGTTTCCCCGTTTCGAACGACTGTTGGCTCACTATCGTCCGCTGCTCGACGTGGAGCACCCCGAAACCGCGGCGGTGCTCGATGATCGCAGCCTTGAGGATTTCGCTCGCCTCTACCTGGGGCGCCGCGCGCTAGCCGCTTGGATCGAGCCCTGGCTTGCTGCGCGCGCCCCCGTGGACGAGCGCGAAGTGAGTCGTGTCGGGTTCCTCCTGCAGTGGCAGCGTCGCGCAGGAGCGGATCCCGCCGTTTCGACGCGAGCGCTTTCCTCGCGCCTCAGCGCGGCGATCCCCGCGGCCTCGGTGCGCGCCTTGCGCGTCGCGCACATCAAGAACCGTCCGAATGGCGCGCTCGAGGTGACGGGTGTTCGCGCCGACGGGGCGATCCGCCTCGAGGCTCGCGCGGTCGTGTTGGCCGTTCCCCCGCGGATCGCCTGCCGCGTCGCCGAACCGTGTCTTACGCCCAGCGAGCGAGCGGCGCTGGCGCGCTGGACGAGTCATGCGGGCGCGCTCTGGTCCGCTCCAGTCGATGAGCTTCCCGCGTCGCTGCGCGGCCTCGCGACGCGCTCCGGCGGTGTGCGCGTCTGGGTGCCTCGCGCCGTGTCGGGTTGGGTCGCCAGCGTCACCTTGCGCCGGGTGGAGCGCGAACTTTGGCTCGGCGCGTTGCTGCGCCGCGGCGCCGCCGACGCGGATCCCGAGCAGCTCGCACGGGTCTTGCCGGGCGAGCTCTCGCGCTGGTTGCCCGGCCTGCGACTGCGCGTTGCGGAGAGTCTGTGGCACGCGGAGCCGGAAGCGTTTCCCCACTTCGCGGTCGGAACCTACCGCTGTATCGCACGACTGCGTCGCGTCGCCGCCAGCGAGCGAGCGCGAGGCCGGCGACTTTATTTGGCCGGCGACTATTGGATCGAGTCCTCTCTCGAAGGTGCAGCGCGATCGGGCCTTCGCGCTGCGGAGGAGGTGCTGGCCGACCGCGCATCCACGGCTCCGGCTAGCCCCTGAGGGTGACCTCGGTCGCTCCTTCACCGCCCTTGTCGGGCGCCGCCGCCTCGAAATGCGCCACATACGGAGAATGCGCCAGCGCTTCGCGAAGGGCGCGGAGCAGTGCGCCGGTTCCGATCCCGTGCACGACGCGCAGGTCGGGCTGGCCCGCGCTGGCGGCTCGGTCGAGCGCGTGGTCGAGACGCTCCAGCGCCTCGTCGACGTGCGAGCCGCGCAGATCAAGCTCCCGCGAGAGCCCGCCGCCGGGGTCTTCACGCTCGACTCGGACGCGCTCGGGAGCTCCGGTTTCCGCCGGGGCGTCTGGTGCGACGCCGATTTGCTCCGCCGGGACGAGGATTCGCGCGGCTCCCACCTGCACAGCTGCGCGCCCGCGCCGATCGGGTAGGGCGACTAGCGTCGCATCGCCCCCCCGCGTCAACCTCACGCGTTGGCCCGGGCGCGCCCGCTGCCAATCGATGGGATGTGGCGCGGTGTCGCGATGCGCAGAGCCTTCGAGTGCTCCACCCGGCGCCCGCGTGCCACGCTCCAGCTCGACAAGGGTCCGCCGGGCTCGTTCGGCCTCACGCGCGCCGCGACCTCTCTGCTGCAACGCACGGATCACGTTCGCCACCTGCTCGTGGGCCTCGCGGAATGAAAGCTCCAGTTCGCTGCGCAGCTCGTCGTACAGGCGATCGCGTTTGGCTTGGAGGTGCTCGAGCTTCGCGCGCAGCGCGTCGCGTTCGGCGGCGCTTTCGGCCTTGAGTTGCGCCGCCTCCTGTCGTTCGCGTTCGAGCGCGAGGCGGCTCTCGTTCAAGGTCGCGAGGGTGTGTTCGAGACGCCGATCCTCGCGGTCGAGAAGCTCATGGGCCCGCGCGAGAACGTTGCCGGGTAGCCCCATCCGCGCCGCCAGTGCGGTGGCCGAGGACACTCCGGCGGTGCCCAACCGCAAGCGGAACATGGGCGCCAGGGTCTCGGGGTCGAAATCGAAACTGGCGTTCTCGAATCGGCTGTCCGCCGCCGCCAGCTCTTTCAGCAAGTTGTAATGGGTGGTGACTACGGCTCGGGCGCCGCGTTGGACCAATCCCTCGAGCACCGCTTGCGCCAGTGCAGCCCCTTCGCCGGGATCGGTGCCGTCACCGATCTCGTCCAGCAGGACCAGCGAGCGGGGGTCCGCGTGGGCGAGAATCGAGGCCAGGTTGCGAAGGTGCGCCGAGAAGGTCGAAAGATGCTCGCGCAGGCTCTGCGCATCCCCGATGTCGGCGAGCAACGCGTCCGTCCATTCAACGCGGGCTCCCGGAAGAGCGCAGGGCTGCAGGCCTGCATGGACGCCCAGCACCGCCAGGGCGAGTGCCTTCATCGCGACCGTTTTGCCACCGGCATTGGGCCCCGACAACACGAGGACCGAGAAGTGTTGGCCCAAAGCGAGATCGTTGGGAACAACCTCGTCTCGGGGCAGAAGTGGATGGCGAAGCCCCGGCAGGATGTAGCCGCCCGTTTCCTCGAGAGTCACCGCGACCGCGTCGTACTCCAGCGCGAGAGCGCCGCGGGCGAATGCCAGGTCGACGGCCTCGAGCGCAGTGATGCCCGCCCGAAGCGCGGTCGCGCTGTGGCCGATTGATTGCGAGAGCCCGTGGAGGATGCGTTCGGTTTCCCGCGCGACTTCGAGCTCGGACTCCCGCAATTGGTTGTTGGTGGCGACAGCGGCATCGGGCTCGACGAAAAGTGTGGTTCCGGACGAAGAAGCGTCGTGCACGATGCCCGATACACGGCTGCGGGCGTCGGCGCGCACCGGCAGCACGTAACGCCCTCCCCGCAGCGTCACAAACGAGTCGGAGAGGTAGGGAGCCACCGAGGGGTCGTGGAGGGCCGCCTGCAGCCGGCGCTGGAGTTCGGCGCCGAGGCGGCGCACCCGCGCCCGCGCGTCCGCGAGGAGCGGCGACGCTCCGTCGAGGACCCTGCCCTCCTCGTCGAGCGTGCGACGCACGGCGCCCACCCACGCCGGCGGCTCGCCCAACGCCTCCATATGCGCGAAGAGGCGCGGGGCTTCGTCGCAGCGCTGGGCGAGGGCGCGGCTCGCGGCCCAAATGGTCTCGGCGGCCCCCGTGATGGCGAGGATTTCCTCGGCGCGCAGTACTCCCCCTCGAGCGGCGCGCGCCACGGCGGGCCCGATCTCGACCATCGCGCCGAATGGCCGGGATCTTTCCGTGAGCCACGCGCGCGCCTCGCCGGTCTCCTCGAGGAGCGCGCGGGCCGCCTCGAGGTTGGGGGCAAAAAGCGTGCCTTCGGGCTCGCCGCTGCAACGACGCGAGGCGCCGGGCGTCTGCGTGAAACGACCCAGTCGCTCGAGCACAAAGGGCCAATCGAGGTCTTCGAGGGTGCGCCTGGAAACGCGCAGCGGCCCTCCTCCTGTGCGGTTCCTATTGAAGTTGGTTCGCCTTCGGCGTCCTCTTTAAACTCCGCTCGGCTCTGCTCTCGCTGCGCGGGTCCGCTCCGCGGACCCTTGCCGTGCGCGCGCTGCTTTGCGGCCCCATCCCTAGTGAACTTTGTTCAAAGGGCACGCATTCCCGTGATGCGTTCGCCGAGGATCAGGGTATGGATGTCGTGGGTGCCTTCGTAGGTTCGCACCGTCTCCAGATTCATCATGTGTCGCATCGCGCAGTAGTCGTCGACGATGCCATTGGCGCCGAGGAGATCGCGCGCCTGGCGCGCGACTTGAAGCGCCATGTCCACGTTGTTGCGTTTGATGAGCGACACCATCGCGTGGTCGAGCTGGTTGGCCTCCTTGATGCGTCCCACGCGCAGTGCCAACAGTTGGGCCTTCGTGATCTCGGTCAGCATGAAGGCGAGCTTCTCTTGCGTCAGCTGCTTACCGGCAAGAGGGCCGCCGTCCACCAGGCGCTCTTTGGTGTAACCCACCACTTCTTCATAACAGGCCATGGCGGCACCGATCGCCCCCCACGCGATCCCGTAGCGCGCCTGTGTGAGACACGAGAGCGGTCCCTTGAGCCCCTTGGCCTCGGGTAGTCGGTCGGCTTCCGAGACTTCGACGTCGTGCAGAAAGAGCTCCGATGTCACCGACGCTCGCAGCGACATTTTCCCCTTGATGTCGCGGGCCTCAAAGCCGGGGCAGTCTGTCTCCACCAGGAAGCCGCGCACGCCCTCCTCGGTGTTTGCCCAGATCACGGCGACTTGCGCCACCGAGCCGTTGGTGATCCAACGCTTGGTTCCGTTCAGCACCCAAGCATCGCCCTTGCGCACCGCCTTGGTCCGCATACCCGATACGTGGCTCCCAAAATCGGGCTCGGTCAGCCCGAAGCAACCGATCACCTCACCGGAGGCCATCTTCGGGAGCCAGCGGCTGCGCTGCTCCTCGGAGCCGTAGGCGTGGATCGGGTACATGACGAGCGAGCCCTGCACCGAGCAGCAGGAGCGCAGGCCCGAGTCACCGCGCTCGAGTTCCTGCATGAGCAGCCCGTACGCGACCGCCCCCATCCCGGCACAGCCGTAGCCTTCGAGGTTGGCGCCGAAGAGTCCGAGTTCCCCCAAGCGCGGAATGAGCTGCATGGGAAAGGCACCGTCCTGTCGGACGTACTCCTGGACGAGGGGAAGGAACTCTCGGGAGACGAATTCCCTCACTGTATCGCGAGCCGCGATTTCTTCGTCCGTGAGAAGCTCGTCGAGTCGTAGGAAATCGAGTCCGCGAAAATCCGCCACGACGGTCCTCCTGGGCTACTTGAAGTCCCAGGGTAGCCGAGCGGGGCTGTGGCAGTCGTGCCGAGGCTGCTAGGCCGTCGCGGTCGGCGGCGGCGGTGCGGCAGTCTTGCGCTTTTCGAGATCGCGAAGCTTTTTGCTCAGGCTCTTCAGCTGGCGGTCGAGGCGAGCGACATCGCGCTTGCTGGCCAGGGGAAGCAAGTCGAGGGTTCGCTCCAGCCCTTTCTCCAAGCGTTCACTTGCCTCGCGCTGCAGGCTGCGGATCTGGTTGCGCGCCTGCTTCCAGCGCTTCTCGCCGCTGCGCCGCAGGTCTTTCTCAAAACGCTCCCGGCGTGCTTCGGCCCGGCGCTGAAGGCGGCGGACCTCGCCGTCCACCCGGTGCACCGCACTGCGCAGCTGCTCGAGGCCCTCTTCAAACACGTTTTCCGAGGCTGTTCGTGCCATGACTTAATCTCCCTGAAGACGCGGTGCGTCAAAATAACACGTCGCGTTATCGCGTCAAGGGGGAGAAAAAACGCTTCGTTGCGGTGACTTACAGCGTGGGGCGGCTACCAGCGCAGCAGCGCCGAGGCCCAGGTGAAGCCCGAGCCAAAGGCGGTCATCGCGACGAGCTGGCCGCTCCGCAGTCGTCCGTCCTGCTGGACCTCATGGAGAAGCATGGGAATCGAGGCCGCCGAACAGTTGCCGTAGCGCTCGATGTTGTTCGGGCAGCGCTCCGGCGCGATTCCGAGCTGTTGTGCCACGAACTCGTTGATCCGTAGATTCGCCTGGTGGAACAGAAAATAGTCGACGTCGGCCAGCTTGAGCCAGTTCGCCACATTGAGGCGCGCTACGGCAAAGC